>NZ_QKSE01000027.1:0-34303 GCF_003234595.1 Curtobacterium sp. MCPF17_051 | reverse complement strand
TCGGCGCGGCTGCTGTGTGCGCGCCGAACACACCCTCGGTGGGGTGGAGAACCAGCGATGTGCGGCTGGTGAGCGCTCCGGGTGTTTCCCGGTCGTTGCAGGTGATTCGGCGTCGTCCGCCAGTCGGATTGGGACGAGTTCTCCGGGCCTGCCACCCCTAGGCTCGGGTCATGCGGGGAACGACGATCCGACCGACGACCGAGGACGACTGGGAGTCCGTCCGGGCACTGCGGCTGGAGATGCTCCGGGACACCCCGAAGGCGTACGGGGAGCGGCTCGCCGACGCGGAGCGGATGCAGGAGCGTGACTGGCGTCGACGCGGCCGCCGTGAGCACGACGTCGGCGGGACGACCCTCGCCGCGATCGGCGCCGACGGCCGGTGGCTCGGGACGATGGGGGTGTTCGTACCCGGCCCCCGGGTCGGGCCGCTCCTGGTCGGCGTCTACGTCGCACCGTCGCACCGAGGGCGTGCCGCCGGTGTCGCCGATGGATTGCTCGACGAGATCGAGGCCTGGGCGGCAGCGCACGGATCGGCTCTGCGGCTGCACGTGCACCAGGCGAACACCCGTGCGCAGGCCTTCTACGCCCGGCGTGGCTACGAGCCCACGGGTGCGACCGAGGCGTACGTGCTCGATCCGAGCGAACTCGAGGTCGAGATGATCCGGCAGCTACGGGGATCGCTGTGAGCGGCGGGACGGACGGAGCTGCCGGGGCTGCCGGGCCCGTCGTGCGGTGGCTGCTGCTCGATGTCGGTGGCGTGCTCGAACTCGTCGACGACGCCGCCTGGCCCGGACGCTTCCGGGCGCGGTGGGCCGAGCGTCTCGGGATGACGACGGACGACTTCTCCGATCGCCTCGTCGCGGCCGACCTGCCCGATGCCTCCCGTCAGATTGGCGTCGTCGACCGGTACTGGGGCGCGATCGGCTCGGCGCTCGGGTTGTCGGCCGACCAGCTCGCCGTCATACGGGCCGACTTCTGGGACGCTTACTGCGGAACCCTGAACCAGCCGTTGTACGACTTCCTCGCCGGACTCCGGGGCACGATCGGCCTCGCGATCCTGTCGAACTCGGGCGACGGCGCCCGAGAGGAAGAAGAGCGGCGCTTCCGGTTCTCGGCGGTGTTCGACCCGATCTGCTACTCCCACGAGATCGGTGTGAACAAGCCCGATGCCGAGGCGTTCCGGATCACCCTCGAGCGCCTCGGGGCGGATCCGGACGAGGTGTTCTTCGTGGACGACGTGCCCGAGAACATCGAGGCCGCACGTGCGCTCGGCATCGGGGCGCACCTGCACGTCGACACCGACGAGACGATCCGGGTGCTCGATGCGGTCGTGCGGGGGAGCGGTCGGCAGTGACCGTCGGCATCGTGTTCTTCGACGTCGACGGAACCCTCGTCGGCCCCGGCTCCAGCAGCAGCTTCCTGGCCGCCCGGTTCGGGCACCAGGACGCGCTCGACGACGCCGAACTCCGCTACGCCGACGGCGATCTCACCAACCAGCAGGTCAGTGAGGTCGACGCACTCGGGTGGCGCGGCACGACCACGGCGACGATCGACCGGTGGCTCGACGACCTCCCGGTGCTACCCGGAACCGAGACCGTCGTCGCGTGGTGCCGTGCCCACGACGTCGAACCCGTGCTCGCGTCGCTCGCGTGGCAGCCCGTGACCCGTTCCCTCGCGCGGCGGTTCGGGTTCGTCCCGAACGGCGGGCCACGCGTGGGGGAGCACGGTGGCGCCCACGACGGCACCGTCGCCGAGCACTTCGACGAGTTCGACAAGCGGGACCGGGCGCTCGCGCTCGCTCGCGACCTCGGTGTGCCGCTCGGACACTGCTGCGCCATCGGCGACAGCCGCTCGGACATCCCGCTCTTCCAGGCGCTCCCCAGTGCGTTGGCGCTCAACGCGGGTCCGGCGGCCCGTGCGGCCGCGAGTGACGCGATAGACGCGGACGACCTCTCGCGCATCATTCCCTGGCTCGACCGCTGGCTCCGGGAACTCGCCTGATCGATCGGCTCCGAGCGGGATGCGGCATGATCGGTCCGTGCCTGATGTGAACCCGACCGCCGCGTACCGTGCCGCCCGCGACCAGCTCCTCGCCGCGGATTCTCCCGAAGCGGCACGCGCCGGGTTCCGCTGGCCGGACGTCGGCGACACGTTCAACTGGGCGACCGACTGGTTCGACGTCATCGCGACCGACAACAGCCGCACCGCGCTCTGGATCGTCGAGGAGGACGGTCGTGAGCAGCGGCTGAGCTACGGGGAGATGGCCGCACGGTCCGATCGGCTCGCCGCGCGCCTGCACGGATTCGGCGTGCAGCAGGGCGACCACGTCCTCGTCATGCTCGGCAACCAGCTCGAGCTCTGGGAGACGATGCTCGCCGTGATCAAGCTCGGTGCGGTCATCCTGCCGACGTCGACGATGCTCGACACCGCCGACCTGCAGGACCGCGTCGACCGGGGCTCGGTGGCGCACGTCGTCACGAACCGGGGCGAGACGCACAAGTACGACGACGTCCGCGGGTCCTTCACGCGGATCGTCATCGGCGGTCCCGCTGACGGGTGGACGGAGTACCCGAGCGACCTGGGCGACCCCGCTCCCACCGACGAGGTCCGTCCCGACGTCGTCACCCGCACGACCGACCCGTGCCTGGTCTACTTCACGTCCGGCACGACGTCGAAGCCGAAGATGGTCGTGCACACCCAGACGTCGTACCCGGTCGGGCACCTCAGCACGATGTACTGGCTCGGCGTCCGGCCCGGTGACGTGCACCTGACGATCAGCTCGCCCGGATGGGGCAAGCACGCCTGGAGCTGCTTCTTCGCGCCGTGGATCGCCGAGGCCACCGTGTTCATCCACAACACGGCGCGCTTCGACCCCGCTGCACTCCTCGCGCAGCTCGAGCGGGCCGAGGTCAACACGTTCTGCGCGCCGCCGACCGCGTGGCGGATGATGCTGCAGTCCGACCTCGGTGCGCGGCCACGGGCGCTCCGCGAGCTCATCTCGGCCGGCGAGCCGCTCAACCCCGAGGTCATCGACCGTGTCGCCACGGCGTGGGGGCTGACCATCCGCGACGGCTACGGGCAGACCGAGACCACCGCGATCATCGGCAACGCCCCGGGTGCCGCCGTGACGCCCGGCGCGATGGGCAAGCCGCTCCCCGGCGTGACCGTGACGCTGCTCGACCCCGTGTCCGGTGAACCGGGCGACGAGGGCGAGGTCTGCCTCGACCTCACCGAGCGGCCCGTCAACCTGATGGCCGAGTACCTCGGCGACCCCGACCGCACGGCCTCGTCGATGCGCGACGGCTTCTTCCACACCGGCGACATCGCCGTCCGCGACGCCGACGGCGAGCTGACCTTCATCGGCCGCACCGACGACGTGTTCAAGTCCTCCGACTACAAGGTGTCGCCGTTCGAGGTGGAGAGTGCGCTGCTGGAGCACCCGGCCGTGGCCGAGAGCGCGGTCGTCCCGGCCCCCGACGACGCCCGTCTCAACGTCGTCAAGGCGTACGTCACGTTGGCCACCGGATGGGAGGCGTCGGCCGACACCGCCAGGCAGGTCCTGGAGTACGCGCGCACGGCGCTCCCCGCCTACGCGCGCGTCCGCCGGGTCGAGTTCGCCGCGCTCCCGAAGACCATCTCGGGTAAGATCCGCCGCGTGGAGCTGCGGGAGCGCGAGGAGCAGTCGGTGAGCAACGGCACGCGCGCCGAGGGGGAGTGGCGGGACGACGAGTTCCCCGGCCTCCGCGTTCCCCGCCCGCAGGCGAGCTGACCCGCACGGGCACCCTAGGCTCGGCCTGTGGAATTGATCAAGGACGTCTCCCGCGGCGACTGGTTGCTGGCCCGGGCCGGCGCGTTCGCCACCTTCGGCGGCGTCGCGGGCACCGGCTTCGAAGCGTACGTCCGGATCCTGCACCCGCTCCGAGCGGATCGCGAAGACCGCACGACCGTGGACGAGTACGACGAGCACCCGGTCCTCGAGTCGGCCGAGTGGCGCTGGGCCGACGTCGCCGAGCGCACCCGTCGGACGATCGACCCCCTCGTGTCGTGGCAGACGCTCAGCGGTCGGGACGACGAGTCGGACCTGTCCTTCGAGGACGGCTGGATCGTCCATCCGCCCGAAACGGGCTGGTACGAGCCGACGCAACTCGCCGCGCTCACCGGGCTCCTCGCCGAGGCGACGTCGACCCCGGACGACCTGGTCGGGGCGATCTGGGACGGGTGGGGCGACCTGAACGGGAGCTCGACGATGGGCTTCGGGTGGCAGGGCGAGGGCGAACCGACGGCAGCCGAGCGCGCCGAGATGCAGGAGCACATGGCCCGGATGCAGGCGCAGCACCGGCGGGAGCAGGCTGCGCTCCGGGAGTCGCTTGCGAGTCCGCGCTTCCTGTGGCCGGCCCGCGAGTGCTTCCTGCTCTCCATGTCCCTGCCGCAGCTCAGCGACCCGTCCTGGACGGACGACGCCCGCGTCGGCATGTACGTCGACTTCGGGCACACCCCGCAGATGCTCTGGCCCGAGGGGCGCGAGTGGGTGCTCGCCACCGAGATCGACTGGGACTCGACGATCGTCGCCGGGTCACGGTCGCTCGTCGACGCGGTCCTCGCCGACGCCCGGTTCGAGGCGTACGAGGTCACCGCGGACGCCTCCCCGGGCTGATCAGACCGGCAGGGTCACCTCGGTGCTCACACGCCGGACACTCTGCGTGGACGCGGCGACCACGGTGGCGACGACGATGACGACGGCACAACCGATCAGGGTCGTGGGCGTCCCGACCGCGTGCGCCAGCGGTCCCACCAGGGCCTCGCCGAGCGGGACGGCGACGAACGACCCGACCATGTCGTACGAGTAGACCCGCGACAGCACGGCCCGGGGGACGTTCGACTGCAGCGCGTGGTCCCAGGCGATCGCGAACAGTTCGATGGCCACCCCGCCCAGGGCGAACGCGACGAGCAGGGTCGGCAGGGCCGGTGCGACAGCGAGCGCCAGGACGGGGAGGGCGGTCACGGCCATCAGGGCGACGCCGATGCCGAGGGCGTGCCGTGGCCGCCACCGCAGCGCGATCAGCGCTCCGAGCGCCAGACCGACGGTCTGCGCCGCGACGACGAGCCCCCAACCCGCCCTGCCGAACGAAGTGTCCGCGACCACCGGACCCAGCACGGTCGTCGCGCCGACGAAGGCGGCATTGAGCACCGCGAACTGGGCGACCACGGTCCAGACCCAGCGTCGTCCCGAGAACTCGACCCATCCCTCCCGGATGTCCGCGATCACCGACGGACGGTCGGCCGGTGCGACGGACGGGCGACGCGGCAGTCGGATCCGTGCGTACAGGGCTGCAGCGACGGCGAAGCCGGCGGCGTCCACCGCCAAACCCCACCCGGCGCCGACGAGCGCCACCATGCCGGCGCCGGCGGAGGCCCCGACGATGGTGCCGGCGTTGATGCTCAACCGGATCACGGCGTTCGCGGGGCGGAGCAGCGCCTCGGGCACGGTCTCGGGGACCATGGCAGCGGTCGTCGGCAGGCTGACCGCGGCGACCGCACCGTTCAGGATGCTCAGGACGACGAGGAGCGGGACGGTGGCGGTGCCCGTCAGGACCAGCACGGCGACAGCGCCCTGCGTCAGAGCAGCACCGAGCGACGTGACGACGAGCACGACGTCACGGGGGAGACGGTCGGCGATGACCCCGCCGAACAGCAGGACGGCGACGTTCGCGACCGAGCGTGCTGCCACGACGAGGCCGAGGTCGACGGGCGAGCCGCTGAGGTCGAGGACGGCGAACGCCAGCGCGATCGGGGCGACGGCGTTGCCGAGGATGCTCACCGTGCGGGCGGCGAGCAGCCAACGGAACGGTGCGTGGCCGAGGACGCCCGTGGTCGGCGTGTTCACGGCCGCCGCATCGGGAACATCGAGACGGTCATCGACACCGGAACGGTGCCCGGAGTGCGGGGGCGCTGCGCCGCTGCGTGGAGCAGGGCGGATGCCTGGCCGACGTGGTGCACCACCCGGCGCCACGTCTCGGGGCCGACCCACAGTTCGGCGTCGGTGGAAACGCCGGGCCCCGTGGTCCGCTGTCGCACCCGTCGACGGAGTTCCTCGACCTGGGCCTCGACGTACACGAACTGGTCCTCGACCGAGACGTCGTCCGCGCCACCGTCGTCGCCACCATCGCCGGATCGGCCGTCGGGGTCGAACGGTCGTGCCGACGACTCGTGCCGGTACCGCTTCGCCTCACCGCCCCGGAGTCGGAGGACTTCGACGACGGCGACCAGTCCGGCCCGTTCGAGCACGCGCAGGTGGTAACTCGCGGTGGCCTGTGAGAGACCGAGCTCCCGTGCGGCCTCGGCGGCGCTCATCGCGGTGCTCGTCACCAGCGACAGCAGGCGGAGCCGGATCGGGTGGGCGGTCGCCCGGAGGGACTGGAGGCTGGACATGCGGCAATGCTCTCCTGACCGGGAGGTACCGTCAAACGGGCCTTTGGGGGTTGTCCGGACCGATCTGCGCGCCGACCTTTCGCGTCCAGCGACAGTTCACGGCCCGCCGCGCGCGTGAACTGTCGCCTAGCGCGAAAGCCCGCGCGCGACGCGCGAAAACCAGCGCGACCCGCCCGCGTCCGCGTCAGCCCCGCGTCACCCTGTGGGAGCACGCATCTCCCCCCAACGGCGGACGCGGCGCCGACGGCCCCTCCCGTAGCGTCGAGGCCGTGATCGAAGTCAGCCATCTCACCAAACAGTACGGTCCGAAGACCGCCGTGGACGACGTCTCCTTCGTGGTGCGTCCCGGCAGTGTGACCGGCTTCCTCGGGCCCAACGGCGCCGGGAAGTCCACCACGATGCGCATGATCATGGGGCTCGACCGGCCCACGTCGGGCAGCGCCACCGTGAACGGCCAGCCCTACACGAGCTTCCGCGACCCGCTCCGGCAGGTCGGCGCCCTGCTCGAGGCGAAGGCCGTCCACTCGGGGCGCAGCGCCTACAACCACCTGCTCTCCCTCGCGGCGACCCACGGCATCCCGAAGTCCCGCGTGCACGAGGTCATCGACATGACCGGCCTCGACTCCGTCGCGAAGAAGCGGGTCGGCGGGTTCTCGCTCGGCATGGGGCAGCGCCTGGGAATCGCTGCCGCACTGCTCGGTGACCCGAAGACCCTGATCCTCGACGAGCCCGTGAACGGCCTCGACCCCGACGGCGTCGTGTGGGTACGACAGCTCGCCCGCCGGATGGCCGCCGACGGCCGCACGGTGTTCCTCTCCAGCCACCTGATGAGCGAGATGGCACAGACCGCCGACCGCGTGGTCGTGCTCGGCCGGGGCAAGGTCCTCGCCGACGCCCCGATCGCCGAGTTCGTCGCCGGTGGTGGCGCCGCTGCCGGCACCGATGCCGCGGTCAGCCGCGTCATCGTCCGCACCCCGGACCCGAACGGCTTGTTCAACGCGATCGGCCCGAACGCCGCGGTCACCCAGCGCGAGGACGGCTCGTTCCTCGTCGTCGGCCCCGACGCGCCGACGGTCGGCAACATCGCCGCGCAGGCCGGCGTCCCCCTGCACGAACTCACCCCGACCGGCGCGAGCCTGGAAGAGGCCTACATGGCCCTCACCCGCGACGACGTCGAGTACCGATCGGAGGGCACCCGATGAGCGCCACCACCTCGCCCACCACGCCGTCGACCCGGATGCACGGCTCCACCAAACTGTCCTTCCCGCACCTGGTGCGGAGCGAGTGGATCAAGCTCCGCAGCATCCGGTCCACGTTCTGGTGCTACGCGATCCTGGTCGTCGTCACCATCGGCATGGCTGCGCTCGTCGGAGCGAACACGAACAGCGGCGGCCAGGACCTGCCGACGGACATCGCCAACGGCACCGTCGTGAACGCCAACACCGTCGGCGTCCTGCTCTCGTCGCTCGTCGTCGGTGTGCTCGGCGTCCTCATCATCACCGGTGAGTACGGCACGGGCCAGGTCCGCTCGACCTTCACGGCCGACCCGCGTCGCACCGGCGTGATCCTGGCGAAGGCCACCGTCCTCGCCGTCACGACGTTCGTGGTCAGCGCCGTCGCCACCTGGATCGGCGTCCTCATCTCGCTCCCGCTGCTGGCGGGCAACGGTGTCGAGCCGGAGATCGGTGACCCGTCGGTGTTCCTGCCGATCCTCGGCTCGTCGGTCTTCCTGACCCTGCTGGCACTGCTCGCCTACGGCATCGGCCTGCTCGTCCGGTCGAGCGCCGGTGGCATCGCGATCACGCTCGGCATCCTGCTGGTCCTGCCGGTGGTGCTGAACCTGAT
Source organism: Curtobacterium sp. MCPF17_051 (assembly GCF_003234595.1). Lineage (NCBI taxonomy): Bacteria > Bacillati > Actinomycetota > Actinomycetes > Micrococcales > Microbacteriaceae > Curtobacterium > Curtobacterium sp. MCPF17_051. Next base: position 26,029 of record NZ_QKSE01000027.1, on the reverse strand, counting down.
GGCCGGGCTGATGAACGTCGAGTGGCCGACGAACATCGCGGCGTTCCTGCCGGACATGGCCGGTGGCCAGCTCTACGCCTACTCGTACGACGGCGCGAGCCCCGCCGACGACGGCGGAGTCGTGCTGAACGGCTGGGGTGGCTTCGGCGTCCTCGCCGCCGAGGTCCTGGTCATCGGTGGCCTCGCCCTGACGCTCGCGCGCCGTCGCGACGTCTGACGCGACCACCCCACGGCCGGGAGGCGCGGTGCCAGCCGGCGCCGCGCCTCCCGTCGTTCGCGGTGCGGGTCCACAGCGTCAGTAGGCTCACAGCGTGCGTTCCGTTCCCGCCCTGCTCCTGCCCGCGATCGCGGGCGTGTTCCTGCTGGCCGGCTGCGCCGGGCCGCCGCCCGTCGACGAGGCTGCGCTGCACGCCTGGGAGAAGCGGCAGATGGCCACCGACTCGGACTCGGACCGGGACCTCGGTGCGATGTACGCCCCGGAATCCGCCGGGCAGAGCGCGACGGGGAACGACGACGAGATCGACCGTGGCATCACGATCACGTTCGCGCACCCGGAAACGGTCGACCACCTCGAGTTCTCGTGCTTCGGTGACGGGCACATGAGCGGTTCCGTCATGGTCGTCTCCGGGAGCACGTCGCGGAACCACATCACCGAGTCGATGCCCTGCGGCGACGGAGAGCAACGCATCGACCTGCGGCGAACCTGGCGTGCCGACGTCGACAGCATCTCCTTCAACGGGTTCGACAGCGACCGGGACAGCGCCTGGAACGTCCGCGTGATCGGCGCAGAGCCCGCCGAGGACTGACCGAGCGAGCGCTCAGGACCGCCGGACGTCGTACCGGTGCAGGGTGACGCCGTTGTCGTACCGCTGCTGCTCGAGCAGGTCGAGCTGCACGAGCGGCCGGTGCCCCGAGAGCGGCGGATCGAACAGCGGCCGGCCGGCACCGAGCACCGACGGGTGCGTGAAGAGCATGACCTCGTCGAGCAGCCCGGCATCGAGCAGCTGACTCGCGATGCTCGGCCCACCCACACCGATGTCGCCTTCGCCGGCGGCGCGGATCGCGGCCAGCTCGGCGATCGCGTCGCCGTCGCCACCGATGACCCGGGTGTCGTGGTCGGCGGTGGTCCGGGTGCGGGACACCAGGACCTTCGGCTGCGCGGTCCAGATCTCGCCGTACTCGCGCAGGTACTGCGGCATCGACTCGTCGTGCCGGGCGTCGGGCCAGAACGGGTCCATCATGTCGCGCACGACCCGTCCCTCGACGGACAGGGTCATGGCCGCCGCCCGGGCGTTGAACTCGCGGTGCAGCGGCTCGTCGATCCGCATCCAGTCGGGTCCGTCCAGGCCGTCGTGCTCGCCGGGCGCGCGTTCGACGAAGCCGTCGACCGAGGCGTTGATCCAGTAGACGAACCTCGCGGGCATGGCATGACTCCTTCGTCGAGCCGAGCGTACGCTCGCGGACGTCGCCCGTCGACACCCGCAGTCCCTCCAGCAGTACCTCCCTCAACGACGAGAGCAGGTCAGGCATGCGCCGATCGTCCACCGCACTCCTCGCCGTCGTGACGTTCCTCGGCGTCGCGACCACGGGCCTCCAGGCCGGACCAGCGGATGCGTCCGCGGTGCCGGGCGGAACCACCCGGGCGACCACCACCACGACCGTGGCGTCGAGTGCCGCCAGCCGGCAGGGCCGTGCTGCACCCAGCCACCAGAACCCGGTCGCGCTCAGCCTGCCCGACGGGCAGACGGCGGCGAGCTGCGCGGACCCGACCGTGATCCACGGAGCCGGACGCGACCGCAACTGGTACCTGTACTGCACCACCGACGCGCTCACCGCGACGGAGCAGAACCCGGACGGGTCCCTCGTGCAGCACGCGGTGCCCACCTACCGGTCGACCGACCTGACCCACTGGACGTACGTGAACGACGCGTTCCCGACGAAGCCCGACTGGGTGGGCGACGCGAACGGGATCTGGGCGCCGGACGTCGTGTACCGCGCCGGCGACCGCGGCCGGGCGGGCACCTGGTACCTCTACTACGCGGCTTCGGACACCCCGTCGGCGACGGGGCCGACCGGCGGCGGCTCCGCGGTCGGGGTGGCGACGAGCTCGAGCCCGACGGGTCCGTGGAAGGACTCCGGCGGCCCCGTCGTGGCACCGCAGACCGCACCGAACGGGGACGGAGCGCGGTGGGCGTTCGACCCCGAGGTCATCACGGACGGCGGCACGACCTACCTGTACTTCGGCAGCTACTTCGGCGGCGTGAACGTCCGGCGGCTCAGCGCGGACGGCCTGCGCTCCGACCCGTCGACCGAGCGGCAGATCGCCATCGACAACCGCTACGAAGGCGCGTACCTGATGCGGCACGGCGGCTGGTGGTACTTCATGGGCTCCGCCACGAACTGCTGCAACGGCGCCCTGACCGGCTACGGCGTCTTCGTCGCCCGGTCACGCAGCCCGCTCGGACCGTTCACGGACCGCGACGGTGTGGCGATCACGAGCACCCGGGTCGGTGGCACGCCCCTGCTCGCGCAGAACGGCAACCGGTGGGTCGGGACCGGCCACAACACCGTGGTCACCGACTTCGCCGGCCAGGACTGGATCATCTACCACGCGGCCGACCGCAACGACCCGTACTACGCGGGGCAGCCGACCTACACGAAGCGGCCGGCGCTGATCGACCCGCTCGACTGGCAGGGCGGCTGGCCGGTCGTCCGCGGTGGTGCCGGCCCGTCCGACACGGTGCAGCCGGGGCCGGTGGCGCAGCCGGGCCAACGACCGACGTACCGGGCGTCCACCGCCCCGGTCGACGTGCCCGGTCGGACGATCCGCGCGCTGTCGACCTCGTTCGACGGTGCCGCGCAGCCGGGAGCGGAGCCCGGAGCGCTGCCTGCCCGGCTCGCCTGGACGCGTGAGCCGGACCCGTCCACGTGGACCGTCGCCGACGGCACGTTCCGCTGGCAGACGCAGGACGCCGACATCCACCCGCCTGCGACGCCGCTCGCATCGGTGCTGTCCGAACCGGCGCCCCGTGGGGACTACGTGCTCCAGACCACGGTCGGTGTGGACACCCCGACGACCGGCGACGGCCTGAACTACGTGCAGGGCGGCCTGATCGTCTGGGGCGACGACGGCAACTACGTCCGGCTCACCTCGAACTCGATCTTCAACACGCGCCAGACCGAGTTCGGCAAGCAGGTGTCCGGGCAACCGGCCGGGGCGCCGAGCTACGGGAACATGGTCGTCGGTCCGGTCGGGGACACCACCACGCTCCGGATCGTCCACCGCGAGGTCCGGGGTGAGGACCGGTACACGGCGTACACCAGTCTGGACGGGCGGCACTTCGTCCGAGGCGGGACCTGGACGGCGGACCTCGGCGATACGCCCCGCGTCGGGCTCATCTCACTCGGAGGCTCCGGCTTCACCAGCACCTTCGAGGACCTCCGCGTGAGCACGGTCGCGACGCGTCGCTGAGGCGCGCGTGCCCAAAACACCGGTGTTCGCAGATTGAACCGCGGTCTGCGCGTGTTCGACCCGCGAACACCGGTGTCTTGCCCCGCCACTCCCGGCCGCCGCCGCTGCCTGTTCGGCCGACGGGTCAGGAGTCCTCGGAGATCGCGCTCACCGTCTCACCGGTCTCCGCCGCCTCGAGCTTCCGGGCGACATCGGCCTGGCTGATCATCCCGACCAGCCGGTGCCCGTCGATCACGGGGAGGCGACGCACCTGGTGCTGCTCCATGGTGGTGAGGGCCTCGCGGACGTCGTCATCGGCACCGATCGTGACGACCTCGCCGAGCCCCAGGTCCGCGACGGTGAAGTCACCGGGGTTCCCACCCTTCGCGACGCACAGGACGACGATGTCGCGGTCGGTCACGACACCCTTCAGCCGGTCGTCCTCGCCGCAGATCGGCAGGGCGCCGACGTCCAGGTCGGCCATCTTCTTCGCCGCGTCGACGAGTGTGTCGTTCTCGCCGACGCACTCGGCGCCCTCGGTCATGATCTCGCGTGCAGTGGTCATGTCGATCCTCCTCGGGGTCATCGGTCTGTCCGGCTCTCCGGCGTACGCGGGTCCGGATCAACCCTGGCGCAGCCCCCGTCGGTGTCCGCGCGGTCCGGACAGCGGACGGCTTGCCTGCACGGTGCGGAGTCCCGTCGAGCGAGCCGCGACGGCGCGCGTTCAGCCGGAGAACGTCGCCGGTGAACGAGATACCCGTCGGGATGCGAAGATGCATCGTTGGTGCCGGAGCCGAGAACGAGGGTTGGATGATCCCGACGGAGGAACACGACGCGAGCGCGCCGCTGCTCGACGGTCGGTACCGCTTGGAGCAGGCGATCGGCCAGGGCGGCATGTCCGTCGTCTACCGGGGTGTGGACGAGAGCCTGCACCGCCCGGTCGCGATCAAGCTCTTCCACGCGGGCATCGTCGACATCGCCCGGCAAGAGGCCGAACTCGGCGTGCTGGCGTCGCTCGAGCACCACAACCTCGTCAGCCTGCTCGACGCCGGTGTCGTCACCGGGCAGGACGGCACGCAGCAGCGCTACATCGTGATGTCGCTCGTCGTGGGGCAGGACCTCGAGGAGCGCCTCGCCGTCGGCCCGCTCGCCTCCCGGCACATCGCCGAGATCGGCTACGACATGGCCGAGGCCCTCGACTACATCCACGCTCACGGCGTCGTGCACCGCGACATCAAGCCGTCGAACATCCTGCTCGTCGACTACGGCAACGGTTCCGACCGCGCCCGCGCTCGCCTGACCGACTTCGGCATCGCGCTCGCCGCCGGCGTCGAACGCCTGACCGCCGACGGCGTGACCACCGGCACCGCCGCGTACCTCAGCCCGGAGCAGGCGCGCGGGGGCGAGGTGGGCCCGCCGAGCGACGTCTACTCGCTCGGCCTCGTGCTGCTGCAGTGCTTCACCCGCCGCCGCGAGTTCCCGGGCTCGCTCGTCGAGTCCGCCGTCGCCCGGCTCTCCCGCGACCCCGTGGTGCCCGAGCCCCTGCCCGAGCACTGGAAGCACCTGCTCAGTGCGATGACCGCGCAGGACCCCGCGGCCCGCCCCCTCGGCGCCGAGCTGGTCACGATGCTCCGCGACGTCGTGATCGCCGAGACCGCCACGGCCGACCACGTCGTCGAGCCGACGGACGAGACGGCCCCCGTGCCGACCCGCCCCGAGAGCGACCGCCCGGCGACCCTCGACACCCTGCCCGACGAGTCGCTGCAGCGCACCACGGCGATGGCGGCCCGGCTCTTCGACGCCCCGATCGCCCTGGTCGAGGTGCTCGACGAGGACCGCGAGTGGTCCCAGTCGTACATCGCCGAGGGTGTCGACGAGGCGGCGCGGAGCATCAGCTTCCGCAACGGCTTCGCGCCGGTGCCCGTCCCCGTCGTGATCCCGGACGGCTCCGCGCACCCCGAGATGCGCAACAGCCCCCTGGTCACCGGCCCGCTCGGCATCCGCTTCTACGTCAGCGTCCCGCTCGTCAAGCACGACGGCGCGCCGATCGGGACCCTCGCCGTGCTCGACACCCGCCCGCGGCAGGCGACCGAGGACGACCTCGCCAACCTCCGCGACCTGGCGGCGCTCGCCGTCACGCAGCTCGAGATCCGCCAGGAGTCCCTCCGGACGACCAGCGACTCGCTGCCGGTCCCGCGGGTGGTCGGCGACCACACCGCCTGACGGGAGGCCCGGTGCCAGCCCGCACCGCGCCTCCCGTCCGTGCGGTGGTCGCGACCACCGCCGCGCGCACGCCGTCCGCCGAGCGGTCACGACCGGTCGCCTGGCGCGCTCCCGCGCGACGGTCCCTGGCCACTCGACCACCTGCCAGCGGTGTGTCGTGACCGCTCGGGGATCCGGTGCCCGACTGACCGACCCCTACCGAGCGGGCGGAATGCCGGGGTGCCTCCGCGTGCCGACGCGGGTGTTTCGCCCGTTCGTGGTGGTGGGGGTTTGCTCACGTGGGCTGGGGGTGCCGAGCGGGCGGAATGCCGGGGTGCCTCCGCGTGCCGACCCGGGTGTTTCGCCCGTTCGTGGTGGTGGGGGTTTGCTCGCGTGGGCTGGCGGTGCCGAGCGGGCGGAATGCCGGGGTGCCTCCGCGTGCCGACCCGGGTGTTCCGCCCGCTCGTGCGGGGAGGGCTCAGCCGAGGCGGGTCGCGGCGACGCCGCCGTCCACGTCGATCGTGCCGCCGTGCACGAAGGTCGCCTCGTCGGAGGCCACCCAGCGCACGGCGAACGCGACGTCGACGGGGCGGACGGGTGCTCCGGCAGGGGTGCCCGCCGTCATCTGCGCGAGGACGTCGTGCGAGTCGGCGTTCCCCGGCGTCGCGGTGGCCCCGGGCGACACGGTCGACACCCGGACGCCGTGCGGTCCGAACTCGGCTGCCCAGGCACGGGTCAGTTGCTCGACGGCGGCCTTCGTCGCCGGGTAGAGCGCCGTGAACGGGACGCCGACGCGGGACATCCACGAGCCGATGTTCACGATGATGCCCGAGCCGCGCTCGACCATCGCAGGAGCCAGCGCTCCGACCAGCACGTGCGGCGCGCGGACGTTCGTGGCCCAGAGCGCCTCGGCGTCCTCGTCAGGGAGTAGTGCGGTCGGTCCGACCGGGTAGACGCCGGCGTTGTTGACGAGGACGTCGACCCGGCCGCCGAGGGCCTCGGTGGCGCGGGCGGCGAAACCGCGGACGACATCGGGGCGGGCGCCCAGGTCACCGACGACGGCGACCGCGCTTCCACCAGCCGCGATGATGGTGTCCACGACGGCCTGGGTGCGGCCCGGGTCCCGGCCAGCGACGCCGACGTTGGCGCCCGAAGCGGCGAGGACACGGGCGACCGCTTCGCCGATGCCGCTCGAAGCGCCGGTCACCAGCGCGGTGCGGCCAGCCAGTCGGGCGTCCGTGGTCAGGGAGTCGAGGAGTGCTTCGTTGGTCTGCATGCTCCGATGCTCGGTCCGACGGACCCGGTGGTGATTGCCCAGGACTCCGGAGTGCTTGCCGGATCCTGCACGGGCACCCCTCGCGTCGGATGCCTCGACAGAATGGGCACATGGACGACGTCACCTCGGACCGGCTGGACCGTGCCCTGCAGAGCGTCCTCGCCCACCTCGACGACACGGAGCGCGCCGCACGGCTCGGACTGCGCCTGGCGAGGGTCGACCGTCCGACCGACCTCGGGTACCAGCGCTACGCGCCGTCGGTGTCGATGGTCCTCGCCGGACGGAAGCGCTCGATCGTCGGCGACGACGACCAGCTCTGGGGTCGCGACCGCTTCATCATCACGCCCGTCGACCTGCCGGTGATCGCCGGGGTGGTCGAGGTCGAACCGCCCGCGGGGTTCGTCGCGGTCGTCTGGCAGCTCTACCCCGCGGTGGTGGCCGAGGTCGCGAGGGCGATGTCCCGCCCCCACCAGGACGAGGCGCCGCCAGGCCGACTCGGCAGCTGGACCCCGGCCCTGGCGGACGCGTTCTCCCGACTCGTCGGACTGCTCGATGCTCCGGAGGACATGGCCGTCCTCGCCCCGCTCGTCACCCGCGAGGTCGTGCTCCGCCTGCTGCAGACGGACCAGGCACCGCGCATCCTGGCCGCGATCGGCAACCGGGACGGCGACGTCGTCGCAGCGGCCACCGCCCTGCTCACCGACCGGTTGGCGGACCCGTGGTCGGTGGCGGGCCTGGCCGCGGCGGTCCGGACGAGCGAGTCGACACTGTTCGCACGCTTCCGGCAGGTCACCGGCATGAGCCCTGTGCAGTACCTGCGGCGGCTGCGGCTCGGAGAGGCCCGGCGGCGGATGATCGTGCTCGGTGACACCGCCGCCCAGGCTGCGGCGGCGGTGGGGTACCGGAGCGCCTCGCACTTCTCGCGCGACTACCGCGCCCTGCACGGCCGGCCACCGGCTGCCGACGCCGGTCGGGCCCGTGAACTGCTCGCACGGGGTGAGGTCGCGATCGCCTGAGGCGCGTCAGTCCTCGGTGAGGGCCGCCGCGTAGGCACGGACGGACCGGTGGTACCGGGGGAGCGTCGGCTCGACGGCCTCGATCGCGACGCGCAGTGCCTCGGCGGAGCGGCCCGCGCTGTGCAGTGCGAGCGCGAGGAACACCCTCGGTGCCGCTCCGGTGGCGGGGTGTCCCGGCGCGTCGCGGAGCATCGCGATGGCCGCGTCGATCCGGCCGAGGTTCCGCAGCGTCGAGGCGTGCTGGACGACCATCCTGGCGGCGCGGTCCGGGTCGACGGAGTCCAGGCCGGCTGCGGTCGCGGCGGCGTACTGCACGTCGGCATCGCCCTCGTGTCCGCCCGAGTCGAAGGCGCCGCCGAGCTCGAACGCGCCCAGTGCGGGATGCGGAGCGTCAGCGGCGAGGTCGCGCATCCGCTCGATCCGCTGCTGGTCGTCGATCGTGTCGTCGTCCCACAGCGCCGCGACGCGTGACTCCCAGTCTCCGGTGCTCATCCGGCGAGCGTACCGCCGTCGGTGATCGTCGCGCGGAACGAGCGGACCAGCGGTGCGCCGGGCTGCACGACGGCGGGGGTGTCCCACGCCAGGGCCGAGCCGATCGCGGGGTAATCCTCGGCGCGGACGAACCAGGGGTCGTGGTGGTCGACGGCCTCGATCCGGATCGTCGCCGGCCCGCCGTCGAACACCGCCGACCAGGTGATCCAGGGTGCGATCGAGCCGTGCGCGGCGGTCTCGCCCTCGGCGTCGGCGGTCCGGACGAGGACCCCCGTGCACTCGGGGAACCGCCAGAAGAAGCCGCCGTAGCCCGCTCCGGTCCGGCCGTTGCTGCCCGGCCCACCGAGGTGCACGGCGGAGTCACCGGGGGCGCGGAACGACGACGACCAGGACAGCTCCCACCCGGATTCGACCGCGCGCCAGCGCAGGGTGCGGTCCTCGCGCAGGACCACCGTGCGGTTCGGGCCCCGCCAGACGAGCGCCTCGGTGGACGTCGTGTCGTGCTGCTCGGCGTGCACGACCTCCACCGAGCCGTGGTCGTCGCGCCACACGTAGCCGAGCCCCTGGACGTAGGTCCGGCCGCCCCAGCAGTTCACGCCGTCGACGTCGGGGATCGCGACGCCGACGCCGCAGTGCCAGTCGTGGTCGCCGGGGTGGTGCGCGCTGACGACGGTGCCACCGAGGGTCCGGACCGGGTGCAGGTACGGCCGAGGGGACGACGTGGCGATCGTGCCGGCGCCGTTGCGTTCGACGGCGACCTCGACACCGTGCACCACGAGTGCGCGGATGCCGTCGTCGGTGCTCACACCACCGACGCTACCCGCGCGTCAGTCGGGCGAGCACGACGCTGTCGAGGACCTCGTGCGGGTCCCCGTCAGGCGTCGTCGCGGTGCGCGGCCGGACCTCGGCGACCAGGACGTCCCACCGGTCGTCGAGCTGCAGGGCGGCGAGGTCGTCGGCCGGCGAGGGGAACCGGTACTCCCGCAGCTCGGGCGGCAGGTCGTCGTGCGGGGGAGCGGCGTGTGCGGTGACGAGCAGGTGCCCACCGGCGTCGACGAAGCCGGCGGCCCGACGCAGGATGTCGGCTCGGGGGATCTCCACCGGCCACGACTGCAGGAACGACGCCGTCAGCAGGTCGAACCGTGCGGCGGTGTCCCACCGGTCGAGGTCCGCGGCGACGAACGCCGTCCGGTCCTCGACCCCGGCGGCGACGGCAGCGCGCGAACCACGCTGGAGCGCCGTCACGGACAGATCGATGCCCGTCACGTCCCACCCCTGCTCGGCGAGCCACACCACGTCGCCGCCCTCGCCGCAGCCGAGGTCGAGCGCTCGCCCCACCGGCAGCCCCCACGTCACCGAGGCGAGCACGGCGTTCACCCGGCCGGACCAGATGCCGTCGCGCTCGGCGTAGCGGGCCTCCCACCATTCCCGAGCGGACGGTGCGGCGGGGGCCTCGGTGGCCTCGGTGGCCTCGATGGCATCGGTGGCAGATCCGGCGGCGGAGCCGTCGTGGTGGGTGTGCATGCACCTACTCCAGCGCACCTGCCGGGCCGGACCCAAGCGGTGTTGCCGACCCGGCAACACCGAACCTGCGGGGCGGGCGCGACCCGGGCCTCCCGTCCGCCCCGATCGTGCGCGCGCCGCGCCGCGCCGCGCCGCCCGCTACTCGTCGGCGGGCAGTGGCTCGGCGTGCTCGATGCGGGCGCTCGCCGTGGCCATGTGGGCGTCCATCGCGCGCTGCACGGCGGACACGTCGCGGGCGCGCAAGGCCTCGAAGACGGCGCGGTGCTCGTGGAACGCGGCCTCGGTCGCTTGCCGGGTCTGCACGCGCCGCGCGACCCAGACGCTCAGCATCGAGCGCAGGCTCTGCAGCAGGTCGGCGAGCACGTCGTTGCCCGAGGCCCGCGCCAGCAGGACGTGGAACCGGACGTCGGCGTCGATGAAGGTCTGCGGGTCGTCGAGGGTCTCCTCCTGCCGGACCAGGTACTCGCCGAGCTCGGTGATCTGCTCGTCGGTGGCGCGCTGCGCGGCGAGGATCGCGGCCGTGCGCTCCAGCGAGGACCGGATCTCGAGCAGCTCGCGGGTGCGGTTCGACGCCAGCATGAGCCCCCACGACAGGGTCGTCGGGAGCAGGTCCGAGGTGCCTCCTCGCAGGTAGGTGCCCGAGCCGGGGCGGATCTGCACGATGCCCAGGATCTCGAGGGCGGCGAGGGCCTCACGGACGGCCGAGCGTCCGACGCCGAGCCGCTCGGACAGGATCCGCTCCGAGGGCAGCCGTGAACCGGGGGCCAGCTCGCCGGCGGTGAGCAGCGAGACGAGCTGTCGGGCGACCACCGAGGCGGGGGACCCGACGGGCACGGACTCGAGTTCGAGTCGGATGTTGAGGGGGTCGTCCGGGCTGAACGCGGGCATGCAGTGAGCGTACCGGTCGGTCAACCGGTTGCGGCAGGAGCGGCGCCGAGGCGACCGGCGTCGCGGAGGAAGCAGCAGCGCGCGTGAAATGGTCAACCGGTTGACAAGTTGACCGACCGCGACGCAGACTGGACCAGGCGCACCGATGCGCCCGCTCTCGATCCTCGCAGCAGCACGGAGCGTCCCGGCCCAGCCGCCAGGAGCGTCCCGGCGCAGCCGCCAGGACCGTCCCGGCCCAGCCGCCAGGACCATCCCGGCGCAGCCGCCAGGACCATCCCGGCGCAGCCGCCAGGACGGGAGTCGTACCACCCCCACCGAGCAGGAGTCATCGTGGACATCCCCGCCACGCGAGGCATCCCCACCTCGGTCGTCGAGAAGACGGCCATCCGCAAGATCGCGATCCGCATCGTGCCGTTCGTGGCACTGATGTTCTTCATCAACTTCCTCGACCGCACCGCGATCTCCTTCGCCGCCCCCAACGGCATGGAGGCCGACCTCGGCCTGACCGCCGCCCAGTTCGGGTTCGCGTCCGGTGTGTTCTTCATCGGCTACCTCGTGCTCGAGGTGCCGTCCAACCTGGCGCTGCACAGGTTCGGCGCTCGGATCTGGCTCGCCCGCATCATGATCACGTGGGGCATCGTGTCCCTGCTCTTCACGTGGGTGCAGAACTACCCGCAGCTCGTCGGCCTGCGCTTCCTGCTCGGCATCGCCGAGGCCGGCTTCTTCCCCGGCGCGATCCTGTTCCTGTCGACCTGGGTCCCGGCTCGTCACCGCGGCAAGATGCTCGCGCTGTTCTACCTGGCGCAGCCGCTCACGAGCGTCATCGGTTCCCCGCTCGCCGGCTGGCTGATGACCCACGAGGGGATCCTCGGCGGCCTGGCCGGATGGCGCTTCATGTTCCTGTGCGTCTCGATCCCGGCGATCATCGTCGGCGTCCTGTGCCTCTTCGTGCTCAAGGACAAGCCGTCGCAGGCGAAGTGGCTCGACGAGGACGAGAAGGTCTGGCTGGAGACGACGCTCGCTGCCGAGAGCGCCGCGAAGGGCGGCGGGGACGGTCACGGCAAGGGCGGCCTGCGGGCAGCCTTCGGCTCCGGCCGCGTCTGGATGCTCGCCGCGGTGTACTTCGGCTTCATCTACGGCCTCTACGCGCTCAGCTTCTTCCTGCCGACGATCATCGACGGCTTCCAGGAGCAGTTCGGCACCACGTTCGACCTGTTCCAGAAGGGCCTCATCACGGCCATCCCGTACGTGCCGGCCGCGGTGGTCCTGTACTTCTGGTCCCGTGACGCCTTCCGTCGTGGCGTCCGGGTCTGGCACATCGCCGTCCCGGCCCTTGTCGGTGGCCTGAGCATCCCGGTCGCGCTCTACATGAACAGCCCGGCCGCGACCGTCGCGGTCATCGCGATCACCGCGTGTGCGATCTTCGCGGCCCTGCCGAACTTCTGGACGGTCCCGACGCAGTTCCTGTCCGGTGCCGCCGCGGCCGCGGGGGTCGCCCTCATCAACACCGTCGGCAACCTCGGTGGGTTCGCCGCCCCGTACATCACCGGTGCGGTCAGCGAGTGGACCGGCGGGTACCAGGTGCCGATGTTCATCGTCGGGTTCTTCATGGTGCTGTCGAGCGTGCTGATGTTCGTGCTCGGCCGGAACACGAAGCGCAACGAAGCGGCCGCCGCGGCGTCCGGAGCCGACACCGCGGTCGCCGCCACGGACGGACCGACCGCCATCGCGAAGGAGGCCGGCGCATGACCCGCCTGTTCAACGACCCGGCGGACTTCGCCGACGAGATGGTGGACGGCTTCGTCGCCGCCAACCGCGCCCGGGTCCGCAGGGTGCACGGCGGTGTCGCCCGCTCCACCACCAGCCCCGAGGGCACCGTCGCGCTCGTCGTCGGCGGTGGCTCCGGCCACTACCCGGCCTTCGGCGGCCTCGTCGGGCACGGCCTGGCGGCCGGTGCCGCGATGGGCAACCTGTTCGCCAGCCCGAGTGCCCAGCAGGTCACCGCGGTCGCGAAGGCGTCCGAGCACGGCGGTGGCGTGCTGCTGAGCTACGGCAACTACGCGGGTGACGTCCTCAACTTCGACGCGGCGGCACGGGCACTCGAGGCACAGGGCATCGACGTCCGCACGGTCCGCGTGACCGACGACGTCGCGTCCGCGCCCGCCGACCAGGCGCACCAGCGCCGGGGCATCGCGGGGGACCTCTGCGTGTTCAAGGTGGCCGGCGCGGCCGCGGAACGCGGCGACGACCTCGACGCGGTCACCGCGATCGCGGCCCGGGCCAACGACCGCACCCGCAGCTTCGGGGTCGCGTTCTCGGGTTGCTCCCTGCCCGGCGCCGACGAGCCGCTCTTCACCGTCCCCGAGGGGCGCATGGCCATCGGCATGGGCATCCACGGCGAACGCGGCATCGCCGAGGCCGACGTCCCCACCGCGGACGGCCTGGCCGACCTGCTCGTCGACAAGCTGCTCACCGAGCGACCCGACGGCACCGGCACCACAACACACGGCACCACGACGGATGCCACCCCCCGCGTCGTCCCGATCCTCAACGGCCTCGGTTCGGTCAAGTACGAGGAGCTCTTCGTCGTCTTCGGCGCCGTCCAGCGGAAGCTCACCGACGCCGGCATCGTCATCGTGGAGCCCGAGGTCGGCGAACTCGTCACGAGCTTCGACATGGCGGGCGTCTCGCTCACCCTGTTCTGGCTCGACGACGAACTCGAGCAGCTCTGGGCCGCCCCCGCCGACGCCCCCGCGTACCGCAAGGGCGGCGCCGTCCCGCAGCAGCCGGTGCCGGTCGAGGTGCTCGAAGCCGGCGTGGTCGTGCCCGTGACGCCGGGCAGCGAGGAGTCCCAGGCCTCGGCCGCCCGCGTCGCGAGGGCGATCGCCGCGATCCGCGCCACCATCGACGACCACGCCGACGAGCTCGGCCGCATCGACGCCGTCGCCGGTGACGGCGACCACGGCATCGGCATGCAGCGCGGCTCCACCGCCGCCGACCGTGCGGCACAGGACGCCGCGGTCCGTGGCGCCGGCGCCGGTTCGGTCCTCGCGATCGCCGGAGATTCCTGGTCCGACAAGGCCGGTGGGACGTCCGGTGCGATCTGGGGCGCCGCCCTGGAGGCCCTGGGTCGCGTCCTCGGGGACGAGTCCCGTCCGACACCCGCGACCGTCCAGAGCGCGGTGCACGCCGCCGCCGAAGCCGTCCTGGCATTCGGGGCCGTCCCCGGCGACAAGACGATGGTCGACGCACTCGTACCGTTCGACCAGGTCTTCTCGGCCCGGGTCGCCGCGGGCGACGGGATCGTCGACGCCTGGTCGGCCGCCTCGGCCGCAGCACAGACCGCGGCGGACGCCACGGCGGACCTGTTGCCCCGGATGGGCCGCGCCCGCACCCACGGCGAGGACGCCGTCGGTACCCCGGACGCCGGCGCGATCTCCTTCGCCCTCATCACCGCCGCGGTCCTGGCGACCATCGACGTCCCCGCCTGACCCCCACCCCGAAAGGCACACCCGCATGAGTGAGCAGCAGTTCCGCATCGTCGTCGGTTCGGACGACGCCGGCTTCGACTACAAGGAGGCCATCAAGGCCGACCTGGCGAAGGACCCCCGCGTGGCCTCCGTCGTCGACGTGGGCGTGGACGCCGACGGCCACACCGCCTACCCGCACGTCGCCGTCGACGCCGCTCGTCTGGTGGCGAACGGCGAGGCCGACCGCGCCATCCTGATCTGCGGCACCGGGCTCGGTGTCGCGATCGCGGCGAACAAGGTCCCCGGCATCCGCGCCGTGACCGCGCACGACTCGTTCTCGGTCGAGCGCTCGATCCTGTCGAACGACGCCCAGGTCCTCTGCATGGGTCAGCGCGTCGTCGGGGTCGAGGTCGCGCGCCGGATGGCGAAGGAGTGGCTCGGTTACACCTTCGACCAGACGAGCGCGAGTGCCGAGAAGGTCAACGCGATCTGTGCCTACGACGGTTCTGCCCCGGTCGGGACCGACGCCTGATGCCCGCGACCACGGCGACGGCCCCCGTGACGATCGGGGTGTCGCTCAAGATGTACTTCTCGCACGCCCGGACGCTCGCGTGGGCGGCCGCCGTGGCCGACATCGCCCGGAGCCACCCGGCGGTGCGGTCCGGCGCGGTCGAGCTCTTCGTCGTGCCGACGTTCCCGTCGCTCGTCCCCGTCCGGGCGATCCTGACCGAGTCGGGCGTCCCGGTGCTGCTCGGCGCCCAGGACCTCGCCTGGGCCGACGAGGGCGCGTTCACCGGTGAGGTGTCCGGCGCCGAACTCGCCGAGATCGGCGTCGACCTGGTCGAGATCGCGCACGCCGAGCGCCGCTCCCTGTTCCACGAGTCCGACCAGGACATCGCCGGCAAGGTGCACGCCGCCTTCCGCAACGGCCTCCGCCCCCTCGTCTGCATCGGCGAGACCGAGCGCACCGCCGACGGCGACCCCGCGGCCGCGATCGCCGAGGTCACCGCCCAGCTCGACCGCTTCACCGCGACGGCGACCGCCGACGGCCTCGCCGGGCCGCTCATCGCCGCTTACGAGCCGGTGTGGGCGATCGGTGCCCCGCAGCCCGCGCCCGACGAGCACATCGTCGCGGTCCTGGCCGGCATCGAGCAGCACCTGGCGACCCGGCCGGAGCTCGCCGGTTCCGTCGCGATCTACGGCGGCAGTGCCGGTCCGGGCCTGCTGACCCGCGGTGCCGGACGCATCGGCGGCCTGTTCCTCGGCCGTTTCGCCCACGACCCCGAGGCGATCCGCACGATCCTCGACGAAGCCGAGGCGCTGGCCGCGACGCAGAACGGAGCACGGGCATGACCTCCCTGCTCGGCCTCTCCACCTACGCCTACTCCTGGCGCATGTCCGACCGCGTCCCGTCGCCGATGTCCCTCGACGACGCCCTGCGCGACGCCGCGTCGCACGACGGCGTCGACCTGTTCCAGATCTGCGACCACCTGCCGCTCGACACCGCGACCGACGAGCGCCTGGCCTCGATCCGGTCCCTGGCCGCCGACCTCGGTCTCACGCTCGAGGTCGGAACCCGCGGCACCCGGCCGGAGCACCTCGCCCGGTACCTGCACGTCGCGCAGCAGCTCGGCGCGACGCTCGTGCGGAGCATGTGGACGAGCGGCGACGACCAGCCCGACGCGGCCGAGACCGAACGACGTCTGCGGCAGGCGCTCCCCGCCTACGAGCGCGCGGGCGTGACCCTCGCGCTGGAGACCTACGAGGTCGTCGCCACCGCCGACCTCGTCGCCGTCGTCCGGGCGATCGGCTCCGACAGCCTCGGCATCTGCCTCGACCCGGCGAACACCGTCGCCCGGCTCGAACACCCGAGGGACGTCGTGGCGATGACCGCCCCGCACGTCGTCAACTGGCACGTCAAGGACTCCGCCTTCACCCGTTCACCGGGCTGGGTCGGTTTCCAGTACACCGGCGTCCCGATCGGCACCGGGGTCCTCGACCACGACGCCGTCCGCGCCGCGCTCGAGCCCGACACCCGGGGGATCAACCGCGTCATCGAGTTCTGGCTGCCGTGGCAGGACGAGCACGCGGGCGCCGAACCGCTGCCGGGGGAGACCCCCGCACAGACCACCACCCGCATCGAAGCGGCGTGGACCGAACACACCATCGAGTACATCAGGAGCAAGGAATCATGACCGACACCGTCACCACCCCCCACACCGTCGCTGCCGGATCCGGCACGGCCGACGTCACCGTCGCCGTGATCGGTGCCGGCGGCAAGATGGGCACCCGCGTCTCGAACAACTTCGCGAAGAGCGAGTACACCACCCTCTACAGCGAAGCCTCGCCCGCCGGCCAGGAGCGCATCCGGGCCCTCGGCCGCGAGATCACCGACAGCCTCGACGCCGCGAAGGCCGCCGACGTCGTCGTCCTCGCCGTCCCGGACGTCCTGCTCGGCACCATCTCGGAGCAGCTCGTCCCCGTCATGAAGCCCGGCGCGTCGATCCTGACGCTCGACCCCGCGGCCGCCTACGCCGGTCTGCTGGCGAAGCGCGAGGACATCCACTACGCCGTGGCGCACCCGTGCCACCCGTCGGTGTTCCTCGAGCGCACCACCAAGGCCGAGTGGGACGACACCTTCGGTGGCATCGCCGCCCCGCAGGAGGTCATCGCGGCCTTCGACGCCTCGGAGTCGCTCGGCGACGAGGGCGACCGCGCCAAGGCCGTCGCCGAGGCCGTCATCACCACGATGTACGCCCCGGTCATCCAGGTGCACTGGGTCACGGTGAAGCAGCTGGCCGTGCTCGAGCCGACCCTGGTCGAGACGATCGCCTGCATGATCGGCGACTTCCTCAACGACGCCCTCGAGGAGACCGTCACCGGTGTCGGCGTGCCCCGCGAGGCCGCCCGCGCCATGCTCTACGGCCACACCTGGATCGCGCTGACGAACGGCCTGCGCGGCTCGAACCCGTTCTCCGACGCCTGCCACATCGCGATGGGCTACGGCCGCGAGAAGCTCATCAAGGAGGACTGGAAGCAGGTCTTCGACGACAGCGAGCTCGACTCGGTCATCGCGAAGATGCTCAAGATCGACGCCGTCCGGCGCTGAGCCGCACCGCCACCGACGACCGCGCCGACCCGTCAGCGCGTCCGGACCGGAACGCCCCGCCGACCCCCTTCCGGCGGGGCGTTCCCCGTGCCGTCGGCGGCCACGAACCCGCGCGGCCCCCACGCCTCGGCCAGCGTGATCGAGGCCACGCCCGGCACCGTCAGCGCCCGCACCGAGTCGGCGAACCACCGCTCGGCGGCCGGCGTGTGCTGCGCCGGGTCGGTCGCGTCCGGAACGGTCTCCGGCCCGTACCCGTGCTCGACGGTCGTGTCCGTCACGACCCGGGTCGGCGCCGTCGCCACCGCGTTGAACCGTGGCCGCAGCGTCACCGGCCCGACGTGCAGCGCCCTGCCGGCGGCCAGCCTGGAGGCACTGCTCACCACCCAGCGCTGCATCCGGATCGACTCGGTCACCTGATCGGGCGACCGGTCGTGCATCTGCGGCGTCACGCTGCAGGTCAGGGGGCCGTCCCAGCCCGAGAACACCGCGATCGAGCGGTTCAGCTCGGTGAAGTGGGCCCGGGTACCGGCGACGACCTCCAGCGCGCCGACCGCTGCCACCGCTTCGCGCAGCGCCCGCTGCAGCGCCGGCGTCGTCACGTGCGACACCGGGTCGAACGCGCCGACGCGAGCCACCGGCCCGCCCTCGAGCACCGCGTCGATCGCCGCGCGCAGTGGCACCGGGTCGTCGGTGACGAACCGGACGTCCAGGGGAGCGCCACCCGCGTCCCGTCGGGCCGAGGCGAGCACCGCCTCGACGTTCGGGGCCCCGAGGGTCGGCTCGACCAGGATCGGGAACCCGCGGAGCAGGTCGGCGTCGTCCGGGCGCGCAGCGACCGGCGCCGAACCCGCGAGCAGCTGGAGCGTCGGCGGCGGCGTGACCACGGCACCGGGACCCGGCACGTCGAGCGCTGCGAGGTCCGGGGCGGGGGAGGCCGCGCCTCCCGACCGGGTGCCCGGACCACCTGCTGAACCGACCGCCGTCGCACGCAGGGTGAGCCCCTGCCGGACCGTCCTCCCCGGCGTGATCGCGATCGGGAACCGCTCGGCGAGCGGCGTCGAGTACGTCTTGAACGAGGCGTCGGTCCAGTTCCGCTGGTCCTCGGTCTCGAACACGTCGCCGGTCAGGTCGAGCGCCAGCGCGACCGGGCCCGCCGCCCAGTCGAGCCCGTCGACGTCGACGGCAGGCTGGTGCGGCGCGATCCAGAACGGGAACGCCGTCGCGGTGCTGCCACCGGACGGATGCCGCACCGTGAGTGGCTGCCCCGCCAGGGTCGGCGGGTGCAGGACGACGAGCCCGAGGCGGTTGCGGCGGAAGGCCCGCGTGACCGTCCCGAGCGCGGAGACCCGAAGGGTGTCGTCGTCGAGCGTGACCTCGAGGACCGTGCGGACGACCTCGACGCCGTCGTACCGTGCGCTGGTCTCGATGCGGATGCACCTGTCGTCACCACCCACCGCGCGTGTCAGCACGGTGTCGTCGGCGGTGCGCCAGTCGTGGTCGCGGACGACGAACCGGACGGCGCGCAGGACGAGCACGCCCCGGAAGGCGACGTCGGCGACTTCGGCTCCGCGCAGCGCCAGACGCCAGTGCCCGACGGACACGATCTCGTCGTTCGACGTCGCAGTCATGGTGCATGCCTAGCACCGGTCAACCGGTTGGGCAATGATGGGGGTGACGGAGCAGCGCTGCTCCGAGGACGGAGTCCCACATGACCGCACGACTCGACGGCCGGACCGCACTCGTCACGGGAGCGGGGTCCGGCATCGGCCGCGCGATCGCCGACCGCTTCGTGGCCGAGGGGGCGAGGGTCGTCTACGCCGACCGGGACGCCGACGCGGCCCAGGGTGCCGCCGTCGCAGCCGGTCCGACCGCGATCGGCCTGACGATGGACATCGCCGACGAGGCGAGCGTGGCCGCGGGGTTCGCCGAACTGGCCGACCGTGGTGCGACCCCGGACGTCGTGGTCGCGAACGCCGGGGTGCAGCTGTTCGGCCACGACGCCAAGGTCGCGGACCTGTCGCTGGAGACCTGGGACCGCACGCTCGCGGTCAACCTCACCGGCACGTTCCTGACGATCAAGCACGCCGTCCGGGCGATGCTCGGGAGCGGCACCGGGGGGTCGGTCATCGCCACCGGGTCCCCCACCGGCCTGAACGGTGAGGGCGCCGACTTCGCGGCGTACTCCTCGACCAAGGGCGGCATCCACGCACTCGTCCGGGCGACCGCGATGGCCTACGCGGGGAACGGCATCCGGGTGAACACGGTCGTGCCGGGCTACACCGAGACCGGCCTCGTCTCGGCGATCTCCGGCGACCCCGAGGCCCGAGCCGCGATCGTCGCCCGCACCCCGCTTGGTCGCCCGGGCACCCCCGACGACGTCACCGGGATCATGGTCTACCTGGCCAGCGCGGAGTCGTCCTACGCCACCGGCGCGGAGTTCCGCGTCGACGGCGGCATGACGAGCCTCTGACCCGTCTCGGAGGCTCGGTTCGCCCCGCCGGACCCTCCCAAGCCCGACGTTTGGCCGCGGAACGCAGCACGTGGTTCCGCGGCTCCCGGCACGCGTACCGTCCGTCGCGATGACCGAATCGCCCACCACTGCCCCGTCGAACTACGAGTCCGCCGACGGTGTGGACCCCCTGCACCTCACCACCTACCGACAGGTCCGCAAGGCCGCCCGCCGCGGACACGCACTGCCCGGCGACGCCGGTGAGCCGTCCCTGGCCGACCTCGTGAACGCCCGGGGGAACGGCACCGCCGAGTCCCGCTGACCTGAGCTCACGATCCGGTCTCGACGAGGTCTCGATCGGGACACGACGACACGAGCAGCACGACGGTGCTGCCACGATGACGTTCATGGTCTCCTTCCGGTCCGCACTGCCCCTGGTCGTCGTGAGCGCGGTCCTCGTGTCCGGCTCGCTCGCCGGCTGCTCGGCCGACGCTGACGCAGCGGCGCGGCCGACGTCGAGCCCGAAGCCGACCTCGGAGACCTCGGACGCCCGGCCCGCGGGCGGCGCGACGGACCCGATGGAGGAAGACCGGAGTGCTGCGGCGATCTGCGGCCAGATCACTGCGCTGACGACGATCTCGCTGAACGCGACGGTCGGCCGCAGCCAGGGCGATCTCTCCGAGGCGCAGTACCAGGCACTCATCGCGGCGGAACGCTTCGGCTACGAGCACCTGTCGAGCACCGACGAGGAGCTCGACGACGCGATCGACTACGCGCACGAGTACCTCGACGCGCACCCCGCACCGGAGTCCGGGCCGGCGCTCGAGATGACCCCCGAATGGGAACTCGTCGGGCGCACCCTGAGCACCGCGTGCCGGGGTGCCGGGTCGAACGTCGTGGGCACCGCCCAGTACGGCGGCTGACGACCCTGATCAGCTTCCCGTGACCGCCGTCACCAGCGCGTCGAGCGCGCGGTCGAGCTCCGGCAGCGTCACGGCGCCGTAGCCGAACACGATGCCCGGCGGCGTGCTGCCCGGCGCGAGCCCGTACTCCTCGAGCGTCGCGACGAGCACCCCGGCGTCCGCCAGCCGACGCGCGATCTGCGCCCCGGTGGTCGGACCCGACCACGTGACCACCGCGTGCAGCCCGCCGTCCAGGGCACGGGCCTCCAGGCCGGCGACGCCGCCGAGCCGAGCCGCGATCCGGGCCCGGCGGTGCGTGTAGTCGCGGCGCACCCGACCCAGGTGCCGCCGCAGCGCACCCGTCCGCAGCAGGTGCACGAGCGCGGCCTGCACCGGTTCGGCGACGACCGCACCACGTGCCCGACGGGCGGCCAGCACCGCCTCCGTCACCGGGGAACCCGTCGCCGCGACCGTCGGCAGCACGACGTACGCGCAGCGCAGCCGGGGGTCGAGCGTCTTCGAGAAGCCGCCGACGTGCAGCACCACGCCCTCCGCGTCGAGTGCGGCCAGCGCGGGCACGGGCGCGCCGCGGTGCCGGAACTCCGAGTCGTAGTCGTCCTCCACCACCACGGTGCCGGTGGTGGCGGCCCAGGTGAGCAGCCGCCGGCGCCGGGCGACGGGCATCACCGACCCGAGCGGGTACTGGTGCGTCGGGCTGACCAGGACGGCGTCGACCTGTCCGGCGGCCTCGAGCGCGTCGAGGTCGAGGCCGTCCTCCCGGACCGGGACGCCCACCAGGGACCCGCCCGCGCTCGTGATCGCACGGTGTCCGGTGCGGTAGCCGGGGTCCTCGACGGCGACGACGGGAGCGCGACCCAGCAGCCCCCGCAGCGCCTCGGTGACGAGCGACAGCGCCTCCGAGGTCCCCGCGGTCACGAGCACCCGGTCGACCGTCGCCGTGAACCCGCGGGTCAGGCCGAGCTGGGCGACGACCTGTGCCCGCAGGTCGGGGGAGCCGAGCGGGTCCGCGATCGCGTTCCGGAGCGGGGCCGACGCCGCTGCGCGCCAGGCTGCCCGCCAGTCCCGCTGCGGGATGGCCGTGACGGCGGGGATGCCCGGACGGCAGTCGATGAGCGGAGCGGACGGCGAAGCGGCCGCGAGGCTGACCGCGCCAGAGCCGGCGGTGTCCGTGCCGACGGCCGACGGCGCACTCGTCGTCGGCCCGTGCAGGTCCGCCGCGACTCGCGCGAGGGCACCGTGCCGCGTCCGCAGGTACCCCTCGCCGTCGAGCTGCTCGTACGCCGCGACGACGGTGCCCCGGGCCACCCCGAGTTCCGCCGCGAGCGCCCGCGTCGACGGCAGCGGATCGCCTTCGCGCAGGGTGCCGTCGTGCACCATCCCGCGCACCCGTGCCACCACGCCGGACACCTTGCTCGACTGGTCCACCGTGATCGCCCCGATCTGGTCCACATGCCGGACCACTGGTGACCCTAGCGTGAGCCCATGCCCACCCCGAACACCCAGCCGAACCCGACGGACCCGACCGCCGACGGCCCCTCGCTCCGTGTCCGCCGCCTGCGCGACCGCCAGTCCGACGACCCCGCGGTCCTGCACGCGATCCTCGCCGAGGCCCACCTCGCCCACGTCGGCATCGTCCGCGATGGCCACCCCGTCGTCCTGCCGTTCCTCTGCGCCGTCGGGGACCTCGGCGACGGCCCCGTCCTGCTGCTGCACGGCTCGACCGGTGGCGGTCTGTTCCTCGACGCCGGGGCCGAGGGCGTCCCGGTCGCCGCCACCGTCACCCACCTGGACGGCCTCGTCTTCGCACGCTCGACCAACGACAGCTCGGCGAACTACCGCAGCGCGATGATCGCCGGGCGCGCCACCGTGGTGCCGACCGACCTCCGCACCGAAGCCCTCTGGCAGGTGGCCGACCACCTCATGCCGGGCCGCCGAGCCGAGGTGCGCGAGATGACCGCGAAGGAGGTCCGCGCCACCCAGGTCCTCCAGCTGCCCCTCGACCGCGCGAGCGTCAAGGTCCGAGCCCACGGTGTTGGCGAGGACCCGGCAGACGGCGAGGACCACACCGTCTGGGCGGGCGTCCTGCCACTCGCGGTCCGCGCCGGGGTCCCGATCCCGGGGGACATCTCGGGGGACAGCCCGGTGGACGCATCGGTCGTCGCGCTGTCGGCTCGCCTCGACCGCCTGGCGACCGACCGGGAGGCCCGGATCGCCGCCGTCATGCGGGTCACGCCGGTCTGAGCCCGGGTCCACCGCTACGGGCCGGCTCCGGAACGCCCGTGCGCGCCGTCGGAGTGGCCTGCGAGCGGTGCTCGTTCCTGTGACCAGCCGCAGGAACACTCCGGCGCTGCCCAGCCGCGAGCACCGCCGTGACCAATACGTTACTTTCCGGACCGCCGAGTGGTCCCGACCCGGAAGGACACATGGGACGCCACACCCTGCCTGCAGCAGCCGACGACCGTCAGCCCGCGCGAACGCACGCGCACCCCGCGGTCGGCCCCGCGCCGCTGACGCCGGACACGCAGCAGTCCCGTCCCCGTGGTCGCCGCTCGGCCCTCGGCCCCGCGGCCGCCCGTTCCACCTTCGTCGAGCACCCGAAGCCGGCCCTGACCGTGCGGATGCAGCCGCGTCCCGCACCCGTCGCGTCGTCGGCCGGCAGCGCGGTGCTGAGCCGGACCGCCACCCTGCGTGCCGAGCGCGCCGTCGACCCGCGGCACATCCGCCGTTCCGCGAACGCGAAGCGCGCAGCGATCCTGCTCGCCCCCGCCATCGCGGTGACCTCGAGCCTGACGCTCGCCCTGCCCGCGAACGCCGACACCCTGCCCGCGGACACCCGCTACGGCACGACCACGGCGCAGGACGCCCAGACCTTCACGGTGGCGCACGACGTCCAGGTCCCCGTGGTCTCCACCGACGGCATGACCACCACGACGACGATCGTGTCCTACCCGACGCTCGACCTCCGCTTCGGGGTGACGACCGCGCAGGCGCAATCCGCGTTGTCCGCCGCACTCTCGGCCGGGGGCGACCGGGCCACGATCGTGCAGACCGCCCTGCAGTACATGGGGGACCCGTACGTCGAGGGCGGCGCGAGCCACGAGGGCATCGACTGCTCCGGGCTCACGATGGTCGCGTACCAGGCGGTGGGGATCCAGCTCGTGCACTACGTGCCGACGCAGGACGCCGTCGCCACCACGATCCCGGAGTCCGAGGCACTGCCGGGCGACCTCGTCGTGTACGACGACGAGGACCACGTCGGCCTGTACCTCGGCCAGGGGCTCGTGCTGCAGGCACCGCACCCCGGCGAGGTCGTCGACATCGTCCCGATGTACTCGGCGGCGCACCACTTCGCGCGCGTCCTGCCGGCCGGCAGCTGACCCGACCAGCTGTGGTGTGGCCATGGTGGTGACCAGCAGGACCACCCGGACGGGGCGTCCCCACCGATCACGGGCCTCCCGTATCCTGGAGTGATGGCTTCCGACACCCGCACCCCGTTCGAACAGCAGCAGTCTGCTCGTCCGCAGGTGCGCCCGCGCACCGAGGGCTGGAAGCAGGCCACCGACACCGACGGTCGCCCGCTCCTGCAGTTCGCGTCCCCGAAGCGTGGCAAGCCGCCCGTGCACCTGGCCGACCTGACGGCCGAGGAACGCGAGGCCCGCGTGAAGGAACTCGGCCTGCCCGGGTTCCGCGCCAAGCAGCTCGCGACCCACTACTTCCAGCACTACACGTCCGACCCGGCGAAGATGACCGACCTGCCCGCCGCCCAGCGGGAGCAGCTCGTCGCCGGGATGCTGCCGCCGCTCCTCACCGAGACCCGGCGGCTGGCGACCGACAACGGCGACACGATCAAGTTCCTCTGGAAGCTGCACGACGGCGCCCTGGTCGAGTCGGTGCTCATGCGCTACCCGGGCCGCATCACCCTGTGCGTCTCGTCCCAGGCCGGGTGCGGCATGAACTGCCCGTTCTGCGCCACCGGCCAGGCCGGGCTGACCCGCAACATGTCCACCGCCGAGATCATCGAGCAGATCGTCCGGGCGAACGCCGCGATCGCCGCCGGTGAGCTCGGGGGCGATCCCCGCAAGGGCGGCCAGGACCGCGTCGACGCCGAGCGCGTGACGAACATCGTGTTCATGGGCATGGGGGAGCCGCTCGCGAACTACAAGCGGGTGATGGACGCCGTGCGGTTGATGGTCGCACCACAGCCGAACGGTCTGGGCATGAGTGCCCGTGGCATCACGGTGTCGACCGTCGGCCTGGTGCCGGCGATGATCAAGCTCGCGGACGAAGGGATCCCGCTCACCTTCGCGCTCTCCCTGCACGCCCCCGACGACGAGCTCCGCGACGAGCTCATCCCGGTGAACTCGCGCTGGAAGGCCGACGAGGCGATCGACGCCGCCCACAACTACTACGTCAAGACGGGCCGTCGTGTCTCGATCGAGTACGCGCTCATCAAGGACATGAACGACCACGCCTGGCGAGCCGACCTGCTCGCCGAGAAGCTCAACAAGCGCGGCAAGGGGTGGGTGCACGTCAACCCGATCCCGCTCAACCCGACGCCGGGCTCCGTGTGGACCTCGTCCGAGGTGCACGTGCAGGACGAGTTCGTCCGCCGACTCAACGCCGCCGGCATCCCGACGACCCTGCGCGACACCCGCGGCAAGGAGATCGACGGGGCGTGCGGGCAGTTGGCAGCGGCGGAGTAGGTCGGTCGGATCAGCGGGACCGGTCCAGTCCGGTTGGTCTGGTGGTCGTCTGTTCGTTCAGTCGGGAGGCACGGTGCGGGTTCGCACCGTGCCTTCCGTCGTTCCCGGGGGTCGCGCTCACCCCGTCGATCCCCGGAAACCCGGGGGACACGTGCCGTTCACCCGACTGCGACACGCCCGGGCGGGACGACGGTTGGCAGGGCCCCCGGGGCGTGTGTAAAGTAATCACTCGTTGCCGCTGAGGCGGAGAACGGAACGGCCGAGACGATCACCGGGTTGAACACCTGGAGATGCAGTCCGGACGGGGTCCCGCTCAGGCAACCAACTCCTCGGAACCACGACCTCTGGTTGTGTGCCCGGGATGTTGTACAAGACGAATGCCTCTCTGGCGGAACCTGTGATGGGTCGAGCGGGGAGTGCGTCTGGTCCTTGAGAACTCAACAGCGTGCACATTGTCAATGCCAATTTATTGATTGACCTCGTGCCTGGTCGGTTTGCCGATCGGGTCATGAAGCAATTCCTTTTG
>NZ_QKSE01000026.1:0-36267 GCF_003234595.1 Curtobacterium sp. MCPF17_051 | reverse complement strand
GGTCGGGTCGGCGGGGGTCGGGTCGGGGGCGTCGGTCCGGCCCGCCTTGCCGCCGGCGTCCGTCGGGTCCGTCCGGTCCGTCGGGTCCGTCGCGTCCGCCGCCGGACTGGAGGCCCGGATCGCGTCCGCCTCGTCGGTCACGATCGTGCCCGCCTCGATCCGCACGGTGTGGGCCGCCAGCTTCGGGGGCACGTCACCGAAGACAGCGGCCGTGATGAGCACCTGCTCGTAGTCCGCGACGGCGTTCGCCAGCCGTTCCCGGCGTGATTCGTCGAGCTCGGCGAACACGTCGTCGAGGATGATGATCGGGTCGCCCAGGTTCGACTCCGCACGCAGGATCGAAGCACTCGCGAGCTGGATCGCCAGCGCGAAGGACCAGGATTCGCCGTGACTGGCGTACCCGCGGGCTGGTAACCCGTTGAGCTGGAACAGAACATCGTCCCGGTGCGGTCCCACGAGGGTGAGTCCGCGGTCGAGTTCGTCCCGGCGACGTCGCTCGAGCGCGGCGGCGAAGGCCTCGGCCGCCGATGCGACCGTGACGGGCTCGTCGGGGGTCCCGAGGACGGGATCGGTGGCCGCCGCGGACTCGGGGTCGCCACCGCGGATCGACAGGACACCGGTGATCGAGGCGTCGTGGTGCTCGCCGGCGACGGTCGCGTAGGCCTCGGCCACGAAGGGTGCGAGCCGCCGGGTCAGGTGGTCACGGGCCGCGACGATCTCGGCGCCGAGTCCGACGAGCCGGTCGTCCCAGACGTCGAGCGTCGACAGGGCGTTCGCCTTCGCGCCGGTCGCACGGGCCGACTTCAGCAGGGTGTTCCGCTGCCGGAGCGTGCGGTCGTAGTCGGCGAGCACGCCCTGCATCCGCGGTGCGATCTGGCCGAGCAGCTCGTCGAGCATCCGGCGTCGCCCGGCCGGTTCACCGCGGACGAGCGCCAGGTCCTCCGGAGCGAAGAGCACGCTCGTGCAGTAGCGCGGCAACTCCCGCGGCTTGATCGCCGACCGGTTGACCTGCGCACGGTTCGCACCGGTGCGGTTGATCTGCACCTCGGCGAGGATGCTGCGTTCCTCGTGGGCGAGCCGTGCCCGGACGATCGCGGCGTCGCACCCCTGACGCACCAGGGCCGCGTCGGTGGGGACGCGGTGCGAGCCGAGCGTGGAGAGGTACCCGATCGCCTCGACCAGGTTGGTCTTGCCCTGGCCGTTGCGCCCGACGAACAGGTTCGGCCCGCGTGCGAGGTCGACGTCCGCCTCCCGGTAGTTCCGGAAGTCGGTCAGTTGGAGATGGTCGACGTGCACGCGGGCCGAGTCCGGGTTCCCCCGGGAAGTCCTAGGACTTCTTGACGGCGTGACCGCCGAACTGGTTGCGGAGCGCTGCGACGGCCTTCATCGTCGGCGAGGCGCTGCCCTGGCGCGAGACGAAGCGCGCGAAGATCGACGCCGAGAGCGCCGGCATCGGCACGGCGAGCTCGATGCCCTCTTCCAGCGTCCAGCGGCCCTCGCCCGAGTCCTCGACGTAGCCCTCGAGCTCGTCGAGCTTCGGGTCCTCGTTCAGCGCGAGCACCATCAGGTCGAGCAGCCAGGACCGGACGACCGTTCCACGCTGCCACCCGGCGAACACGGCGGGGACGTCGGTGATCAGGTCCTTGGCCTCGAGGAGCTCGTAGCCCTCGCCGTACGCCTGCATGATCGCGTACTCGATGCCGTTGTGGACCATCTTCGCGTAGTGGCCGGCGCCGATCGGGCCAGCGTGCGAGAAGCCTTCTTCGCGGGGGCCCTCGGGGCGCAGGGCATCGAAGACGGGCATCGCGAACTCGACGTCCGCAGCGTCACCGCCGACCATGAGGCCGTAGCCGTTGTCCTTGCCCCAAACGCCACCGGAGACGCCGACGTCCATGTAGCGGATGCCGCGCGCACCGAGCTGCTCGGCGTGCGTGGTGTCGTCCAGCCACTTCGAGTTGCCACCGTCGATGACCAGGTCACCCTCGCCGAGGACGCCGGCCAGGTCGGTGATCACGTCGTCGGTGATCTTGCCGTGCGGGACCATGACCCACACGAGACGCTTGCCCTCCGGGAGGGCAGCGGCGAGGGCGCCGAGGTCGGCGACGTCCGAGACGGCGGGGTTGGCGTCGTACCCGGTGACCTCGATACCTGCGTTGCGGAGACGGGCACGCATGTTGTTGCCCATGCGACCAAGGCCGACAAGACCGATGTGCATGATTTCCTCTTCTGTTCGTCGTCGCGCTGATGCTGCCGGTGGTGTGCGCCAGCGCAGGTTGCCTGTTGCGCCTATCGCAGCAGCAGGTTCGGCTGCAGCAGGTACCGGTATCCATCGGTCGCTGCGGCCTCTTGCGAAGTCTGGCCGGTGATCAGCACCGGGCCCGGCTTGTTGGGGTTCTCCGTCTTGGTGAAGGAGATGCGGACGAACTCGGAGTGCACCGCGTTCAGTCCGTCCAGGAGGAAGGCGGGCTTCAACGAGACCACCGTTTCCTCGCCGGTCAACAACGCACTGATCGACTCTGACGCCTGCGCTTGTTCGGATCCGATCGCCTCGAGCGTGAGCCCGTCGACCGTGAAGGAGAACCGGAGCGCCGCTTCGCGCTCCAGGACGAGGGAGACCCGTCGGACCGCCTCGACGAGCTCCGCGGTGTTGATCACCGCGTGGTCGTTGACGGTCTCGGGGAAGAGGCGGCGGACCGGCGGGTAGTTGCCCTTGATGAGCAACGACGTCACGGTCTTGTCATCGGCGTGGAACGCGATGAGCTCGCGGTCGGAGTTGCCGCTGATCGACACCGACACCGTGGACGCCGAACCGAACGTGCGGCCGACCTCCTGCAGGGTGCGGGCCGGGACCAGTGCGTGCAGGGGGTCCGAGCCGACTCGGCCGGAGTCCCACGCGATGGTGCGGACGGCGACGCGGTAGCGGTCCGTCGCGATGAGGGAGAGGTCGTTGTCGCCGACCTCGAGCTGCACGCCGGTGATGACGGGGGTGACGTCGTCGCGGCTGGCGGCGACGGCCACCTGCGACACCGCTTCGGAGAACGCGTCGCCGGGGATCACACCGGTCTGCGGGCCGATCTCCGGCAGCGTCGGGTACTCCTCGACCGGCATGGACAGCAGCGTGAAGTGCGCCGACCCGCAGGAGACGGAGATCCTGGCGTCCTCGGTGGTGAACGACACGGGGGCGTTCGGCAACCGGCTCGCGATGTCGTTCAGCAGTCGACCGGAGACCAGGACCGTGCCCGGCTCGTCGATCTGGGCCGAGATGGACGTCTGCGCCGACACCTCGTAGTCGAACGACGAGAGCGTCAGACGATCTCCGTCGGCGTGGATCAGGACGCCCGAGAGGATCGGGAGGGTCGTGCGCTGCGGGAGGAGCTTCACTGCGAAGGAGACGGCTTCGGAGAAGACGTCCCGGTTGACCTCGAACTTCACAGCTGGAACCCCTGTCGATCGGCTTGGACTGTCCGGCCGCCCCATTCTGGCACAGGCGGACGGGGGCCGGATTTCTTGTCATCCCGCCGTCCACAAGGTTGTCCCGCAGAGATTGATCGTTAACCAGGAGTAATGGTGTTAACGCCTGTGCACACTGTGGATAACCCTGTGCATCCCGCTCCGCAGTAGGGAACTACATGCTTGTGACTTGTGAGCGGCGTGTGAGCGTTAACGGGATGAATGAATCTCATGTATCCACTTCCATCCCCAGTCTCCACAGATGACCCCCCACCTGTGTACAACCGGGCGGCGTGTCCTCCACAGTTATCCACAGGCTATCCACACTGTGAGAACTCCGGCCCATGGAACCGTCTCAGATGGTGGATGGGGCGGGGAACGGGCCGATCTCAGCGGTAGCGGCGGTCCTGCTTGATGCGGCTGGTGAGCTCGGTGACCTGGTTGTAGATCGACCGACGCTCCTTCATCAGCTCGGTGATCTTCTTGTTCGCGTACATCA
Organism: Curtobacterium sp. MCPF17_051; assembly: GCF_003234595.1. Taxonomy (NCBI): domain Bacteria; kingdom Bacillati; phylum Actinomycetota; class Actinomycetes; order Micrococcales; family Microbacteriaceae; genus Curtobacterium; species Curtobacterium sp. MCPF17_051. The sequence continues at coordinate 32,318 of NZ_QKSE01000026.1, read as the reverse complement.
CCGTGGTGTGGTCGCGGTTGCCGAACAGCTGCCCGATCTTGGGCAGGGACAGGCTCGTCAGCTCACGGCACAGGTACATCGCGATCTGTCGTGCCGTGGCGATCGCCTGGGAGCGGGACGACCCGTACAGGTCGTCGACGGAGAGCTTGAAGTACTCCGCGGTGTGGTTGATGATGTCCGTCGGCGCGACGACGTTGTCCTCGTCGAGGGTGATCAGGTCCTTGAGGACCGTCTGCACGAGGGCCATGTCCACGGCCGTCCGGTTGAGGCTCGCGAACGCGGTGACGCGGATCAGGGTGCCCTCGAGCTCGCGGATGTTGCTCGACACCTTCGACGCCATGAACTCGAGGATGTCGTCGGGCACCTGCAGGTGGTCGGACTGTGCCTTCTTGCGGAGGATCGCGATGCGCGTCTCGAGCTCGGGCGCCTGCACGTCGGTGATCAGGCCCCACTCGAAGCGCGATCGCATCCGGTCCTCGAAGCCGGTCAGGTGCTTCGGCGCGACGTCCGACGTGATGACGACCTGCTTGTTGTGGTCGTGCAGCGTGTTGAACGTGTGGAAGAAGGCCTCCTGCGTGGAGTCCTTCCCCTGCAGGAACTGGATGTCGTCGATCAGCAGGATGTCGATGTCGCGGTACCGCTGCTGGAACTGGTTCGAGCGGTTGTTCGCGATCGAGTTGATGAAGTCGTTGGTGAACTCCTCGCTCGACACGTACCGGACGCGGATCCCCGGGTAGAGGCTCTCGGCGTAGTGCCCGATGGCGTGGAGCAGGTGGGTCTTCCCCAGCCCGGAGTCCCCGTAGATGAAGAGCGGGTTGTAGGCCTTGGCCGGTGCCTCGGCGACGGCGACCGCTGCGGCGTGGGCGAACCGGTTCGACGACCCGATGACGAAGTTGTCGAAGTTGTACTTCGGGTTGAGCCGCGACTCGGGGCGCCCGCTGGTGCCGGGAGAGTCGATCTGGCTCGGCACGAACGGCGCCTCGATGTACTGGCGCGGCGCGGCACTCTGCTCGACGGCTTCCTGCACGGGCTCGGCGTACTCGGGGACATTCGGGTCCACCCGTGGCTCCGATGCCATGTCGGGGTTCACCGTGATGGCGAAGTTCGCGACCGAGTCGTCACCGATGCGGGCGACCGCCTCGGTGATCGGGATGCGGATGCGCTGTTCGAGCATGCCCCGGGTCAGGTCGTTCGGCACCTCGAGGTACAGGGTGCCGGCGAGCACGCCCTTCGGCTCGACCAGGTTGAGGAACCCGTGGAGCTGCGGCGTGATGCGGGGGTCCTCGGCGAGGAGTCCGAGTACGGATGACCAGAGGTCCTCGACGGGGTCGGCCGGCAACGTCATGTCGCGCTCGTCTCCAGGGGTCGTGTCGTGCGTTCGCTGCCGGACGAGGGTGCGTCCTGCGGGGTCGGACATGCCGTGGCGTCCTCGGTGACCGCACTCGGGACCAGGTCGTCGCCGGCGGATCGTCGGTGGCTCCGGGGGCTTCGTCGACGCCTCGTTGCCGCGGAGGTTCCCACAGGGTTGTCCACAGTGTTGTCCACGACCACCTCGAGCCGTCTGGCAGGAGTACTTCCCTGTCGTACCGGCCATCGGGGCGATCGATCACACCACTGTAAAGGACCGGACCGAGTCCCACCGAACGGAAGTTGTCCCCAATGTGGAGAATGGGCTCGAGGGACGTCAGACCCGGCGGCGACGGTGCGACCGCTCCAGGCGGGGTTTGACCTGCTCGCCGCTGTCACGTACCGTTAACCAGTTGACTGCGGCCCTTTGGTCGCGCCCATCTGCGTCGTTCGACACCCGGACGGCTACACATACGTGACGGCTCGCCGCGAGCAGCCGTGTGGAGAACATCATGAGCAAGCGCACCTTCCAGCCGAACAACCGCCGCCGCGCCAAGAAGCACGGCTTCCGCCTCCGCATGCGGACGCGTGCCGGCCGCGCCATCCTGTCGGCGCGTCGCGCCAAGGGCCGTACCGAGCTCTCGGCCTGATCAGGTTCATCGCCTGATCCGGTCCTCGGTCTGACCCCGGCGTCGCAGTGTTGGCCAGCGCCAACCGCATCGTGCGCGGGGATGACTACCGGAACGTCGTGCGTCGTGGTCGCAAGAGCGCCACGGCGCACGTCGTCGTGTCCGTGGTCCGTCAGCCGGCAGATCGCAACGGACCGACGCGGTTCGGCTTCATCGTCGCGAAGACGGTGGGGAACGCCGTGACCCGGAACCTGATCAGGCGGCGACTCAAGGCGATCGCGCACGATCTGCTCGTCGAGTGCCCGCAGGGCTTCGACGTGGTGGTCCGTGTACTGCCAGCCGCATCGCAGGCCGGATGGCCTACCCTGCTCGAAGACGTCACGCGCTCCTTCGCGCGCGGGGTGGAGAAGGCAGCATGAACCGCACTCTGTGGACCCGACTTGCCTGGGTCATCGCGTTGCTCCCACGCAACGCGTGCGTCGTCGTGCTCCGGGCCTACCGTGCGGTGATCTCCCCGCTGTACGGCAACGTCTGCCGCTACCACCCGTCGTGCTCCCGGTACGCCCTCGAAGCGATCCAGCAGTACGGCGTCGTGCGCGGATCCGCCATGGGCGCCTGGCGCATCGCCCGTTGCAACCCCTGGGCTGCTGGCGGAATCGACGACGTCAAGGAACGCCGTCACCCGTTCGTCGTCAACCGGTTCGGGTTCGTCCTCGCGCCGATCCCGCAGCAGCCGCACCCCGCGGTCGGAACGGCCCGGCCGGTCCTGCTCCCCCAGCGCACTCGAAAGGCGTAGCCGTCCCCATGGTGATCATCAACACGATCCTCTGGCCACTCAAATGGGTGGTCTCGGCCATCCTCGTCGGCTTCCACTGGATCTTCGAGAGCCTCGGCATGGACCCGAGCGAGGGCATCACGTGGGTGCTCTCGATCATCTTCCTGACGTTCGTCGTCCGCGCAGCGTTGATCCCGATCTTCGTCCGGCAGATCAAGTCCCAGCGCCGCATGCTCGAGGTCGCGCCGCAGCTGAAGAAGATCCAGGACAAGTACAAGGGCAAGAAGGACCAGTTCTCGCGTGAGGCCATGAGCCGCGAGACGATGGCGCTCTACAAGGAGACCGGGACCAACCCGCTCAGCTCCTGCCTGCCGTTGCTGCTGCAGATGCCGATCTTCTTCTCGCTGTACTCGGTGCTGCACGAGGCCCAGATCAACAAGACGGGCATCGGCCTGCTGACGAACGACCTCGCGGCGTCGTTCGGCAACGCGGCCCTGTTCGGCGCTCCCCTGCACGAGACGTTCACGAACGCCTCCGGGTGGGAGGTCCGTGCGATCGCGGGCTTCATGATCGTCGTGATGACGGCGTCGCAGTTCATCACGCAGCTGCAGCTCGTCGCCAAGAACATGTCGCCGGAGACCAAGGAGTCTCCGATGTACCGCCAGCAGAAGATGATGCTGTACATCCTCCCGCTGGTCTTCGTGATCTCGGGTCTGAGCTTCCCCCTCGGCGTCATGTTCTACTGGCTGGCCTCGAACGTCTGGACGATGGCGCAGCAGTACTTCGTCATCCGCAGCATGCCGACGCCCGGCTCCGAAGCAGCACTGGCTCGTGAAGCCCGCCTGGCCAAGAAGGCACAGCGTCGCGGGACCGCCACCCCGGTCCTCGCCGAGGCCGGTGCCGGCGCCGGTGCGACGGAGATCGAGCCCGTGCGCGTCACCACCCAGCGTCAGCAGCCGGTCGGCAAGCAGCGCCAGAAGAAGAACGGGAAGAAGTAAGTGACCGAGCAGGACACCGCAGCCGCCGTCGAGACGACGGACACCGAGACCGAGGACGCCCGCGACGAAGCGGACATCGCGGCGGACTACATCGAGGAGCTCCTCGACATCTGCGACCTCGACGGCGACATCGAGATCGAAGAACGCGCCGGTCGGGTGTACCTGTCGGTCACCGACGACGGTGAGGCACTCCGCGTGCTGTCGAAGCCCGACACCGTGACGGCGTTGCAGGAGCTCACCCGGATCGCCGTGCAGGCTGAGACCGGCGAGTTCAGCCGGCTCATCCTCGACGTCGGTGGCTCGCGGGATGCCCGTGCTGACGAGCTGCAGCGGCTCGTGGACACCGCTGTCGAGCGCATCGAAGCCGGTTCGTCGTCGGCTGCGCTCCCCCCGATGTCGTCCTACGAGCGAAAGCTCGTCCACGACCTGGTCGCTGAGAAGGGCTTCCACTCGGAGTCCGAGGGTGAGGGTCGGGACCGCCACACGGTCGTCACCCGATGACGGACACACCCGTCCCGACGGAAGCAGCACCGGTCCTCGAGGCTGAGCCCGCGGCGGCTGCAGCACTCTTCGGTGACCAGATCGAGGTTGCGCGCTCGTTCACGAACGAACTTGCGCGACGGGGTGAGGAGCTGGGCCTGATCGGCCCGCTCGAGCTTCCGCGCCTTTGGACGCGACACATCCTCAATTCCGCGTTGCTGGCACCGCTCCTGGAGGCCCGTGGTCGCGTCGCCGACGTCGGCTCGGGGGCAGGGTTGCCGGGTCTCGTGCTCGCGATCGCCCGTCCGGACGTCGAGTTCGTCCTCATCGAACCGATGGAGCGCCGAACGGACTGGCTTCGCAACGAGTCCGACCGGCTCGGCCTGCAGAACGTCGCGGTGCTCCGCGGCCGTGCTGAGGACGTGGCTGACGACGTCGTCGTCGACCAGGTCACCGCACGGGCCGTCAGTGCGCTGTCGAAGCTCATTCCCCTCACTGTGCCCCTGGTCCGCTCCGGCGGGCAGCTCATCCTGATGAAGGGTGCACGCGTCGACGAAGAAATCGAGAAGGCCCGAAAGGTCATCCTCCGGAAGCGCCTCTCCGATGTCGAGGTGCTCGAGCTCGGAGAAGGTGTGGTCGACGAGACCACCCGTGTCTTCCGGGCTACAGTTGACTGACGCTGCGGCTCGGGCCGGGTCATCCGGCCGCCAGTGGCTCCGCGTTCCACGTGAAACATCGAACCGGGGAAGAGGCACTCGTTGAGTTCATCGACCGACTACGACGCGTCGACACCGCTCGCTCGCGAGATCGCCGACCTGAACCGGCGCCGGCGTGCGATCGCCACGCAACAGTTCCCGCTGCCTTCTGAGACACGGATCATCACCGTCTCGAACCAGAAGGGTGGCGTCGGCAAGACGACGACGACGGTCAACCTGGCAGCGGGTCTCGCACATGGTGGAGCTCGTGTGCTGGTGATCGACCTGGACCCGCAGGGCAACGCCTCGACGGCGCTCGGCGTGGACCACCAGGCGGAGGTCGCGAGCATCTACGACGTGATCGTCGATGAGGCACCGATGGCCGACACCGTGCAGGCCTCCCCCGAGTCGGACACGCTCTGGTGCGTGCCGGCAACGATTCACCTTGCCGGCGCCGAGATCGAACTCGTGTCACTGGTGGCACGTGAACAGCGGCTCCGGACGGCGCTCGACATGTACCTGCAGTCCCTGGATGAGCCGTACCACTACGTCTTCATCGACTGCCCGCCGTCGTTGGGTCTGCTGACCATCAACGCGTTCGTTGCCGCACAAGAGGTACTCATCCCGATCCAGTGCGAGTACTACGCGCTCGAGGGTCTGAGCCAGCTGCTGCGGAACATCGAACTGATCGAGCGGCACCTCAACCCGAACCTCCGTGTCTCGACGATCCTGCTGACCATGTACGACAGCCGGACGAACCTGTCGAACCAGGTGGCGAACGACGTCCGTGAGCACTTCGGTGACCAGGTGCTCAAGGCCATGATCCCCCGCTCGGTCCGCGTGAGCGAAGCACCGAGCTACGGCCAGAGCGTCGTCGCCTACGACGTGAACTCCACCGGGTCGCTGTCCTACCTGGAAGCGGCCGCCGAGATCGCAGCACGAGGAGCGAAGCACTGATGGCACCGAAGCGAACCGGACTCGGCCGAGGCATCGGCGCCCTGATCCCGACCGCAACCGATCAGCAGGACCGTCCCGTCGACGTGTTCTTCCCGACCGGTGGCTCGCCGGCCTCCGCTCCGACGGCCGACGAGTTGGTGGCCGTGCCGGGAGCCCGACTCGCGAACCTCAATCCGCTCGACGTGATCCCGAACGCCCAGCAGCCGCGGAAGGAGTTCCGCGAGGAGGAGCTCCAGGAGCTCGTTCACTCGATCCGTGAGATCGGCGTCCTGCAGCCCATCGTCGTCCGGCCCATCCCCGGCGCGACGGGTGCCGAGCCCCAGTACGAGCTCATCATGGGTGAGCGTCGTCTGCGTGCCACGAAGGAACTCGGCTTGAGCACGATCCCGGCGATCGTGAAGGACACCCCCGATGACGCAATGCTGCGCGACGCGCTGCTGGAGAACCTTCACCGTGCGCAGCTCAACCCCCTCGAGGAGGCCTCGGCGTACCAGCAGCTCCTCGCGGACTTCGGGATCACCCAGGAACAGCTGGGGCAGCGCATCGGTCGATCGCGCCCGCAGATCACGAACACGATCCGACTCCTGCGGCTCCCCTCCCCCGTGCAACGGCGGGTCGCTGCAGGCGTGCTCTCTGCCGGACATGCTCGTGCCATCCTCGCCGCTCCGGACGCGGAGGCGATGGAGTACCTGGCCGAGAAGATCGTCAACGAGGACCTGTCCGTCCGTGCTGCTGAGGCGATCGCCCAGCAACTCTCCGCCAAGACTCCGCCGGCGAAGCCGAAGGCCGAGCCGTCCAAGCGCCAGGCACACTTCAACGATCTCGCTGAGCGGCTCGGCGATCGCCTGAACACGCGGGTGAAGATCGCGGTCGGCGCTCGCAAGAGTTCCGTCACGATCGACTTCGCGAACGGCGATGACCTCAACCGGATCCTCGGCGAGCTCGGCGTGCAGGACCTCGAGGGCTGAACCCATCGCTGTGCGCCCCTGTGCGGCCGTTTGAGCCCCTGTAACGGCCGGGCCGGGTGCGGACGTGGGTCGGTCGTTTCGGTGGCTCCAGCGGCTCCGCAGCTCGATCGGGTGGGGTTGCAACAGCCGTGATCGCTGTCTGCCTCAGGTGAGATGGTGGTGTCGTGACCAACAGCGGCTCGGCCTTCGTGCCAGTGGTCTGAGGGACGTTCTACCGTGCTGTTGATCAGAGGTTCCGCGACTTCGCTGTAGCGGGATCACGGTCCTCGGGCCGGTACCCGAGTGCGCCAGCCCACGTTGTACTCAGCTCCTGAGTTGTCGGAGTCCGTGCCGCGATGATCACCCAGAATGACGTCCGGCCTGAGGCGGTGGAGATCGTCGCGATCGACCTCGAGGCGTCCGGCATCGTCGCCCTGCGCGATGTGAACGCCTTGGAGGCAGTCGGCATCGACTTCGAGGACGCCTTGGCGCCTTGGCAGGCCATCGCCGAGTCCGGGGGGACACCTCGCTCGTGGACGGTGCGTGATCGCCTCATCGAGGGCGGTGCGATCGGTTTGGTCGACCCGTCGCGGAAGAGCCCGGGCCTCTGGCACCTGGTGCTGTGTCGGTGGAACGTGGCGGAGACGCACCGCGAGTCCGTCTGCTCGATGGACACTGCCTCGGCGGGTGAAGCGACGTTCCACGTGGAACATCGAAGCTCGCCCACCGAGCAGGCGGGACACGAGGTGCCGGTGTTCCACGTGGAACATCGGCAGCAGGGGTCAGGCGCGGTGGTCCCGGATGGCCTGCTCAGCGAGCTCGGCGTAGGTCCAGCCGAGGTCGAAACCGGACGCGGACAGCGCCTGCGGGAGCAATGACGTCTCGGTGAGCCCGGGGAGCACGTTGGCCTCGAGGAACCAGGGCGTCCCGGCCCCGTCGATGATCAGGTCGACGCGTGACAGGTGCCGGAGTCCCAGTGCTGCGTGCGCGGCGACCGCTGCCTCCGCGGCTGCTCCGGCGAACTCGTCCGAGAGTCGCGCGGGCGTGTAGAAGGTCGTCTCCCCCGCGTTGTAGCGCGCCTCGAACCCGTAGATGCCGTTCCGCGGCACGATCTCCACGGCGGAGAGCGCAACAGGGCCGTCTCCGGTGTCGATGATCCCCACGGCGACCTCGGTGCCGCGGATGAGCTGCTCGACCACGACGTCGTCGCAGTACGTGTACGCCGTCACCATGGCCCGGGGCAGGTCCTTGACGTCGTCGACCAGGGTCACGCCCTGTGCGCTTCCGCCTCGAGCCGGCTTCACGGCGAGCGGCACCGGGTGCTCGGTCGCGATGGCCTCGAGGACTCCGACGGCACCGAGCTCGCGGAAGACGTCGTGGGAGAGCGTCACCGAACGAGGGGTGCGGACGCCGGCGCGGGCGACCAGAGCTGACGCCGTGGGCTTGTCCCATGCCAACCGAGCCGACGTCGAACGTGAGCCGACGAACGGGATGTCCACGGCCTCCAGGATGCCCCGCAGGGCCCCGTCCTCACCGGAGGCGCCGTGCAGTGCCGGCCACACGACGTCCGGGCGTGATTCGGTGAGAGCCGGCAGGAGCATCGCGTCAGCGTCACGCAGGTCGACCTGCCAGCCGTAGCCGGTCAGTGAGTCGGCGACCCGACGGCCGGAGCGGAGGGAGACGTCGCGCTCGTGCGAGATGCCTCCGGCTACGACGACGACGTGACGACGGGTGAGCTCGGCCATGCGGGGTCCTCCGATGTGGAACTGCGGTGCTGTGCGAGCAGCACTGAGGAAAAGCGCTGATCAGGAGATGTTCGGCGGCGGTGCGCTGACGGAAGACGTCTGTCGGACCACGGTGTTCGGGCGGGTCGCCGGGCCGAACGTCTCGATCAGTTCGAGTTCGTCGTTGACGACGTTGGCCAGACGCTTGACACCCACCCGGATCTGCTCCGGCGTGGGGTAGCAGAACGACAGACGGATGTGTCCGCCTCCGCGTCCGTCGGCGTAGAAGGCCGTCCCCGGGGTGTACGCCACGAGCTCCTTGACGGCGCGCGGCAGCATGCCCTTGGAGTCGAGCGACTCGGGCAGGGTCAGCCACACGAAGAAGCCACCGTTCGGCTTCGTCCAGGACAGGTCGGGCAGGAACTCCCCCAGCGCGGACAGCATGGCGTCACGGCGCTCGGCGTAGATGCCCCGGAACGTGTCGACCTGACCCTTCCAGTCCGCGGCGTCGAGGTACGCGTTCACGACGTACTGGCCGAAGGAGTTCGGCGCGAGTACGGCCGACTCGTTGGCGAGCACGAGCTTCTCGCGGATGGCGTGCGGCGCGAGGGCCCAGCCGACGCGGAAGCCGGGTGCGAGGGTCTTCGAGAAGGAGCCGAGGTACACCACGCCCTCTTCGTCGATCGATCGGATCGCCTGCGGTGCCGGCTCGTCGAACCACAGGAGCCCGTACGGGTTGTCCTCGAGCACGAGGATGTTGTTCGACCGGCAGATGTCGAGCACCTCGATGCGGCGCTCACGGCTCATCGTGACGCCGGCCGGGTTGTGGAAGTTCGGGATCGTGTAGAGGAACTTGATCCGCTTGCCCTGGGTGCGGAGGTTCGCGATCGCCTCGCGCAGCGCCTCGGGGACGAGACCGAACTCGTCCGTCGTCACGTGCACCGTCTCGGCCTGGTACGACCGGAAGACGCCGATCGCGCCGACGTACGACGGCGACTCGGCGAGCACGACGTCGCCCGGATCGATGAACAGCCGTGTGACGAGGTCGAGGGCGTGCTGCGAGCCCGTGGTGACCACGACGTCCTCGGCGCTGGCACGGATGCCCTCGAGGCTCATGACGTCCACGATGTGCTCACGGAGGGACCGCAGACCCTGTCCGCCGCCGTACTGGAGCGCCATGGCGGCGTCCTCGTTCATGACACGGTCCAGGGAGCCCGTGACGAGCTCTCTGGGCAGCGCTGAGACGAACGGCATGCCGCCGGCCAGCGAGACCACTTCGGGGCGCGAGGCGACGGCGAACAGGGCTCGGACCTCGGAGGCGCTCAGCCCGGCGGTGCGCTGGGCGTAGGAGTCGTACCAGGGGTCGAGGCTGTTGCCGTTCGTCATCGAGTGCTCCGTTCAGTGGGACATTCCCGCCACACTACGACATCGGCCCGGGGAACCAGGGTTCCGAGACGGAGCCGATCGTCATCCGGTGGCTCCGGACGAGAACGGCCCCGCCCTCCGGGGAGGGCGGGGCCGTTCGGGTGGGGCGACCTACGCGAGGAACTCGGCGAGGTCGGCCTCGAGCGCGGGCTTCGGCTTGGCACCGATGACGGTCTTGACGACCTCGCCGCCCTTGAAGACCTTCATCGCCGGGATCGACGTGATCTGGTAGTTCATGGCCGACTGGGGGTTGTCGTCCACGTTGAGCTTCACGATCTCGATCTTGCCGGCGTGCTCTTCGGCGATCTGGTCGAGGATCGGCGAGACCGCGCGACACGGGCCACACCACTCGGCCCAGAAGTCGACGAGGATCGTCTTGTCGGACTTGAGGACCTCGTCCGAGAAGGTGGCGTCGGTGACAGCCTTGGCGTTGGACATGTGTGCTCCTTCGAGAAGTCGTTCAGGGGGTACAACGGCGATGCCGTCGTGGTATTCCGAGGCGGGTCAGGCCCGTGCGGCGATGACGTCGACCATGGCGGGCTCGGTCGGACCGACGCCCTCGGCCTCGTCCGTCAGTGCGTCGTCGAGCTCGGCGAGGTACTTCTCGGCGTCGAGCGCGGCGACCGTGCCGGAACCCGCAGCCGTGATGGCCTGACGGTAGGTCGGGTCGATGACGTCACCGGCGGCGAAGACACCCGGCAGGTTGGTCTTCGACGAGCGGCCCTGGACGGCGATCGTGCCCTCGGGCGCGATGTCGATCTGGCCGTGGATCAGGTGCGTGCGCGGGTCGTTGCCGATCGCGATGAACAGGCCGTCCAGCGCGAGCTCGGACTCCTCGCCCGTCACGGTGTCCTTGAGCGTGACGCCCTCGACCGCAGAGTCACCGGTGATGCCGGTGACTTCCTTGTTCCACGCGAACTCGATCTTCGGGTCGTTCATCGCACGGTCCTGCATGATCTTCGACGCGCGCAGGGAGTCCTTGCGGTGGATGACCGTCACCTTGTCGGCGAAGCGGGTGAGGAACGTCGCCTCTTCCATCGCGGAGTCGCCGCCGCCGACGACGGCGATGTTCTTCTGTCGGAAGAAGAAGCCGTCGCAGGTCGCGCACCACGAGACACCGTGGCCGGACAGTCGCTCCTCGTCGGGGAGGCCGAGGTGGCGGTACGCGGAGCCGGTGGCGTAGATGACCGCGAGGGCCTCGTACGTCTCGCCGGAACCGACCGTGACCTTCTTGACCTTGCCGGTGAGGTCGACGGAGACGGCGTCGTCGTACAGGACCTCGGCGCCGAACTTCTCGGCCTGTTCCTGCATCTTGATCATGAGGTCGGGGCCCTGGATCCCCTCGGGGAAGCCGGGGAAGTTCTCGACCTCGGTCGTCTTGGTGAGTTCACCGCCCGTCTCGACACTGGAGGCGACGACGAGCGGCTTGAGCTCTGCGCGCGCTGCGTAGATGCCGGCGGTGAACCCGGCCGGGCCGGAACCGATGATGATGAGCTGGCGCATGCCTGATTGCCCTTCCGTTGCGTCTGACCGGGTCAACCCATCGTACCGGCGTGGCATTCCGCACGGCCCGTGAGCGTGCGGCGTCCGGCAGGGATCAGCGGCCGAGCTTGCTGCGGAGCATCCGGACGGCGTTGCCGATCTCACCGTTCTTCGCGACGACGAGGGCTCCGAAGTACACGGCCACCATCACGGCGCCGGTGAGGATGATCGTGATGAGGGCACCGGTGCGGTCTGACATCGCGAACCCGGCCTCTGAGAACGCGCCGAAGAAGTTCACGACGAGGAGCCCGACGACGCCCGAGATCAGCGCGGCGATCACGAACTGGACGTGCGACCGGGTGATGACCGGTCCCTCGATGCTGCCGAGCCGCTTGCGGACGAGCACGAGTGCGACGATCGTCTGCGCCGACCCCGCGATGGTGGTGCAGGCGGCGACCCCGATGCCGATGACCGAGGTGGGGAACGTCGACACCGCCAGGGCTCCGATGACGAACAGCACCGACTGGATGCACTGCATCAGGAACGGCGTCCGGTGGTCGTGCATCGCCCAGAAGACCCGCTGGATCACGAACAGCATGCTGAACAGGACGAGTCCGGGCATGTAGGCGACGAGCACGGCGCCGACCTGCAGGGCGCTTTCGAACGTGCCCTCGTACAGGCGGCCGAACGGGACGGCGACGACGATCAGCGCGACCGAGGCGAAGACGGTGAAGAGCCCGACGATGCGCAGGGACAGCGACAGGTTGCGGCGGACGGCGTCGAGGTCGCCACGTTCGGCGTCGTGGCTCATGCGGGTGAAGTACGCCGTCGCGATGGAGACCGTGATGATCGAGTGCGGGAGCATGAAGATGAGCCACGCGTTGCCGAGCACGGCGTTGCCGGGCCCGTCGTCCTGACCCTTCCAGGCGACCGCAGACTGCACGATCCCGGCGATCTGGGTCACGAGGATCATCGCGAAGAGCCAGCCGGCGGCGGTGCCCGTGGACTTGAGACCGACCCCGCGCCAGCGGAAGTCCGGTCGGAACGACAGGCCGGCGCGCTTCCAGAAGAACGGCAGGAACGCCGCCTGGGCGAAGACGCCGAGGGACGCGCTGCCCGCGAGGACCGCGATCTTGACCGGCGTCCACTCACCGACGTCACTGTGCCCGCTGCCGAACAGCGCGATGAAGACGATGAGGCCGGCGATCGCGATGACGTTGTTCAGCAGTGGTGCCCACGTGAACGGCCCGAAGACCTGCTTCGCGTTGAGGACCTCGCCGAGCAGGGAGTACATCGCGTAGAACAGGATCTGCGGGAGGCACCAGAAGGCGAAGGCGATGGCGAGGTCGGTGGCGGCCGGACCTCGGCTGTCGGACGACGTCGTGTACAGCCGCACGAGGAGCGGCGCGAGTGCCGTCGCCACGATCGTGATGACGATGAAGACGGAACCACCGAGCGTCACGATCTTGTTGACGTACGCCTGCCCGCCGTCCGTGCCGGTCTTCATCGCGCGGACGATCTGCGGGATGAGCACGGCCGATAGCAGACCGCCCGCGATGAGCGCGTAGATGTTGTTCGGCAGCTGGTTCGCGACGGCGAAGGCGTTGGCCGAGGGGCTCGCATTCTGCCCGATCGCGTACGCCAGCACGAAGGTCTTCGCGAAGCCGAGGATGCGGCTCACCATCGTGCCGGCGGCGAGCATCGCGCTCGCCCGGCCGAGGCTGCGCTCAGCGACCGGCTCGGCGTCGACGTCGGGCTGGGGCTGGCTGGCGCTGATGGTCGGCTCCTCGGGGTCGCGGTCGTCCGCGACGGTGTTGCGTGCGGCGTCGGACGGGAGGCCCGGCTCGGCTCCGGCGCGCGCGATGGCGTCCTGCAGGGGGCCCTGGTCCACCGCCGCGGTCGGCGCTGCGGTTGCCGCCCCGGCAGTGGACGCGGCCGCGCTGGGAGTGGGGGCCGCTCCGGAGGGGTGATCCGTGCCTCCAGGCCGGGTGGTGGCCGCCTGCGCGCCCCCGACCGTCGGCTGGACCGCCAGGGGGCGGTTCGGGTCGTCGTCGTCCTCGTCGTCGAGCTCGCCGTTGCGGCGGCGGATGCGCTTGCGGATGCTGCGGAAGATGCCGAAGCCGAAGATGCCGATCAGGGCGATCGCGGCGACGGCGGTGATGACCGTCTCCCACTGGGCCTGCACGTTCAGCTCGACGGTCGCGGGCTGGGCCACGGCGACGCCGGTCGGGCTCGAGAGCGACATCGTCAGCTCGACCTTGCCGTTCGCGACCGACTGCACGGGGACGGTGGCGCGGGTGGAGGAGTCGGGCTGGATCTCGACGACGATGTCGTTGCGGACCACCCGCAGCGCCGAGTTGGACGGTTGGACGGACAGGTGCACCGTGACCGGGTAGTCGGAGCTGTTGCGGATGGACACCGGCAGGGACGACCGGTCGCCGAGCAGGGTGAGGCTGCTCGAGTCGACGATGCCCACCTCGGTGGTGCTCTTCGCCCAGGCGGCCGTGCGGGCCTCGACCGCGGCGGCGAGCCCCTGGTCGTCGTCGCGCCACGCGTTCGAGGCGAGCGCGAGCAGACGGAGCCGGGCCGGGGCGGTGAGCTGGTTCGGGTCGCCGAGGATCGTCGCGAACGCGGAGAGCCCCTGTTCTCCGCGCACGAGTCGCCGGAGCTGGTCGATGCGGGCCTCGCCGGTGGACGCGCTCGCGAGCGTGAGCGACCCGGCGACGGCCTCCGAAGCGGCGGAGAGGTCGGCCGGGGCGACCCAGGCGGTGCTCTCGACGGCGTCCAGCGCCTGGCTGAGCCGCGTGGAGTCGGACGGCCACTCGCGCCCGAGGGTCAGCAGGATCGGGCCCGTGGCGGTGGCGGCACGGGCCGAGGTCGCCAACGTCGCGGTGAGCTCGGACATCGCCGACGAGAAGGTCTGCCGGTCGGTGGCGGCCGCGGCTCGGCGGAGCATCGACGACATCGACTGGTCGGAGACGAGCACGTGGTCGTCTCCGATCTTCTCGGACGCCGTGATGGTGGTGTCCGCGCCGGCCGAGGTGTTGCCGCTCGAGACGATGGTGGTCTTCGTGCCGGCACGCTCGAGCGCGGGCAGGTCGGCGGAGGACACGGTGCCCTCGCTCGGCCAGGCGATCGAGTCCATCGAGTACGGGAAGTCGAGCAGGGACTCCGTGGTCGGCAGGGTCTCCTGCGCCTGGTCGGCGGCGTCGCCGGTCGTGGCGCCGTCGCTCGAGGCCTCGGTGGGCGCGGGGGACGAGGTCTGCCCCGGCGTGGCCGTCGGTGTCGGGGCCGGGGTCTCGGCGCCGGGGAAGTTCTCGGACTCGACGGACTGGTCGAGGGAGATCGGCGACAGGATGCCGTCGGATCCGGCCTGACGGAGCCCGGTGACGTCTGCGTCGGCGTAGGGCAGCGCGAAGGTCTCGTTGCGCAGTGCTTCGAGACGCTGCAGCCAGGTGGTCGCGCTCGACGGTGCGTTGTCGCCGAGGATCCGGATCGAGGCGATGATCCGAGGGTCGACGGCCACGGCGACGTTGTGGTCCTCGGCCGCGTCGAGCTGCTGCGTGAGGGTGCCGTCCACCGAGGTCGCGGCGGCCAGCACCGGGGCGGTGAGGACGCCGTCGGTCGACTTGGGCACCGTGACCGGCATCGCGACGGAGACGCTGACCGGGGCCTGTTCGAAGTCCGGGTACCAGGTGATCGCGGAGCGGTCGACGGCGAAGGCGTCGCCCGCCGTGTACTCGGCAGCGATGCGGCGGGCGCCGAACGAGGAGTACCCGCCGAGCGCGACGTTGCCGGAGACGATGTCGACCGAGTCGATGGTGATCGAACGGTGCGCCGGGATCGCCGGGATGTCCACTGAGTCCATCGGGGCGCCGAGGTAACCGGTCGTGGTGGTGTCGCTGAGCCAGCTCGCCAAGACATCGCGCGTGCTCACCGAGCGGAAGATGTCGAACTCCGCGGTGCCGGCTGGCAGGGCCGTGTCGGTGTCGTTCGTGACGGTGACCGACAGGGTGAGGTCCTGGTCGCGCTCGACGACGCCGCGGTTCGCCGGGGCGATCGAGATGGTCGCCTTGCCCGCGTCGGCGGCGGCCGGGTCGGCGACGTGGCTCTTGGCCGCGGACACCGTGGCGGCCGAGGCGTGATCGGTGGTGACGGGCGCGACGACCAGGCCGAGCGCGACGAGGGTCGACGCGGCTGCGGCGAGCGTGGTGCGGAGCATCTGCATACGGGGAGCGGGCCACGGGGTCGGTTCGGGCCGAGCACGAGTGTATGAGGCGCGACCATGAACAGGTCCCGTGCGCGCGCGGCTCGTGGAGAACTCAGGGCCTCGATCTGGGAGGATGAGCACCGTCATGCAGTCCGTTGCCCAGGCCGTCGAACGACTCGACGCACTCGCCACCACCGAGCCCGTCGACCTCCTCGCTCGGGCCTTCGCCGACGCCGGACACGAACTCGCCCTCGTCGGCGGCCCCGTCCGTGACGCGTTCCTCGGCCGTCCGGTGACCGATCTGGACTTCACCACCGACGCGCGGCCGGACGACATCCTGCGGATCGTCGAACCCATCGCGAGCGCCACCTGGGACGTCGGTCGCCAGTTCGGCACCATCGCCGCACGGGTCGCCGGCGAGCAGGTCGAGATCACCACGTACCGCAGCGACGTCTACGACGGCGAGACCCGCAAGCCCGAGGTCGCGTTCGGCGACACCATCGAGGACGACCTGCTCCGTCGCGACTTCACCGTCAACGCGATGGCCCTGCGGCTGCCGGCCCGCGAGCTCGTCGACGTGCACGGCGGCGTCGAGGACCTGCTCGCCGCACGGCTCCGGACGCCCCAGACCGCGGTCGTCTCGTTCCGCGACGACCCCCTGCGGATGATGCGCGCCGCACGGTTCACCTCCCAGCTCGGTTTCACCGTCGACGACGACGTGCGGGCTGCGATGCAGGAGCTCGTCGCGTCGATCGACATCGTGTCCGCCGAGCGGGTCCGCGACGAGCTCGTCAAGCTGCTCAACACGGACGACCCGGTCCCCGGCCTCCGGCTGCTCGTCGACACCGGGCTCGCCGAGCGGTTCCTGCCGGAACTGCCCGAGATGCGGCTCGAGGTCGACGAGCACCACCACCACAAGGACGTCTACGAGCACTCGCTCACCGTGCTCGAGCAGGCCATCGGGTACGAGGCCGAGCGTCACGCCGGGGATCCCCCGGACACCGTGCTGCGGCTCGCCGCGCTGCTGCACGACATCGGCAAGCCCGCGACGCGCAAGCTCGAGCCCGGCGGCGCCGTGAGCTTCCACCACCACGACCTGGTCGGTTCGAAGATGGCGAAGAAGCGACTCCGTGCGCTCCGCTTCGACAACGACACCATCGCCGCGGTGTCCCGCCTGATCGAGCTGCACCTGCGCTTCTTCGGGTACACCGAGGGCGCCTGGACCGACTCCGCCGTCCGCCGTTACGTCCGTGACGCCGGACCCCAGCTCGAACGGCTGCACGAGCTCACCCGGTCGGACGTCACCACCCGCAACCGCCGCAAGGCCGACCGTCTGGCGTTCGCCTACGACGACCTCGAGGACCGCATCAAGACCCTCTCCGAGCAGG
The DNA here is from genome assembly GCF_003234595.1 of Curtobacterium sp. MCPF17_051. NCBI lineage: Bacteria > Bacillati > Actinomycetota > Actinomycetes > Micrococcales > Microbacteriaceae > Curtobacterium > Curtobacterium sp. MCPF17_051. Next base: position 15,261 of record NZ_QKSE01000026.1, on the reverse strand, counting down.
AGGAGCTGGAGTCGATCCGTCCGGACCTGACCGGCGACGACATCATGCGGATCCTCGACATCCCGCCGGGGCGTGCCGTGGGCGAGGCCTACCGGTTCCTGCTCGAGGCCCGGATGGACGAAGGACCCCTCGGGCCGGAGACGGCCGAGGAGCGCCTGCGTGAGTGGTGGGGCGCCCGAGGCGACACCGGCGCCTGAGACGCGACCGCCTGACGGGCGGAACCGCTGTCCACAGGCCGGTGGCGCGCCTCCAGGCAGTCCGGTAGGCTACCCAGGTTGCCCTCGCGCACCTGCGTGGTCTGGGGCACATGCATCAACCCTCCTGCCCCGGGAACCGCCCGGGGCCGCTGAGACCAGAGGAGGTGGGTTCCGCATGCACCAGTACGAACTGATGGCGATCCTCGACCCCGAGATCGATGAGCGCACCGTCGCTCCCAGCCTGGACAAGTTCCTGGCAGTGATCCGCAACGCGGGTGGCACCGTCGACAACGTGGACGTCTGGGGCCGTCGCCGGCTCGCTTACGAGATCGCGAAGAAGTCCGAGGGCATCTACGCCGTCGTCGACTTCACGTCGACGTCCGAGGCCGCCAAGGAGCTCGACCGTCAGCTCGGTCTCTCCGAGGCCGTGCTCCGCACGAAGGTCCTCCGCGCTGAAGAGGGCATCGCGCAGGTCGCCGCCCAGAAGCAGCGTGACGAGGCTCGTGCGGCCCGCAAGGCCGCCAACGCCTCCGCAACCGCGACCGCGAGCGCCGAGTAACCCGTGGCCGGCGAAACCGTCATCACGGTGGTGGGCAACCTCACCGCGGACCCCGAGCTGCGTTACACGCAGAACGGGCTCGCCGTGGCGAACTTCACCATCGCGTCGACCCCTCGCACGTTCGACCGTCAGGCGAACGAGTGGAAGGACGGCGATGCGCTGTTCCTCCGCGCGAGTGTGTGGCGCGAGTTCGCCGAGCACGTGGCGGGGTCGCTGACGAAGGGCTCGCGCGTCATCGCGCAGGGTCGTCTGCGTCAGCGTTCCTACCAGGACCGTGAGGGCCAGCAGCGCACGAGCATCGAGCTCGAGGTCGACGAGATCGGCCCGTCGCTCCGCTACGCGACCGCACAGATCACCCGTGCAGCGGGTGGCAGTGGCGGCGGTCGTGGCCAGGTCGGCGGCGGCGGCAACGCCCCCGCGGGCAACGGCGGCGGCAACTGGAACAACAACGGTGGCGGTCAGTCGGACGCGCCCTGGTCTCCCCAGGGCGGCCAGCAGGGTGGCGGCAACGCACAGTCGAACGACGTGTGGAGCACCCCCGGCGGCAACTTCGACGACGAGACCCCGTTCTGATCCTCCCGGTTCCGACGGACACACAACTTTTCTTCTAAGGACAAATCACTATGGCTGGAAAGAGCACCGGCGACCGCCGGAAGCCTCGCGGCAAGGGCGGCAAGAACGCTGCTCCCGCGAAGTCGATCAAGGTCGGCGTCATCGACTACAAGGACGTTGCGACCCTTCGCAAGTTCATCTCGGAGCGTGGAAAGATCCGCGCCCGTCGCATCACCGGCGTCTCCGTCCAGGAGCAGCGCCTCATCGCCCGTGCCGTGAAGAACGCCCGTGAGATGGCGCTCCTCCCCTACGCCGGCTCCGGCCGCTGATCGGAGGTCGACACATGTCGAAGCTCATCCTCACCCACGAGGTCTCCGGCCTCGGTTCCGCTGGTGACGTCGTCGACGTCAAGAACGGCTACGCCCGCAACTACCTCATCCCCCAGGGCTTCGCTGTCGCGTGGTCCAAGGGCGGCGAGAAGCAGGTCGAGTCGATCCGTGCCGCGCGTACCGCGCGCGAGCTCGCCACCATCGAAGAGGCACAGGACCTCAAGATGAAGCTCGAGAACGCGACCATCACCCTGTCGGTCAAGGCCGGCAAGGACGGTCGTCTGTTCGGCTCCGTCCGTCCGGGCGACGTCGCTGACGCCGTCCAGGCGCAGGGCGTCGGCTCGCTCGACAAGCGCAAGGTCGAGGTCCCCGCGACCATCAAGACCGTCGGTGACCACGAGGCCACCGTGCGCCTGCGCGAGGACATCACTGCCGTGATCTCGCTCAAGGTCGTCGCTGCCAAGTAGCACTGACGTTCCGCTCCACGACGGGCGGGTCTCCTCCGGGAGGCCCGCCCGTCGTTGCGTTCCGGGGGTGGTCGTGCGGCTTGCCCACGGCTGTCGCCGACATGCTCACGGGCCTGGAGGCGCGGCTCGACTCGGGCTGGCTGGTTACGGTTCAGACGGGGTCGCGCTGGCTGGGAACAGGCCGAGAACTCTCCCCACAGGAGGGGTGCTTGTCAAGTCGTTTTACACAGTGGAAACAAGTCAAATCGGAACCTTCAAGGCGTACTTGAACCCCACTTTTCCACACATGGTGTGCACCAGGAAACCCCAGGTCAAGCGGTCGAAAGTGTGTTCGCACACCGCTTTTTCCACAGGCTCCTCCACAGTTCTCCACACAGCGTTCCGGCGTGTTCCGCAGCCTCTCCACAAAGTTATCCACAGGGCTGTTTGTTGGGGATAACTCCGGGGCCGTAGCTTGGGCCAGCGACTCGGGGATGTCGGTCGCCGAGGGTAGAAACAGGGGTGCGGGTTCCCGCCGGTGGGTGCTGTCCCGCCGGTTCAGGTCCGTGTCGTCAACAGAGGAGAGCGTGTGTCGATCGCACATCTTGAGCCCGCACCGCAGGACTACGCGGAGCGCGGCATGGAACGCACCCCGCCGCACGACATGCTCGCGGAGCAGTCGACCATCGGTGGCATGCTCCTGTCGAAGGACGCCGTCGCCGACGTCATCGAGACCGCCCGCGGTGTGGACTTCTACGTCCCCAAGCACGAGGTCATCTTCGACGCGATCCTGTCGCTCTACTCGCACGGTGAACCCACCGACGTCATCGCCGTCACCGACGAGCTGACCAAGACCGGCCTGCTGTCCCGTGCCGGCGGCGCCGAGTACCTGCACAGCGTCACGAGCATGGTTCCGACCGCCGCGAACGCCGGCTACTACGCCGGCATCGTCGCCGAGAAGGCCGTGCTCCGTCGCCTGGTCGACGCCGGCACCCGCATCGTGCAGATGGGTTACGCGTCGGAGGGTGAGGTCACCGACCTCGTCAACAGCGCGCAGGCCGAGGTCTACAACGTCGCCGGCGGTGTGCAGACCGAGGACTACGTCCCGCTGACCGACGCCATCTCCGCCGCGCTCGACGAGATCGAGGCCGCCAAGGGCCGCGACGGCCAGATGACGGGCGTGCCGACCGGTTTCGCGCAGCTCGACGGCCTGACGAACGGCTTCCACCCCGGACAGCTCATCATCGTCGCCGCGCGCCCCGCCCTGGGCAAGTCGACGCTGGCGCTCGACCTGTGCCGCGCCGCCGCGATCAAGCACGACCAGACCGCCGCCTTCTTCTCGCTCGAGATGGGTCGCGCCGAGATCGCGATGCGTCTGCTCTCAGCCGAGACCAGCGTGCCGCTGCAGAACATGCGCAAGGGCACCGTGGACTCCCGCGACTGGACCACCATCGCCCAGACCCGCGGTCGCATCAACGACGCCCCGTTCTTCATCGACGACTCCCCCAACATGACGCTCGTCGAGATCCGCGCCAAGTGCCGCCGACTCAAGCAGCAGCACAACCTGAAGCTCGTGGTCATCGACTACCTGCAGCTGATGACCTCGGGCAAGAAGGTCGAGAGCCGCCAGCAAGAGGTCTCCGAGTTCTCGCGTGCCCTCAAGCTGATGGCCAAGGAGCTCCAGGTGCCCGTCATCGCCCTGTCGCAGCTGAACCGTGGTCCGGAGCAGCGTGCCGACAAGAAGCCGGCGATCTCCGACCTTCGTGAGTCCGGCTCCATCGAGCAGGACGCCGACATGGTCATCCTGCTGCACCGCGAGTCGGCGTACGAGAAGGACAACCCGCGTCAGGGTGAGGCGGACCTGATCGTGGCGAAGCACCGTAACGGACCGACGGACACCATCACCGTGGCGTTCCACGGGATGTTCTCGCGGTTCGTCGACATGCCGCAGTAGGCGTTCGTGTCGTCCGCCAGCTAACTTGTCCGACTGCCACGCAACGTGTCTGAAATACGGACGTGGACACGATGTTCGGAGTACGGACGGGCCACGCTGACTAGGGGTCGGCTAGGTCTTCGTGCGTCGCGAGGCGTCCGTATGGCGTGCGGGAAGTGAGATGGTTCGCGGGCCACCTATGTGGGACGGGTTCGCCCCGGAGCAGGGCCGTAGGAGTCCGGAGCAGCCCGGAAGCACCCGTTGTCCGCTGGAGTACCGGCTACCGGGACACCATGGTTTGATCGGTCGTGCGCTCGCAGGGCGCGAAGTTCGAGGACAGGAAGGCATCGGATGGCTGAGTTCTTCAACTCACCCCATCCGGTCGCAGAGATGGGGCTCGGGGCGGTTTTCGTCATCATGGGCGTCGTCGTCGGACCGGTGGTCGCGGTTCCGGAAGATCGCGTGAATCAAGGACCTCTGAACATGATTCCGACGCCGGTGCTGGTCGGTGTGCTCGTCGTATGTGGGGCCGTCGTGTTCGCGCAAGGGCTCGGCACTTGGATCAAGCGGAAGCGCGGGAGGTAGGGGCCGGTCGAGGATCGTCTATCGGGGCGCCCTGCTTAGCTAGCGCCGAGGTCGGCCGTATCCCGCTGGACGACCGGCTGACGGGCGGCCGAACGCGCACGATCTCCAGATCGTGGAGCTGCGCCGACGTGGCAGTGCTGTCTGTCTGCGACAGCCACTTGCACACCGGCTGCAGGCTCACGAGAACACGAGAATGAAGCCGAGGATCGCGGCGGCGAGGGGCAGCGCGGTCAGGACGATTGCCGCAATGGGAGATTCCTTGCGGCGGACGTGAACAGCGATCGCTCCGGCCATGATCACGGTCAGGGCGACGCCGGCGACGGGGCTGAGGGCAGGGGCGATCCGGGTCGCGATGGGGAGGACGAGACCGGTTGCTCCGACGACTTCTGCGAGGGCGATGAGCTTGACGGTGGTGTTGGAGTAGTCCTCGATCCAGCCCATTCCGGCTTCCTTGAGGGCCGATATTGGGCGGATCAGCTTCATCAGGCCTGCGCCGAAGAAGGCGACTGCGGCGAGACCTGCAACGATCCAAAAAGTGATGGCCATGCGTTGTTTCTCCAGGTGGGGTGATGGTGTCCAACGGGGTGCTCGATCGAGGAGCGTCGCCGCGGCGGGGGTCAACCCCGCAGGTCAGTCGATGGTGATGACGAGATTTCCGCCGCCGGAGGTGGGGGCGGTTTCCAGCTCCGCGAGGGCGGGGATGGCGTCGTCGAGGGTGACGGCACGAGCGATGCGGGTGACGATCTCGCCTCGTCCGGCGGCGTCGGCGACGCGCTGAAGGTCGTCGCTGTCGGGGCGGGCCATGAACGCGTTGTAGGGGCCGGGTAGGACGCTTCGGGCGAACTTTGATGCCGCGGGGACGATGTCGATGATGCATCCGTGGAGGGTGAGCATCTGGCGTGCGACGCCGTAGGGCAGGGTCCCTGCCGTGTCGAAGACCACGTCGAACCGGCCGGTGTACGGAACAGGATCTGTGTCGAACGTGACGACTGGGTCGACGCCGAGGTGGCGGGCTTCGGCTTCCGTTCCCGACCGGCAGCTGCCGGCCACGGTCGCGCCTGCCGCGAGTGCGACCTGGACGGCGATTCGTCCAACTCCGCCGAGGCAGCCGTTGATGAAAATGCGCTGTCCAGGTCGGAGCTTGCCGGCCGCAGTGACCGCCTGGTAGGCGGTGAGGCCGGCCACCGGCAGGGTTGCGGCATGTTCGAAGGAGAGGTCGTCGGGCTTGGAAGCGACGGATCGCTCGTTGGCGATCACGAACTCCGCGAACGCTCCTGCATGCTGCAGGCGCGCCGCGCCGAGGACCGCGTCGCCTACCCGAAAGCGGGTGACGCCCTCTCCGACCTGTTCGACGACACCGGCGAAATCGTGGCCGACACCGCGTGGGAACTTCCTGCCGGTCATGACCCGCATCTCGCCGTTACGGATCTTCCAATCCATGGCGTTCGCCGATGCAGCACGCACGCGCACGAGGATCTGGCGTCGACCTGGTTGCGGGATGGCCGCGTCTTCCAACACCAGGACGTCGGGACCGCCGTAGCGGTGGTACTGCAGGCGCCTCATCGCCGCCTGGTCCCAGCGAGCCCGCGGCCTGCGAGGAACCAGCCGACGCCGATCACGGTCAGCATGGGGATGGTGAACTTGAGCTGCGGCCAATTGTCCTCACCGGGCGGGTCCACGCTTGCCGTTCCCGGGTAGAAGAACGCCGAGAGCTGACTGAGCCAGTACGTGCTCGCCGCGAACGCGGCAGCGTCCACGCCCACGCGGCCGGAGCCCGGCCGCCACAAGTTCACCAGGGTCGCCATCGACAACGCGACGCCGGAACTCATGGTCTGCGCGTTGTGGAACTTCGCGTGCGGAGGCCAGGAGTCGTTGTAGATGTGCGTTTCGTTGAAGTCGAACACGTACGGGCCGACCATCTGCGCCGCCGCAGTCGCGGAGACCAGGACTTTGCCCAGCGTCGCCATGCGCATCAGTGCTCATCGCTGGATCCCGTACGGAGGGGCAGGATGACGCGGCTCGCGATCAGCCAGCGGCCTTCGTGCAGGACGACCGTGTCGTCGTAGACGACGCCGTGCACGCCGCCGTGAGCCATGATCATCAGTCCCTTGGACCGCACCGACGCCGTCGACTCCCCCGTCTCCGAGATGACGATGTTCGTCACGAAGTGCGACAGCGGTGCGTGCCCGGAGGCGAACAGCTGCCCCGCCGCGGTTCGCAGGGCGTCCAGACCCTCGAAGGCGCCCATCCCGGAACTGGTCATGTCGTACGTGGCGTCGGGGGTGAACACCTCACGGAGTTGATCCAGGGCGTTCTCGTCGACCACGAACGCCTGGCGCGAGAGAGTCTCGGAGATTTGAAAGCGATCGTCTGCAGAGAGCATTGCTCCTCCTTGTTTGGTACTCAGTACCGTAGCACACCCCGTTCAAGTTGGAACCAAGTCCGGCACATGCTGGTAAGATGAAGCCGTGGCCGAACCAACCGCCGAAGCAGACACGACCCCGCTGACCCTGGTCGAACGGAAGCAGCGTGCCGCGCGGAGCCGGATCATCGACGCCGCAGATGAGTTGTTCGCCGAGCGAGGCTTCGACGCGGTCTCGGTCACGGACATCGCCGAACGGGCCGAGGTCGGCCGGACGACGTTCTTCCGACACTTCGGCGACAAGACGGAAGTCGTCTTCGCCAAAGAGCAGTCCATGTTCGACGCGATCACTACCGTTGCATCCGCTCTTTGGGACCCCGCGCCACCCGTGCAAACCCTCGGAGACGCCCTGAGTGCGCTCGAACCGCTTGTCCTCCAACTCTGCGCACAAGCGATCTCGGACCTCGCCACGTACCGGCGGCACACAATGCTTCTCGACGCGCACGAGGAGCTGCGGGCGCGCGAAGCGGTCAAGCACCAGTACATCGCGAACGAGTTCACGAAGGCGCTCATCATGCAGAACGCCCCCGTTGACGTCGCCACCATCGCAGGGCAACTCGGGGTCGCCTGCTACAACAGCGGTCGGATCCTGGCCAGCGACCCCGCCGACCTGGTGGAAGGGACCGCAGCTGCCTTCCGGAAAGCACTTGCCATGCAATCTGCAGGCTCGAACTAGTCAAGCTCGCGATCGTCTACTGGGCGGTCCTCGTCTGGACGAGTAGGGAGAGGCCGAATACGAGCACTCCCAGGCCGAGCGGAACAAGGATGCCCAGGAACGGCGTCGTCGCTCTTTGATCAGCGAGCATCATCGCAATCCAGAAGAACGCGATGATGCCTGTTCCCACGGCCACCAGCGCAGCCACGACAAGCGCAGCGCTCACGCGCGAGCGCGGCTTGACGACGCCAAAACGGCCGTGACGTGCAAACGGAAACGCTCTCGAGACCCGCGACCGGTAGTGGATCGACTGCCGGACACGGACTGTGGGAGCACCGTTGCGGTGACCGTGCCGCTGTCTTCTGAGACCGAGATGCTCGGTCGCGCGGTCAGCCGTCGCTGACGTCCTCGCGCAGGTTCGGGTCGAGGTTCCCGGTCCACACATTCGCTGCGAGTTCGTGCAACCCGGAGGGGTCGGACGCCGTATACCCATCCGACACGAGTGCCGTCTGGTGGCCGGCATCATCGATCATGCTCGTGACGACGGTCGCTGGCTCGACTGTTCGACCGGCGGAGACTGCCCAGTTCCCGGCACTGTTCGGATCTCCGTTCCGGGCGATCAAGCACACACCACCGCTCGCTGTGGCGGCGATCCAGTACCTGGTTGCGTCCCGCTCTACGACGAAGCGCTGACTGTCCGGCACGATCTCCTCCGGCTCGAACACATCGTCATCGGGGAGCGCGTCGGCGGATGTGGCGGGACGCGCGAGGACGGCGAAGTGCCGGGATGCCAGTTCGATCGGGTCGACGGAAAGAGCAACCGACGTCCGGGTGGCGGACGGAGACGCCTTTGGTGCCGGTCCTCCATCGGTGCAGCCTGCGGTGGCCATGGTCAGGCTGATGGTCGCCGCGACGGCGGATGCAATGACGACCGTCCGTGCTGTTCGTGTCCTTCGTTTCATGTGTCCCCCTCAATGCAGAAACTAGCAGCGGCCGGCGGCCTGCGGGATCCGTCCAAGTCCCGGCACTGGCTCCTGCGCCGCGGAGGCTTTGAAGGGCAAAGCCCCGACGTTCGTTGGCCGATCCGTTACCGGCCAGTGGCTACCAGGACCGGACTTCGGACGAGTCGGTGACCGAACCCCGCCGTGCGACCGCTGGCCGTGGGATCCTTCCAACGGCCCGTTCGAAGTCGTACGGACGTCGGTCGGACCAGCAGCGAGTGGGGATCCGCGGTGTCTGAAGACGGAGTGGTGCGGCGCGACAGTCGGGGCGGTTCGCGGTGGTCACGCCTGCAGCTGGGGGAACGTCCCGCGCGCCCACACCAGGTTGATGGAGAACGACGTGACGAGCCAGGTGTCGCCGTGACGGGTCAGGCGGCCGCGCCAGACGTTCGATCCCTCGAAAGCCGGCGTGTGCGCCTCGTCGCAGAAGATTGCGGTGACGTTGCCGCGAACTTCCGCCTGGTCTCCCGCGATATCGGCTAGGACGCCGGAGATGAGGTGCTGCGTGGCGACCACCGGTTCGTGAACGGCGCGGATTTGCTCGACCACCAAGTCGGCGCCGACAGTGACACCCATGACCGTCGTCGCCTCCACGTCGCTCGCATACATCTGGTGGAGATCGTCGAAGCGGTGGTCGTCGATGGCGGCGAAGATGCGGGAGATGATGTCGGACGGTGTGCTTGACATGAAAAGCCTCTCTTACTGTTGGGATCCCAACGTTGGAAACCCAACGATACATGGAAGAGAGAGTTTCGCCTACCGTGGAGAACATGGCTGACCGGGAGATTCCGGAGCGACTGAGTTCGCTCCCGAGCTGGCTGCTCGTCGAGGCTGCGGCGCGAGCAACACGCGTCGTGTCGGAGCTCACCACCGAGGCCGGCGTCCCGAAGGCGGCGTACCCGATCCTTGCCGTGCTCGAGGCGGCTGGTCCGCTCAGCCAAGCCGAAGTCGGCCGACGCGTCCGGATCGACCGCAAAGACCTCTCGGGGTACGCTGCCCGGCTCGAGCAGCTCGGCTTGGTCACGCGGCGTCCTGACCCCGTAGACGTGCGACGCAACCTGCTCGAGAACACGCTCGCGGGGACGGAGCTCCTCAGGCGGCTTGACCCCGCTTTCGCGGCGGCGCAGGACCAGCTACTGGCTCAGTTGACCTCAGCGGAACGGGTGACGTTGAAGCGGCTGCTCGATCTCATCACCACTGAAGTCGCCCACTAGCTGCAGGCCCTTCGACCCGGCAGCGACTCTTGTCATCGCGACGACGGCGCTCCTCCCGTGACTGCCCGCCGGATAAATCCAGCAGGCAACCTGCAGCGATGTTCCGTAAGCCGGTGGCTCAACGAACGCGACCGGGCCCGCGTGGCCCCGCCCGGTAGGGGATCGTTGACCGGGCGCGCATGGGGATTGGTGGGATCCTTCCGGTATGCAGGCGAACATCCGACTGGTGACCGTCCAAGGCGAGCAGCAGGGCCGCGATGCGGACCTGGACCACGTGCAACAGTTCGAGGTTGAGACGAACGCTGGCCACAGGTACGTCGTCGCGTGTCAGGGCCCTCCTGTTGGTGCGCCGTCGGACTGGGATGTGTTCAGCGCAGAGGATGGCCGCCAGGTAGGTCATGTGCGTCTGCTTGGGGCGGGAATGCCAGGCGCTACGACCTACCGATTCAAGAAGGCTGGAGCGCTCTTCGCCGGCGGGAAGCAGATGGACCTCTGGAACGCGGTGCAATCGCTCCTGGAGTGACTCACGACCGGTGGCCGATCGACTACCGGGAGACGCCGGGAGGCCGCGATACGTCAAGGTGTCGGCGGCGAACACGCGACCATTTCGGCAAGATCGAAAGCATGCGTTCTCTCGCTATCACCCTGTTCATCATTGGCGCACTGCCGTTCGCGAGCGGCATCGTCTACTACCTCGTCGACTACCGCCGAACAGGCGAGCTCTACCGGGAAAAGCTTCCGTGGTTCCCGATCATCATCAGCGGATGGGTGCTCGCCGCCGCCGGGGTGCTAATCGGGATGTTCACCACACCGGGGTAGGGGTTCGGGTGAGCATGGAGCCAACCGCCCCGCATCGTGCCGGCTGGGGCCAGGCCAATGACGTCACTTGCGTCGTCCTCGTGTGAAGGCGAGGACCCCGCCAACCGCCACGAGCGCCAGGACGATGACGATCCAAATGGGAAACGGCATGCTCCCGCCAGGGGTCATCACTGCCAGGTAGTGAGAGGTAGGGGTGAACACGACGCTCCGATCGATCGGAACCCGAGGTTATCCCTCGTCCAGCCGCCTTCTCAGGCTAGTTCTTCCGCTCCCGCGCCGCCCGGTAGTTGATCGGCGTGCGGGATCGCTCGGGCCAAGCCCGCCCGAGAACCGACGGCGACGAAGCCCGGCCACCCACGGTGGCCGAGCCTTGGCACGGGAGGTGCCCGGGTGAGCCTTCGCCTTCAGGATCGCAAAAGCTGGTTGCACGTATCGCTCCTCTGATCGAATGATGACGACAGCTGAACCGGTCCGGCCCGTGATCACCGGCCGTCCACACGAGCGCACCTGAGCGCTAATCCTTTCTCTGCCGACGCGAGGAGCACCGGGTCGGCTGTCCGTCGGAGTTCGACGGCACATCGACGTGTTAGGTTGTGCACAATCTAATGGAGCACAACGTGAAACTGACCAGCTGGATCGACGTCGTCACCGGGGGCCTGCTCGCCGGGCACGGCATCACCACGGTTCGCCGCACCCAACTGCGCGCACGAGCCCAGCAGATGCAGCGCCGGGGCTTCGAGCCGGGCGTCCCGCACGCACTCGGCGTCCCGGCTCTGGAAGTCCTGTCCGGGCTCGGACTCGCTGCTGCAGCGTTCCGCCGTGCGCCCGGGATCGACCTGGTCGGCATCGGCTCCACCATCGCGGCGACCGCCCTCGGCGGGACCCGGTTCGTGGTCGACCTCGAAGACCGGCAGGTGACGACCACGACCGGTGCTGCCGGGGCACTCGCACTCGTCGGCGGGCTGCGAGTGGTCACCTCGACCCGCGGCCGTCCGGTCGCCCGGATCCTCACGCTCGGTGCCGCCGCTGCCGCGATCACGTTCGAGGCCGAACGCCGAACGCCGAGTCCTCCGCAGCCGCAGCCGCAGCCGCTGACCTCGGCTCCCCCATTCCACCGAACCCCACCACGACCGTGAAAGGCACCACCCCGATGGCAACCCGCACCCCCGCAGTCCGCTCCACCCGCCCCCGGACCATCGTCCGCATCCTGTTCGGCGCGATGCTCACCTGGGCCGGCATCAGCCACCTGACGGTGGCACGGGAGGAGTTCCAGGCGCAGGTGCCGAAGTTCGTGCCGCTGCCGACCGACGTCACGGTGATCGCCTCCGGCGTGGTGGAGATCTCGCTCGGCGCTGCGCTGATGCTCCTGGCACGGCGACAGGTGACGGTCGGGTGGGTCGTCGCGGTGTTCTTCCTGGCGGTCTTCCCCGGCAACATCGCGCAGTGGATGCACCACCGCGACGGGTTCGGCCTGGACACCGACACCAAGCGCTTCGTCCGCCTGCTGTTCCAGCCCGTGCTCATCGCCGTTTCCCTGTGGGCGACGAACGCGCTGCGCAAGCGCCGCTGAACCGGCCTGCGCGGGCGCCGCTGACCGACGCTGCACTCGCGCCGCCGCGACCATGGGGCAGAATCGGCCCCATGAGTGGGGACGACATGGACCAGCCGCGCGTGACCGCGGTGAGCAAGGACGCCGAGCACCGGTTCAGCAAGCCGTTGGTCGACGCGGTGACGCTCGTGGCGGGGTGGGGCATCGAGGGTGATGCCCATGCCGGCACGACCGTGCAGCACCGCTCCCGGGTCGCCCGTGACCCCTCGCAGCCGAACCTGCGCCAGGTCCACCTGCTGCACGCCGAGCTGTTCGACGAGGTCGCCGAGGCCGGGTTCAGCGTCGAGCCGGGCCAGATGGGCGAGAACGTCACGACGAGCGGCATCGACCTGCTCGGGTTGCCGGAGGGAACGGTGCTGCACCTCGGTGACGATGCCTCCGTCAAGGTCACCGGGCTGCGGAACCCGTGCCAGCAGATCAACGGCTTCGAGCCGGGGCTCCTGCGTGCCGTGCTCGGTCGCGCCGAGGACGGCACGGTCGAACGCAAGGGCGGCGTGATGAGCGTCGTGCTCACCGGCGGAACGGTCCGGCCGGGCGATCGCATCCGAGTCGAGCTCCCCGCCGGCGAACGACGACCGCTCCAGCCCGTCTGATGACGCAGCCCGTGCGACGCGTCCTGGTACTCGGTGGAACCGGCTGGCTCGGACGGACGATCGTCGACGAGCTGTTGGCCGAGGGTGCCGACGTCACCTGCCTCGCCCGGGGCACGACCGGCAGTGTCCCCGAGGGAGCACGCTTCGTCCAGGCGGATCGAGCCCTGGCGGGCGCGTACGAACAGGCCATCGGCGACTGGGACGAAGTGATCGAGCTCGCCCACGCCCCCGAACTCGTCGCCCCGGCGCTCGACGCCCTCGCCGACCGGGCCGCGCACTGGACCCTGGTGTCGACGGTCTCGGTGTACGCGGACAACGACGAACCGCGCGCCGACGAGTCCGCCCGGCTGGTGGAGCCGAAGGACCCGTCCGCGTACGCCGACGCGAAGGTCCTCGCCGAGCGCATGACGCGGCTCCGGCTCGGGTCACGGCTGCTCATCGCACGCCCGGGGTTGATCGTCGGGCCCGGCGACCCGAGTGACCGGTTCGGGTACTGGCCGGCACGCTTCGATCGCGGTGGGCCGGTGCTGGTGCCGACGACGGCGGAGCGGTTCGTCCAGGTGATCGACGTCGCGGACCTCGCGGCCTGGCTCGTCCGGGCCGGGCGCGACGGGTTCGTCGGCACGGTCAACGCCGTCGGTGCTCCGGTGCCGATGCAGGACTTCTTCCGGTGCGTGGCGGAGGTCACCGGGTTCGACGACGAGCTGGTCGTGGTCGACGACGACGTCCTGCTTGCGCACGACGTGGCCTACTGGGCTGGACCGCGATCGCTCCCCCTGTGGATCCCGGTGTCGGAGGTCGGGTTCGCGCAGCGCTCCGCGGTGGCGTTCACGGACGCCGGCGGGGTGACCCGACCCCTCCGGGACACCGTCGTGCGGGTGCTCGAGGACGAGCGTGCCCGCGGGACGGATCGCCAACGCCGTGCCGGCCTCACCTCGACAGAGGAACGGGCGATCCACACCAGGTAGACGCACGATCCCCACGAGCGAGATCAGGACGCGGCGGCAGCCTGCTCGTACAGACTCGTCGCCAGGTCGTTGAGCACCTCGTGCAGCTCCCCGTTGTGCGCCCCGTCGACGGCCCGGAGCATCGCGGCGTACCGCTCCCGGTAGTCCGCCACGACGTCGTCGCCCGGGGGCAGCAGCCGCAGCAGGGAGCCTCGACGGTCGGACGGGTTCGGTGCGCGTTCGAGCAGGCCGGCGGTGCTCATCCGGTCGATCATGTTCGTCACGGCGCCCGAGGTCAGCCCGAGGTACCCGGCGACCTCGGTCGGCGTGGAGTACCCGGTGTCACTGATGAGCACCAGGGCACGGAGGGCGTTCTCGTGCACGCCGGCACGGGCGCTCAGCTGACTCACCAGACTCGCGTTCGCGCGCACGACGGCGGTGAACGCGGCCATGAGGTCAGCCGCTTCGTCGTCGCTTCGTACTGCTGCCACGAGGGCCTGCTTCCGTGTCGGGTACCGGGGGGACAAGAGCCGTCCCCCGCACTGGGGTAAGTATACGAGTGGTCAACTTGGTGAACCAGTGACTATCTTAACCATTGAAGCAAAACAGCCCGAAGGTCTTGCTTCCCCCAACTTCCTGAAACCACCACCGAACGAAGAGGTACCCCGTGTCCACCAAGCTCCGCACCTCCGCACTGAAGCGGGTCCGCTTCGCCCCCGTGGCGCTCCTCGCGGGTATCTTCGCCGCCGTCCTGCTCTCCCTCTCGCTCACCGGCACCCTCTCCGGGTTCGCGGCGAGCATCACCAACAGCAGCAACACCGCCGCCAGCGGCACGCTGATCATGCAGGAGCAGAACGCCGGCGCGACCGTCACCTGCCTCAGCACGGACGGCGGATCGGTCTCGACGAACTCGGCGACCTGCTCGACGATCAACAAGTTCGGTGGCAGCACGACGATGACCCCGGGCAACACGGTCAACACCGCGATCTCGATCAAGAACACGGGCACCGCGAACGCCAGCACCTTCACGCTCAACCCGGGCGCCACCTGCACCCAGTCGGCGAACGGTTCGGCCAACGGCACCGCGACCGACCTGTGCGCCAAGATGAACCTCGTCATCACCTCCGGCTCGACCACCGTGTTCAGCGGCACCCTCGCCAGCTTCAAGGGTGCGGCGGCGTCGGCCTTCACGATGCCGCAGGCTCCGGCCGCCGGCGCGACCGTCCCCTTCAACTTCGCGGTGACCCTCGACTCCTCGGCCGGCAACACCTACCAGGGCCTCGCCGCCTCGGTCCCGATGACCTGGACCTTCACGGCCTGATCTGGCCCGAAGCGGCCCGAACCGGCCTGATCCGGCCTGATCCGACCCCCATCACCCCTCCCCCCAGACCGGCGACGCT
>NZ_QKSE01000025.1:0-37234 GCF_003234595.1 Curtobacterium sp. MCPF17_051 | reverse complement strand
ACCGTCGACTGCGGCCCTGCCAACCGACGGTCCTTGACCACTCGGCGACCGCGAGCGGGGTGTCCTGACCGCTCGCACGCTCCGACCGGAGGCCCGTGGCAGCCCCGCCCGGCGCCTCCCGCCCGTCGACCGTCGCCCGTCGACCGGCCGCGACTCGTCGCACGGGCACCGTCGACCGGTCACGAACCGTCGACTGCGACCCTGCCAACCGACAGTTCGCGACCACTCGGCGACCGCGAGCGGGGTGTCGTGACCACTCGGCGAACGCGCCGACCGGAGGCCCGTGGCAGCCCCGCCCTGCGCCTCCCGCCCGTCGACCGTCGGCCGTCGACCGGTCATGACTCGTCGCACGGGCGCCGTCGACCGGTCACGAACCGTCGACTGCGACCCTGCCAACCTAGGGTTCGCGACCACTCGGCGAACACGAGCGGGGTGTCGTGACCACTCGGCGAACGCGCCCACGACGCACTAGCGGACAGCGCCCCCGGCCACATCCGGCAGCCCCCGCAACCGACGCTCGGCCTGCCGCACCATGGGGATCGTCCCGAGGGACCTCAGGCGCGCCTGCAGCTCGGCAGCGGTGACCGCCCCGATCGCGAGCAGCCCGTGCACGGCCGTCGCCTCGGCCACCCCGAACGCACCGGCCGTCGGCCCCGGCGTCCGGAGCAGGTCGACCGCGGTCCGCGCCGGCAGCGTGACCCGCAGCCGCGACAGCTCGACGGTGTCGTCGACGTCGATGCGGACCTCCCGCAGGCGGACGTCCGGACCGACGTGCACGCGGACCTGCGGCGGGATGCAGGCCTCGAGCGGCGCCGGCGGCCGGGACACCGCACCCCAGATCCACGCGGCGGTCAGGGTGCAGGCGATCAGGCGCGCGTCCCGCAGGACCCATGCGGCAGCGGCGGCGCGCAACGACGGCGTCTGCGGTTCGGCAGGGGAGGCCCAGCACGGACCGACGGCGACCAGCTCGCCGGCCAGGACCGCCGCACGCAGCTCGGGATCCGGCCAGTCGTCACTGGTCAGCAGTCGCAGGCGGGGCACCCGCACATCCTGCCCGACCTGCGCGCGCGACCGACAGGCCTGTGGACAAGCGACGGACCGGCCGGGAGGCTCGTGGCGGGCCCGCACCGCGCCTCCAGGCGGTCGCCGGTCACGTCCACGGCGTGGGTCGCGTCCACGACGCACCCAGCCGACGGCCGCGCGCCGGATCGGACGCGGCCGGACGCGACGCGCGCGCTCAGCGCAGGACGTCGGCGCGGTGCACGAGCGCCGCGGCACCGATGAGCGGACCGTCCTGGGACAACCCGGTCGGCACGATCTGCACCTTCGTGACGAACCCGAACTCCACGCGCTCCGCCACGGCCTGCCGGGCGTACTCGAACAGGTCCGGCGTGACGTGCGAGAACCCGCCGCCGATGGCGACGATCTCGAGGTCGACCAGGCTCGTGGCGGCGGCGATGGCCTGCCCGAGGGCACGGCCGCTCCGCTGGACCGCGGCGACGGCGATCTCGTCGCCGGCGGCGTACGCGGCCGAGAGCTCCTCGCCGGTCGTGCCCGCGAAGCCCTGACGACGTGCCCAGGCCACGGTCTTCGGGCCGCTGGCGATCGCCTCGAGGCAACCGGTGCCCCCACAGGCGCATGGGTCGTCGTAGCCGCCGCACTCGACATGGCCGATGTGGCCGGCGTTGCCCGTCGGTCCGCTGACGGTGCGACCGTGCAGGATGAGCCCGCCGCCGACGCCGGTGGAGACGATCATCCCCATGACGTGCTCGTAGCCCTGGGCCGCGCCGACCCAGTGCTCGGCGAGGGTGATCGCCAGGCCGTCCATGCGGAGCGTCACCGGGACGTCGTCCGGCACGAGCGCCGCGATCCGGTCGCGCAGCGGGTGGCCACGCCAGACCGGCATGTTGAGCGGGGAGACGAGGCCGTGCTCCTCGTCGACGGGCCCGGCGGAACCGACGCCGACGCCCACGAGCGTCGCGTCGGCGGGCAGCGCGCCGAGCGCGGCCGTGACGACCTCGTCGACGGCGGCCTGCAGCTCGTCCGAGGTGCGCTGCGGCCCGGTGGGGCTCCGGAACCGGGTCGCCGGCAGGACGACGCCCTGGTCGGTGACGAGCGCGGCCTCGACCTTCGTGCCGCCGAGGTCGACGGCCAGGGCGAGGGCGGGGGACTGGGGTGCGGTGCTGGACATGCGCGCTCCGATGCGGCGGTCTGGAGGCACGGTGCGGGTCACCGACGCGTCGCCGCGTCCGGTGGGCACCGGCCTGGTCGTGGTGTGGTCGTGCTGGGTGGGACAGGTGGGCTGGACGCGTCGGCTCAGCCCGGTCGGCTCAGCCCGGTCGGCTCAGCCCGGTCGGTTCAGTAGGACGTCGTGTCGTCGCCGAGCGCCGACGCGGCGCCCGTCTCGGCGCGGTGCGCGACCTCGTCGAGGATGCGGGCCGAAGCGCTCGTGCCGATGCGGTTCGCGCCCGCCTCGACCATCTCGAGCAGGGTGTCGAGCCCGCGGACGCCGCCGGAGGCCTTCACGCCGGTGTCGGCACCGACCGTGCGGCGCATGAGGGCGATGTGCTCGGCCGTCGCGCCGCCGCCCGCGAACCCGGTCGAGGTCTTCACGAAGGCGGCGCCGGCGGTCTGTGCCGCACGCGACGCCGCGACGATCTCGTCGTCGGTCAGGAACGCGGTCTCGAGGATCACCTTGACGACGGTGTCGCCGGCGGCGTCGACGACCGCGCGCACGTCCTGCTCGACGCGCTGCCAGTCGCCCGACTTCGCGGCGCCGATGTTCTGCACCATGTCGAGCTCGAACGCGCCGTCGGCCAGGGCCTGCAGCGACTCGGCGACCTTCGCCGCGGTGGACGTGGTGCCGTGCGGGAAGCCGATCACGGTGCCGACGCCGACGCCGGTGCCCGTGAGGCGCTCGACGGCGTGGGCGACGTCGCTCGGACGGACGCAGACGCTGAAGACGCGGTGGGCGGCGGCTTCGTCGAGCTGGGCGTCGACGTCCGCGCGGGTGAGTTCGGGCTTCAGGATCGCGTGGTCGATGAGGCCGCGGACGGCATCGACGGTGACGGGGAAGGCTGCGTTGTCCACCCGGCAAGCCTACCCGTCAGGCGTGCCGCGTAGCGTGCAGGGCATGCAGGTCCTCGTCACCGGCGCCACCGGGTACATCGGTGGTCGTCTCGTCCCTCGTCTCCTCGAAGCCGGCCACTCCGTCCGGGTGTTCGTGCGCAATCCCCGGAAGCTCCAGGACGTCCCGTGGAGCAGTGAGGTCGACGTCGCGCAGGGCGACCTCCAGGACGCCGAGGCGGTGCGCGCCGCCGTCGACGGGATCGAGGCGGTCTACTACCTGGCCCACGCGATGGGGGCCGACGGCGACTTCGAGTCGGCCGAGCGCGAGGCCGCCGAGACCATGGCGCGCGAGGCGAAGGCGGCCGGCGTCAGCCGGTTCGTCTACCTGGGCGGGCTGCACCCGGACGGCGAGCTGTCGAAGCACCTCCGCAGCCGCAAGGAGGTGGGGGAGATCCTCCTCGGCTCGGGCGTGCCGACGGTGGCGTACCAGGCAGGGGTCGTAATCGGCTCGGGCAGCACCTCGTTCGAGATGATCCGGCACCTGACCGACGTCCTGCCGTGGATGCCCGCGCCGCGCTGGGTCCGCAACCACATCCAGCCGATCGCGGTCCGCGACGTCCTGTACTACCTGGTGGCCGCGCTCGACGTCCCCGCCGACGTCAACCGCACCTTCGACATCGGCGGCCCCGACGTCCTGCGGTACGGCCAGATGCTGAACGGCTACGCGGTCGAGGCGAAGCTGCCCCAGCGCCCGATCACGGTCCTGCCGGTGCTCACCCCGCGCCTCGCCGCACACTGGTTCAACGCCGTCACCCCGATCCCGCGCAAGCTCGCGACGCCGATCATCGAGTCGCTGCAGTTCGAGTGCGTGCAGCGCGAGCACGACATCGACGACGTCGTGCCGCAGCCCGAGGGCGGGCTCACCTCGTACCGTCGGGCCGTCCGCCTCGCGCTCAACAAGATGCGCGCCGGTCAGGTCCAGACGAGCTGGCGCAGCGCGACGCTCTCGAGCGCCTCGGCCGACCCGATGCCGAACGACCCCGACTGGGCCGGGCACACCGTCTACGTCGACGACCGGAAGCGGCACTCCAGTGCCTCCGCCGAGGACGTCTGGCGCGTCGTCGAGTCGATCGGCGGCGAGAACGGCTGGTACTCGTTCCCGCTCGCCTGGGTCGCCCGCGGCTGGATGGACAAGATCGCCGGCGGTGTCGGCCTGAACCGCGGGCGTCGTGACCAGCAGCGCCTGGAGCAGGGCGACGCGCTCGACTGGTGGCGCGTCGAACGGCTGGAGCGCGGCCGGTACCTGCGGCTCCGTGCCGAGTTCAAGTCGCCCGGCCGTGCGTGGCTCGAGATGACCGTCACACCGAACCCCGACGGCGGCAGCGACTACCACCAGCGGGCGATCTACTTCCCGCAGGGACTCGCCGGCCGGCTGTACTGGTACGGCATCCTGCCGTTCCACGGCATCATCTTCCCCGGTATGGTCGAGCGCATCACCGCCGCCGCCGAGCGGGAGTCCGACCACACCGAGTCGACGCAGCGCAACCGGACGCAGCAGACCGAGACCCCCGAGCCGGCGCACGAGGAGGCAGCATGACCGACGACCGCAGCCCCGTCCTCTTCCTGGGGGACAGCATCACCGAACAGGGTGACTGGGACACGTGGCTCCCCGACGAGCACACGCTGAACCAGGGCATCGGCGGCGACACGACCGACGGCGTCCTGACGCGCCTCGACGCCGTCGTCGCCGAACAGCCCGAGGTGATCGTGCTGCTCATCGGCACGAACGACTTCGGCAACCACCGCGCCAGCGCCGAGCACGTGGTCCGCAACGTCGAGACCATCCTGGTCACGCTCCGCCGCGAGCTGCCGGGCGTGCGTCTGCTGCTCGTGTCGATCCTGCCCCGGCAGGCCGAGTACGCCACGAAGATCGAGCAGGCCAACCGGCACCTCCGTCAGTTCGTCGCCACCTGCCACGCGCAGTACCTCGATGCCTGGCCCGCCCTGGCCGACGGCGACCACCTGGACGCCCGCTTCACCGAGGACGGCCTCCACCTGACCGAAGAGGGCTACCGCGCGCTGGTCGGGGAGCTGGTGCCGGCGCTCGAGCGCGTCCGCGACCTGCCACCGATGTCGCGGTCGATCCAGGCGATCGACCTCGACGGTTCCTCGGACTGATGGCCGCACGCAAGGGGCGACCCCCGGTGGGGTCGTCCCAGCACGGCGTGCCCGCAGGGTCCCCTCGACCCGCACCCGTCGCACCGGCCAACGGTGCCCGTGCCACGCCGCCCTTCACCCGCCCGGCACTGGCGCCGTCGATGATCGCGGCGGTCGTGCTGCTGGCCTGCGTCGCCATCGTCGACTCGTCGGGCTTCGTCTTCGCCCGCTGGGGCGTCACCGTGCTCGCGTTGATCGTGCTCGTCTTCAGCGTGCGCGGGAAGGTCTGGTGGGCCGCCCTGCTCATGGCCGCCGTCGTCGTCTGCTGGAACCCGCTCGTCACGGTGCCGATCCCCGGACAGGTGTGGGCGGCGCTGCAGCTGGTGGCCGCCGCGCTGTTCATCGTGGTGGGCATCGTCGTCAAGGTGCCCCGCGAGTCGGACGGACGGTAGGATCGGCAGGTCGGGTACAGGACCCGACCGCACGACCCGAAGGGCATGGATGAACGACGAGACCGAGCCGGTGACCGAGAGTCCTCTGCTGAACCCTCGACCGTCCTCCGGCGGTCTCGACCGATCCGACGTCGTCGTCCGCAAGGGGCGACTGACCCTGATCAACGGACACCTCACGCCGCAGCAGTCGATGATCGAGGACCTGCTGTTCCTCGACGACGCGCTCACCGAGGCTGACGTCGACCACCTGCTCATCCGGGGCAACGACCAGCGCCCGGTGATCGCCCTCGACGAGCGTGACCGCCAGCGCGCCGAGAGCGCCGTGATGTCCGCGGCCGTCAACGAGCCCTTCTACGCGAAGCCCCCGGGAAAGCCGGCCGTACTCGTGCAGGACGACGGACTCGGCTCCGTCGAAGAACCGGTGCTCCGCGTGTTCCGCCCACGGCTCGAACCTCTCGGACGTCTCCGCTACGGCGCCGAGACGAGTGTCCAGCTCGAGTTCTGGCGCGTCACCGACACCGAGGTCCTCGCTCCCGTCGAGAACGCCCTGATGCGTCGGAGCCTCCCGATCGACGAGTTCGTCCTCGTCGACATCGAACGCTACGGCCGCACCTGGCGCACCGTCGAGCACATGTTCGACGACCACGTCTCGGACATCCGCTTCCCGATCGACATCGTCTTCTCGTGGGTCGACGGCAACGCCATCGAGTACCAGCGCGCCCGCCAGGCCGCACAGTCGAACGCCGTCCTGGGCGAGGGCGACGACGCCCCGGCCCGGTTCCGCCAGATCGACGAGCTGAAGTACGCGCTCCGCTCGGTGCACACCTTCGCGCCGTGGATCCGCCAGATCTACATCGCGACGGACTCTCCGGCGCCGCACTGGCTCGCCGAGCACCCGAAGGTCCGCATCGTCCGCAGCGAGGAGTTCTTCGCCGACCCGTCCGTGCTGCCGACCCACAACTCGCAGGCCGTCGAGTCGCAGCTGCACCACATCCCGGGCATCAGCGAGCACTTCATCTACTCGAACGACGACATGTTCTTCGGGCGCCTGACCGACCCGTCGATGTTCTTCAGCCCCGGGTCGGTGACGAAGTTCATCCTCGCCACCACCCGCATCGGGCTCGGGTCGAACAACCCCGCACGCAGCGGTTTCGAGAACTCCGCCCGCGTGAACCGTCGCCTGCTGCAGCAGCGCTTCGGCGCGGTGACCACCCGGCACCTCGAGCACGCCCCGACGCCCCTGCGCGCCTCGATCATGACCGAGATGGAGCACGAGTTCGCCGACGAGTTCGCGTCGACGGCAGCCTCGCGCTTCCGTGCCGCGGACAACATCTCGGTGACGAACTCGCTGTACCACTACTACTCGCTGCTCACCGGTCGAGCCATCGTGCAGGAGACCGCCGACGTCCGCTACATCGACACCACGATGCAGTCGGGGCTCCGGTCGCTCGACGAGCTGCTGAAGAAGCGGAACGCCGACTTCTTCTGCCTCAACGACGGCAGCTTCCCGGAGGTCAGCGACGAGGAGCGCACGCAGCGCGTGACGGACTTCCTGGAGCGCTACTTCCCGTTCCCCGCGCCGTGGGAGCGCCCCAGCGCTTAGGACGCGCCAGCGTCCTGCTGGGGCGCTCCGGGCAAGCCTGCGAGCCCGGCGCCGGACCCCAGCCACCGGGTTCGGACCCTTCGCCGGCCTCAGCCGGCCTCAACCGGCCTCGACCGGTCACGACTCCCCGCCACCCACACGCCGAGCGGTCACAGGCCGTCGCCTGCGCCGCCAGCAAACGACGGAACGTGACCACGCGCCGCAGCACCGGCGGTGTGTCGCGACCACTCCGCGGGCCGGGAGGCGCGAGTCGGCCCCGCCACGGGCCTCCCGGCCGTCCGGCGTGCCGTCGGGACGTACCCCGGCGCGCGGTCAGGACACCCCGTTGGCTGCCCGCCGAGCGGTCACGAACTGTTGCTTGCGGCGCCGTCGGGCGACGGAACATGACCACTCGCCTCGGAGTGAAGGGGAGTCGTGACCGCACGCGCCCGCGCGGGGTGAGCAGCAGAGGTCGGGTCCGCATGACGGACGCGACCTCTCCTGCACTCGAAGTGCGCGGCGCTACCGGTGGACGGGGGAGACGGGCACCGAGTCGAGCGTGAACACCGGGATGCTCGAGGTGACCGGTGCCGGTTCGACGGCCGCGGGAATCGTCACGCCGTGCGCGGCGAGCTTCGCCTCGGTCTCGAGCGCGGAGACGGGCTGTCCGACGGTGGCGTAGTGCCCGATCGGCACCACCGAGTGGACGACGTTGCGCCCGTAGACGTGCACGAGGTTGAACGATTGCGCACCGTCACGGCCGCGAGTGCCGCCCTGGTACTCGGTCAGGTCCTGGGTGTAGCAGGTGGCGCTGGCGACGGACACCGGGATGCCGGCGAACACGGCACTGGTCGAGTAGTGCAGGTGACCGGCGATGATGGCGAGGACGTCGCTGCCCTCGACGACCTCGGCCAGGGCCTGCTGGTCGCGCAACTCGACGAGGACGGTGAGGTCTTGGACGCTCGGCACGGGCGGGTGGTGCATCGCCAGGATGGTGCCGTGCGGCGCAGCCTCGGACAGGACCTCGGCGAGCCAGTCGAGCTGCTCAGGGGAGACCTCGCCGTGGTGGTGACCCGGGACGCTCGTGTCGAGGGTGATCACGCGGAGACCGTTGACGTCGTAGACGAAGTCGACCGGGCGATCGGTGGGCTGCAGGCCGAAGAGCTCCTGACGGAACGCGCCGCGCTCGTCGTGGTTGCCCATCGCCCAGATGACCTGTGCACCGATGCGCTGCGCGGCCGGCTCGAGGATCTCGCGGACACGGGCGTACGCGCCCGGCTCGCCCTTGTCGGCCACGTCGCCGGTGACGACGATCGCTTCGGGACGCGTGCCCGACGCTTCGATGTCGGCGACGATCTGCGTGAGTCGAGCGGCGGAGTCGACATCGCCGTACAGGTCGCGGTCCCCGGAGACGAGGTGCGTGTCGCTGAGGTGGAGGAGGAAGTGGTTCGGCCTGGGGTGTTCGGCCGTCCGGCTGTCCATCGGGGTCTCATTCCGTTGGCGGATGCGTGGTGCAACACGTTGCCACACCGTCCTGGACGAGTCCAGCACGCGAGAGTGAACCAGCCGTGAACTGGGGGCGGCGTTTCGCGTTGTGGACGAAGAAACCCCCGCCACTCCGTGACGGGGGTTGCTTCGTGCGCTACCGATCAGTGATCGCCGGGGCCGACCTGGGGAGCCTGGTGGCCACCCTCGAGGTTCGGGCCGTGGTGCGCGGCGTGCGCTGCCTCGAGCTCTGCCTTCGAGACCGGCTCGATGCGGTCCTCGAAGAAGAAGCGGGAGACGCCGGCGCGTACCTTCTGCAGACCCGTGATCTTGCCCTTGGCGTTCGGGCGGATCATCAGCGGCTTGTACTCGTTGAACTGCAGGAGCTTCCAACGCTCGTACTCGTCGAGCTGCTCGTGCACCTCGATGTACTCGCCGTGGGGGAGCCGCACGATGCGGCCCGACTCGTAGCCGTGCAGGACGATCTCGCGGTCCTTCTTCTGCAGTGCGAGGCAAACACGCTTCGTGATCCAGAAGGCGACGAACGGACCGAGGACCGTCGTTGCCTGGATCACGTGGATCACGTGTTCGATCGACACCAGGAAGTGCGTCGCGATGATGTCCGACGAGGCTGCTGCCCAGAGGCTGGCGTAGAGCGTGATGCCAGCAGCACCGAACGCCGTGCGCGTCGGGGCGTTGCGCGGGCGGTCGAGGATGTGGTGCTCACGCTTGTCGCCCGTGACCCACGCCTCGATGAAGGGGTACAGCAGGATCGCCAGAATGAGCAGCACCAGGACCGCGATCGGCGCCAGGATGTTGAACGACACCGTGTAGCCGAACCACACGACCTCCCAGTGCGGCGGGACCAGTCGGAGCGCGCCGTCGGCGAAGCCGATGTACCAGTCGGGCTGGGTACCGGCGGACACCGGGGAGGGGTCGTACGGGCCGTAGTTCCAGATCGGGTTGATCGTGAACAGCGACGCGATGAGGGCCAGGATGCCCGCGACGATGAAGAAGAACCCACCGGCCTTCGCGGCGAACGCCGGGAGGATCGGGACACCGACGACGTTCTCGTTGGTCTTGCCCGGACCGGCGAACTGCGTGTGCTTGTTGATCACGACGAGCACGAGGTGGACACCGAGCACCGCGACGAGGATCGCCGGCAGCAGCAGGATGTGCAGCGTGTACAGGCGGCCGACGATGTCGGTCCCCGGGAACTCGCCACCGAACAGCAGGTAGGCGATCCAGACGCCGATGACCGGGACACCCTCGATCATGCCGACGATGATCCGCAGACCGTTTCCGGAGAGCAGGTCGTCGGGGAGCGAGTAGCCGGTGAAGCCCTCGGCCATGGCGAGGACCCAGAGCAGGAAGCCGAAGACCCAGTTGAGTTCACGCGGCTTGCGGAAGGCACCGGTGAAGAACACGCGGGCCATGTGCAGCATGATCGACGCCACGAACAGCAGGGCCGCCCAGTGGTGGACCTGACGGACGAAGAGCCCGCCGCGGATGTCGAACGAGATGTCGAGCGTGGACTGCAGGGCCGTCGACATCGCCACGCCCTTGAGCGGGACGTACGAGCCGTTGTAGACGACCTCGGTCATGGACGCCTGGAAGAAGAACGTCAGGAAGGTCCCGGAGAGCAGCACGACGACGAAGCTGTACAGCGCCACCTCGCCGAGCATGAAGCTCCAGTGGTCCGGGAAGATCTTGCGGCCGACTTCCTTGACGAGGCCCGAGATGCTGGTGCGCTCGTCGATGTAGTTGGCGACCCCGCCGATGATGCGGGATCCGCGCTCCGGCGCCGGCTTGTTCGTCGACGTGTTCGGTGCGGTGGTGGTGGTGCTGGTCATCAGCGTTCACGCTCCCAGAAGGACGGTCCGACCGGCTCGTGGAAGTCGCTCTGGGCAACCAGGTAGCCGTCGTCGTCGATCGCGATCGGAAGTTGGGGGAGGGGGCGTGCTGCCGGACCGAAGATGACCTCGCAGTTGTTCGAGACATCGAAGGTGGACTGGTGGCACGGGCACAGCAGGTGGTGCGTCTGCTGTTCGTAGAGCGCGACGGGGCAACCGACGTGGGTGCAGATCTTGGAGTACGCGACGATGCCGTCGTAGCCCCAGTTCTCGTGGCCCTTGGACGGGTTGAGGTCCTTCGGGTCGAGACGCATCAGGAGGACGGAGGCCTTCGCCTTCTCTTCCAGCATGTGCTCGGACTCGAGCATGCCCTCGGGGATGACGTGGAACACCGAACCGATGGTGACGTCCGAGGCCTTGATCGGCAGACCCGTCGGGTCCTTCGTCAGGCGCAGGCCCTGCTTCCAGAAGGTGTGGCGGAGCAGCTCGTTGGGGTCCTCGGCCGGAGCGAGGTCACGGACCAGGACGATGCCGGGGAGCGGGAACGCGGCCAGGGCACCGATCATCGAGTTGCGGATCAGCTTGCGACGGCTGAAGCCGGACTCCTTGTCGGCGAGCTGGAACGCCTCCACCGCCTTGGCGCGGGTGGCGTCGGTGCCGCGGGTGCCGTGACGGAGCTCGGTGATCTCACGGTCGACGACGAGGGACTTCGACCAGTAGACGGCGCCGAGGCCGAGGGCGAGGAGCGCGAGGGCGATCGACAGGCCCAAGAAGAGGTTCGCGGTGCGGACCGTCCCGAAGTCGCTCGGGTCGATCGGGAAGGCGACGTACGCCGCGATCGACAGGACGCTGCCGACGATCGACAGGTAGAAGTAGGCGGCGACCTGGCGCTCGGCCAGACGCTGCTTCTTCGGGTCGACGTCGGTGCGACGCGGGCGGTGCGGCGGCTCGCCCGGGTTCTCGAACGGGTCGACGGGGAGGACCGCGATCCCGGGGGAGGTGGTCGTGCCGTGCTTCTCGACAGCCGAGGACGAGTTCAGCGTCTCGTCGTCGTGCTCTGCCATGGTGTTCCCTTCAGTGTCGTTCGACACGGACGATCAGTTGGACTTCGCGGTCAGCCAGACGGTCATCGCGACGACCGCGCCGAGTCCGAAGATCCAGATGAACAGACCCTCGGCGACCGGCCCCAGGGAGCCGAGTGCGAAGCCACCGGGGGACTTGTTGTCCTGCACGTACTTGAGGTACGTGATGATGTCGGCCTTCTGCTCCGGCGTCAGGTTCAGGTCGTTGAAGACCGGCATGTTCTGCGGGCCGGTGAGCATGGCCTCGTAGATGTGCTTGCCGGAGACCGTCTCGAGGCTCGGGGCGTACTTGCCCTCGGTCAGTGCACCACCGGCGCCGGCCACGTTGTGGCACATGGCGCAGTTGATGCGGAACAGCTCGGCGCCTTCGGCAGCGTCGCCCTCCTCGCCGTTGGTGAGCTCGGTGGACGGGACCGACGGGCCGGGGCCGAGGGAGGCGACGTACTGCGCGAGCGCGTCGACCTGCTCGTCCGTGAACTGCGCGGGCTTCTCTTCAGCCTGCGGACCCTGAGCGGCCATCGGCATGCGGCCGGTGCCGACCTGGAAGTCGACCGACGCGGACCCGACACCGATGAGGGACGGGCCTTCACTCGTGCCCTGGGCGGAGAGACCGTGGCAGGTGGCGCAGTTCGAGGCGAAGAGCTTCTCGCCCTCGTTCACCTGCGACTGGCTCGAGGCGGCGACGGTGCTCGTGCTGTCGTCGGCGTTCGCCGTGGAGCTGAACAGTGCGTACGCGCCACCGGTGGTCATGAGACCCACGACGATGAGCGACACGGTCGCCATCGGTGAACGGCGGCCCTTCTTGGACTTGGTTCTGTTGAACATGTGCTGGGGGGTGTCCAGTTCCTACTTGAGAAGGTAGATGACGGCGAAGAGGAAGATCCACACGACGTCGACGAAGTGCCAGTAGTACGACACGACGATGGCGGTGGTCGCTTCCTTGTGGCCGAAGTTCTTGGCAGCGAAACCGCGGCCGAGCGTCAGCAGGAAGGCGATGAGGCCACCGGTCACGTGGAGCCCGTGGAACCCGGTGGTCATGTAGAACGCCGAGCCGTAGGCGCTGGAGGAGAGCGTCACGCCCTCGTGCCAGAGGTTGGCGTACTCGAAGATCTGGCCGCAGACGAAGATCGCACCCATCGCGTAGGTGACGAAGAACCACTCCGTCATGCCCCAGTGGCGCGGGTTCCAGCTCGTCCGGTGCACCTGGAAGCGCTCCGCAGCGAACACGGCGAACTGGCAGGCGAAGCTGGACAGCACCAGGATGATCGTGTTCACGGAGGCGAAGGGCACCTCGAGCTTCGCGGTCTCGGTCGCCCAGAGCTCAGGGGACGTGCTGCGGAGCGTGAAGTAGATCGCGAACAGGCCGGCGAAGAACATGACCTCGCTGCCCAGCCACACGATCGTCCCCACGGCCACGGCGTTCGGCCTGTTGAGGGCCGGACCGCTGGCTGATCTGGAGAGAGAGGTGCTAGTCACGTCCTCCATTATGACCGAAACCACTGACAGTGTTTTCGCAGGCGACTGGCGGGTCTCTCGAATTCACTACGATCGACCCATGCCTGACGCACTTTCTTGGCCAGCGGTGATCAGCGCGCTCATGGCGCGCGAGGACCTGACGATCAGGCAGTCCACATGGGCCATGGAGGAGATCGTGCACGGGCGCGCCACCCAGGCACAGATCGCGGCCTTCGCCGTGACGCTCCGCGCGAAGGGCGAGACCGTCGACGAGGTCGTCGGGTTCCGCGACGCGATCCTGGACGCCGCGGTTCCGCTCGACGTCGACCCGATGGCGCTCGACATCGTGGGGACCGGTGGCGACGTCGTCGGCACCGTGAACATCTCGACCATGGCGGCGATCGTGATCGCGGCCGCCGGGGTCCCCGTCGTCAAGCACGGCAACAAGGCCAGCTCGTCGAAGTCCGGGTCGAGCGACGTGCTCGCCGCCCTCGGACTCGATCTCACGATGGACGCCGCGCGTGTCGCGGACACCTTCCGGCGTGTCGGCCTGACCTTCGCCTTCGCCAACGCGTTCCACCCCGGTTTCGCCCACGCGGGCCCGGTCCGGCGCGAGATCGGCGTGCCGACGGTGTTCAACTTCCTCGGCCCGCTCGTCAACCCCGCGCGGTGCGAGGCCAATGCCGTGGGTGTCGCCCAGCTCGACCTCGTGTCGATCATCACGGGCGTGTTCCAGACGCGCGGGGCGACGGCGCTCGTGTTCCGCGGCGACGACGGACTCGACGAGCTGACCACCACCGGGCACAGCCACATCTGGGAGGTCACCGGCGGCCGCGTGACCGAGCACGACCTCGACCCACGCGACCTCGGCATCGCCCGAGCCCGGACGGAAGACCTGCTCGGCGGCGACCCCGAGCACAACGCCGCTGTCGTCCACCGGGTGCTCGCGGGGGAGACCGGACCCGTCCGCGACATCGTCCTGCTGAACGCCGCGGCCGGCCTCGTCTCGTTCCGGCTGGCGCAGGACCCGAACGAGTCCGACCGGCCGGTCCTGCAGCGCTTCCGTGAGCAGCTGGTCGTCGCCGCCGAGGCGATCGACTCGGGCGCCGGTGCGCGCAAACTGGCTGATTGGGTCGCGGTCCCGACCGCGACCGACGCGCAGTAGACGCTACGGACGGCACGCAGGAGACGCGATGCACGGGAGGCCCGGTGCCGGTTCCAGGAACCGGCACCGGGCCTCCCGTCGGTGCGTTCAGTGCACGCGGTGAGCGTGCGCCCGCCTCGTTACTGCACGTCCTCGTCGACCCAGTCGAAGGTCTTCGTGACGGCCTTCTTCCACAGGCGGAGCGTGCGCTCGCGCTCGGCGGCGTCGAGCTGGGGCTCCCAGCGCTTGTCCTCCTGCCAGTTGGCACGGAGCTCGTCGAGGTTGGCCCAGAAGCCGACCGCGAGGCCGGCGGCGTAGGCCGCACCGAGCGCCGTCGTCTCCGCGACGACGGGACGGACCACCGGCACGTTGAGGATGTCGGCCTGGAACTGCATGAGCTCGCTGTTCGCGGTCATGCCACCGTCGACCTTGAGCTCGGTCAGGTCCACACCGGAGTCGGCGTTGACCGCGTCGAGCACCTCGCGGGTCTGCAGCGCCGTCGCCTCGAGCGCGGCACGCGCGATGTGCCCCTTGTTGACGTAGCGGGTCAGACCGACGATCGCGCCGCGGGCATCGGGACGCCAGTACGGCGCGAAGAGCCCGGAGAACGCCGGCACGAAGTACACGCCACCGTTGTCCTCGACGGTCTTGGCCAGGGCCTCGACCTCCGGGGCGCTGCCGATCAGACCGAGGTTGTCGCGGAGCCACTGGATGAGCGAGCCCGTGACGGCGATCGAACCCTCGAGGGCGTAGTGCGTCTCCTGGTCGCCGAGCTTGTAGCCGACGGTGGTGAGCAGGCCGTTCTCGGAGCGGACGATCTCGGTACCGGTGTTGAAGATCAGGAAGTTGCCGGTGCCGTAGGTGTTCTTCGACTCGCCCTGGTCGAACGCGGCCTGACCGAAGGTCGCGGCCTGCTGGTCGCCGAGGATGCCGGCGATCGGGACCTCGCGCAGCAGGCTCGAGGACTCGACGTGGCCGTAGACCTCGGAGGAGCTGACGATCTCGGGGAGCATCGACTTCGGCACGCCGAAGTCGGCGAGGATGTCGTCCCGCCACTGCAGCGTCTCGAGGTCCATGAACAGCGTGCGGGACGCGTTCGTGACGTCGGTCTTGTGGACGCCGCCGTCGACGCCACCGGTCAGGTTCCAGAGGACCCAGGTGTCGGTGGTGCCGAAGAGCAGGTCGCCCGCCTCGGCCTTCTCACGAGCACCCTCGACGTTCTCGAGGATCCACATGATCTTGGTGCCGGCGAAGTAGGTCGCGAGCGGCAGGCCGACGATGGCCTTGTACTTGTCGGTGTCGCCGTCGGCGAGCTTGTCGACGAGCGCCTGCGTGCGGGTGTCCTGCCAGACGATCGCGTTGTAGATCGGCTTGCCGGTGGTCTTGTCCCAGACGACCGCGGTCTCGCGCTGGTTGGTGATGCCGACGGCTGCGACGTCGTGGCGCGTGATGTCGGCACGCGACAGTGCCTGACCGATCACCTCGCGGGTGTTGTCCCAGATCTCGGCGGGGTCGTGCTCGACCCACCCGGCACGCGGGAAGATCTGCTCGTGTTCCTTCTGCCCGGTCGAGATGATCGAACCGGAGTGGTCGAACACGATTGCTCGGGTCGAGGTCGTGCCCTGGTCGATGGCGACGATGTAGTCGGCCATTGGTGCTCCTTACGGGTGTTCGGTGCGGTGCGCGGTCGGTCGTGCGGAACGGCCGGTCACGCCTTCGGGGTGGGGGTGGGTCAGCTGACGACGGGCAGCAGGGCGACGGACAGGCCGGCGGCGATGGCGCCACCGATCAGCGGTCCGACGACCGGCACCCAGGCGTAGGCCCAGTCGCTCGAGCCCTTGCCCTTGATGGGCAGGAGGGCGTGGGCGATGCGCGGACCGAGGTCACGAGCCGGGTTGATGGCGTAGCCGGTGGGGCCACCGAGGCTGACACCGATCGCGATCACGAGGAACGCGACGGGGATCGCGCCGAGCTCCGACGGGGTCTGACCGTTCGTGAACGCGATGACGACGAAGACCAGCACGAAGGTGCCGATGATCTCCGTCACGAGGTTCCAGCCGTAGGAACGGATCGCGGGGCCGGTCGAGAAGACGCCGAGCTTGGCGGCCGCGTCGGGCTCCTGGTCGAAGTGCTGCTTGTAGGCGAGCCAGACGATGACCGCACCGATGACGGCGCCGATCAGCTGGGCGAGCCAGAACAGGAACATCTCACCGACGGTGATGTTGCCGAGGATCGCCTGCGCGAGGCTGACCGCGGGGTTGAGCTGTCCGCCGGACTTGTAGGACACGGTGACACCGGCGAAGACCGCGAAGCCCCAACCGATCGTGACCATCAGGAATCCGGCTCCGAAGCCCTTCGACTTCGCCAGCGAGACGGCGGCGACGACGCCGCCACCCAGGATGATGAGCATCGCCGTACCGACGAGCTCGGACAGGAACTTGACGCCGATGTCGTCCATCGGTGACCTCCAGTGCGTGAGGTGGGGGTCCGGCCGTGCTGCGCCGCACTCCCCGTTGAGTGATTGAGGCCAACCATAGTGATGCGGTTCCCGGCCCGGCGATGAATTCGTGGGCGAAGTGCGGCATCGTGCACGAACGTGCAGGACGAGTGTCCCCTGCACGATCCCGAGCCGGTGACGCGTCCTCGGGGCGCTGCACGAACGTGCACGGGGAGCGGACGGCTGCCCGTGTCGTCGATGTAGATTGGGCGCACTCCGGTCGACGACACGCGGTGTGACCGCCACGGTTCGACCCCGTACCCGTGGAGGCACCGCATGAAGAAGCTCATCAACGACCCGCAGGCCGTGGTCGAGGAGACCGTCCGGGGATTCGCCCGGGCACACGCCGGACACGTCGTCCTGGTCGAGGACCCGATCCACCTGCACCGCGCCGACGCGCCCGTCTCCGGCAAGGTCGGGATCGTCAGCGGCGGTGGCAGTGGTCACGAGCCGCTGCACGCCGGCTTCGTCGGGTACGGCATGCTCGACGCCGCGGTGCCCGGCCCGGTGTTCACGAGCCCGACGCCCGATCCGATCGTCGCCGCGACGAAGGCCGTGGACGGCGGTGCGGGCGTGCTGCACATCGTCAAGAACTACACCGGCGACGTGCTCAACTTCGAGACGGCCGCCGAGCTCGCGGCGATGGACGACGTCCGCGTCGAGTCCGTCGTGGTGGACGACGACGTCGCGGTGCAGGACTCCCTGTTCACCGCCGGCCGCCGCGGTGTCGCCGGGACCGTCGTGGTGGAGAAGTGCGCCGGCGCCGCCGCCGAGCGCGGGGACGACCTGGACACGGTCGCCGCCGTGGCCCGGCACGTCAACGACGTCACACGGTCGATGGGGCTCGCGCTGGCGTCGGGCACCGTCCCGCACGCGGGGGAGCCGTCGTTCGTGCTGGCCGACGACGAGGTCGAGCTCGGCATCGGCATCCACGGCGAGCCGGGCCGCGAGCGGATCGCGATGGCACCGGCGGACGAGCTGGTCGACCGCGTGCTCGAACCGATCCTGACCGACCTCGACGCCCCGGCCGGGTCGTCGGTGCTGCTCCTGGTGAACGGCATGGGCGGCACCCCGCTGTCCGAGCTCTACATCGCGTACCGACGCGCCGCCGAGGTCCTCTCCGACCGCGGCTACCGGGTCACGCGTAGTTTGGTCGGCGACTACGTCACGTCCCTCGAGATGCAGGGGTTCTCGCTCACCGTCACGGTGCTCGACGACGAACTCACGGCCCTCTGGGACGCCCCGGTGGAGACCCCGGCCCTGCGCTGGGGACGCTGAGCGATCGAGGACGGCCGCTCGACCACCGGACCACGAAACCTGGCCGACCGGGCCGGACACACGAAGGGAACCGCATTGGCGCTCGACACCGCATGGGCCATCGAATGGGTCCGTCGCACCGCCGCGACGATCGACGAACACCGCGCCGAGCTCGTCACGCTCGACCGCGAGATCGGGGACGGCGACCACGGCGAGAACCTCGACCGCGGGTTCCGGGCCGTGCTCGAGGCCGTCGACTCCGGGTCCTTCGACACCCCGGGTGCCGTGCTCAAGACCGTCGCGACGAAGCTCATCTCGACCGTGGGCGGGGCGGCCGGCCCGCTCTTCGGCACCGCCTACCTGAAGGCGGCGCAGGCCGCCGGTGACGCGGCCGCGCTCGACGCGGACACCCTCGTCGCCGTCCTCACCGCCGCTCGCGACGGGGTCGTGTCCCGCGGCAAGGCCGCGGTCGGCGACAAGACGATGGTCGACGCGTGGAGCCCCGCGGTCGACGCCGCAGCTGCGGCGGCCGGTGCCGGCGACGACCCGAAGGCCGTGCTCGCCGCAGCAGCCGACGCCGCCGCGCAGGGTGCGGCGGACACTGAGCCGCTCGTCGCCCACAAGGGCCGTGCGAGCTACCTCGGCGACCGCGCGATCGGGTACCGCGACCCCGGTGCGCAGTCGACGGCGTACATCCTGCGCGCAGCGGTGGACGCAGCGTGACCGTCGGCATCCTGGTCGTCTCGCACAGCGCGGCGATCGCGACCGGCACCGTCGAGCTGGCCCGGCAGATGGCTGCGGACGTGCCGCTCGTCGCCGCGGGCGGCACGGACGACGGCGGGATCGGCACCTCGTTCGAGGCGATCACCGCCGGCATCGAGGAGCTCGCCGAGGCGGACGCCGTCGTGGTGCTGTGCGACCTCGGCTCCGCCTACCTGACGACCGACACCGCGCTCGACTTCCTGGACGACGACGTCCGTGCTCGCGTCCACGTGTCGCAGGCCCCGTTGGTCGAGGGGACGGTGGCCGCCGCGGTCGCCGCCCAGACCGGCGGTGACGCCGACGCGGTCCTGGCCGCCGCGGCATCGGCCGCGGGTTCCGAGGCGGACGCGAGCAGCGCCTCCGATCCGTCCGGCGACCAGCCTGGAGGCCCGGGGCCGGCCGACGGGGCTGCCCCCGTCGACGACGCGGCCGGCTCCGACCGCGTCAGCGCGTCGGTCGAGCTGGTCAACGAGACCGGGCTCCACGCCCGGCCCGCCGCGGAGTTCGTGAAGACGGCGGCGAAGTACGACGCGAGCGTGCACGTCAACGGCGTGGACGCGAAGAGCCTGCTGGCGATCATGGCCCTGGCGCTGCCGAAGGGGGCGACGGTGTCGATCGACGCGACCGGGCAGGACGCCCGGGCCGCGGTCGACGCCCTGGTGGAGCTGGTCCGGTCCGGCTTCGGCGAGTGACACCGCCGCCGGGGGAGACCCCGGCGGCGGTGTCCGCTCCGGTCAACGGATCGAGATCGTCCCCGCCAGGTCGAGGTCCGAGGGGCCGCCGGTGACCCCGGCGTCCGCGAGCAGGGTGGCACCGAACACGGCGCTCCAGAACGTGCGGGCGTCACGGGCGACGCCGCTCGGGCTCGTCCAGCCCTGGTCGGCGACGACGCGTTCCAGGTAGCGCTCGGACTGCCGGAACAGCACGGCGAGCAGCAGACGCACGCGTTCACGCTGCGCCGGGTCGTCCCCGGCGGCCCCGAGCGCGCGCACCACGAGCGGGGTCGACGGCATCGCGAGGGCGGTGCGGGCGAGGACCCGGCGGAACGACTCCGGCGAGCGGGCACGACGGCCGGCCGCCTGCAGTCGCGTGGTGTCGCGGAGGAACAGCGCGAACGCGGCGTCGAGCACCAGGCGGTCCTTCGAGCCGTAGTGGTGCGTGATCTGGTTCGGGTAGACGCCAGCGGCCCGGGCGATCTCGCTGACGGTGATGCTCCGAGCACCCGCGCTCAGCAGTCCGGCCGTCGCGGCGAGGATCTTCGCCCGGGTCGCCGCGCCGCGTGCCGTGCCGGAGCCGTCCACCGTGGTTGCCATGTCCGAATTGTACGTGATACAACTCAACTTGTTCAACGTACAAGAGGAGTTCCCGTGGACATCGTCATCACCGGCTACGGCGCGGTCTCACCCTTCGGCCACGGCGTCGCGCCGCTCTGGGACGCCCTGGTGGCCGGTCGCTCCGGCGTCCGAGCCCTGCACCGTGACGGAGCGCTCTGGGAACAGGTGCCGATCCGGGTCGGGGCCGATGCCGCACTCGACGCCGAGGGGTCGCTCGGGCGCGTCCGTGCGAACCGCCTCGACCGCAGTCAGCAGCTGGCGCTCGTCGCCGCGGACGAAGCCTGGTCCGACGCCGGCGCCCCCGCGGTGGAGGGCGACCGCCTCGCCGTGGTGATCGGCACCGGGATCGGGGGAGTTGAGACGCTCCTCGACGCCCACGACGTGCTCGGTGCGTCCGGTGCCCGGCGGGTCTCACCGCGCACGGTGCCGATGCTCATGGCGAACGGTGCCGCCGCGCAGATCAGCATCGCGTACGGGGCGCGGGGCGGCGCGTACACGACGGTGTCGGCCTGCGCCTCGGGTGCCGAGGCCATCGCCACCGCCGCGCGACTCATCGCCACCGGTGAGGCCGACGTCGTCATCACCGGCGGCACCGAAGCCGCGGTCACCCCGGTGACGATGGCGTCGTTCGCCCAGTCGCAGGCACTCGCGAAGCCCGACGGCGACGATCCGACGACCCTGTCACGGCCGTTCGACGCCGACCGCCGCGGCTTCGTGCTCGGCGAGGGCGCCGGCATCGTCGTGCTCGAGCGTGCCGACCACGCCGCCGCCCGAGGCCAGCGGTCGCACGGCACGCTCGCCGGGTGGGGGATCACCTCGGACGCGCACCACATCACCGCACCGCTGACGGACGGCAGCGAGCAGGAGCGGGCCATGCGCGCCGCGATCCGGATGGCGGGACTCACCGGCGGCGACGTCGACCACGTGAACGCGCACGCCACGGGCACCCCCGTCGGCGACGTCGGCGAGGCGGCCGCCGTCAGTCGTGCGGTGGGGACCGGCGCGCTGGTCACCGCACCGAAGAGCGCGATCGGGCACATGTTCGGCGCCGCCGGCGCGGTCGAGGCGATCCTGACCCTGCGGGCGCTCGAGACCGGGACCGTGCCACCGA
This sequence comes from Curtobacterium sp. MCPF17_051, assembly GCF_003234595.1. Classification (NCBI taxonomy): domain Bacteria; kingdom Bacillati; phylum Actinomycetota; class Actinomycetes; order Micrococcales; family Microbacteriaceae; genus Curtobacterium; species Curtobacterium sp. MCPF17_051. The sequence continues at coordinate 15,994 of NZ_QKSE01000025.1, read as the reverse complement.
CCCTGAACCTCGACCGGCTCGACCCCGCGGTGGACCTCGACGTCGTCTCCGGCACCGCCCGGACGGCGCCGCTCCGTGCGGCGTTGAACAACTCGTTCGGGTTCGGCGGTCAGAACGCGTCGCTGGTGTTCACCGCGGCGTGAGCTCCTGCAGGCCGGTGACCCGGAGCAGGTCCAGCTTCGCGGCGTCCTCGGAGCCCGGCACGACCGTGTAGACGACGATCCGCAGGTCACCGCCCGGCACGCTCAGCACGTCGCAGTCGATCTCCACCGGCCCGACCGGCGTGTGCACGACCTTGCGGCTCGCACGGTGCTCGGCGATCCGGCCGGTCTCCCAGCGGCGGGCGAACTCGGGAGACTCCCGCAGCAGCCGTTCGACCAGGTCCGCCAGGTCACGGTCCGCCGGGTAGCGGCCGTAGGCCTGCCGCAGATCGGCGGCGAGGTCGCTCGAGAACTCCTCCTGGTGCTCGTCGTCCCAGTCCACCCCGTCGTGCTCCTGCATGAAGTGCCGCCACACCAGGTTGCGCTCGAGTCCGACGTACCGAGAGGGGTCGCCGTTCACCGCGGCCCACAGCTCGTTCCAGAGCACGATGTCGTGGGTCGCCGTGAACACCGCGAGCGGGACGTCGCCGAGCCGGTCCACCAGCCGCTGCACGCCGGGCGTGATGTGCCGCGGCACCACCTGACGCGACGGCGGGGCGACGCCGGCCACCCGGCACAGGTGGTCCCGCTCCTCGGACGACAGCCGGAGCGCCGTCGCGAGGGCGGCGAGCAGCTGCGGCGACGGGTTCGTCGCCCGGCCCTGCTCGAGGCGGACGACGTAGTCGACACTCACGCCCGCCAGCGCGGCGAGCTCCTCACGGCGGAGGCCCGGGGTCCGTCTGCCGGGGCCGGCCGGCAGGCCGACCGCCTCGGGACGCACCCGGTCACGCCAGGAACGCAACACGTTCGCGAACTCGCTCATGTCCACCATCATCGCCCCGCGCCTCCTGTCCGTCCTGGTACTGCCGGTCCCACCGTCGCACCGTGCCTGGGGGACCCTGGCCGGCGGGGGCAGGCTGGACGCATGACAACGACACTGATCACCGGGGCCAACCGCAGCCTCGGACTCGAGACCGCACGCCGACTGCTCGAAGCCGGCCACACCGTCTACGCCGGCATGCGCGACCCGGCGAGCGGCGACGACGCTCGCGCACTCGGCGCCCACGTCGTGCAGCTGGACGTCACCGACCAGGCCAGCATCGACGCGGCGATCGCGACGATCCCCGCGCTCGACGTCCTCGTCAACAACGCCGGGATCCTCGGCACCTCGTTCGGGGTCGACGACCTCGACGCGAGCGCGATGGCGACCGTGCTCGACACCAACGTCACCGGCATCGTCCGGGTGACCCAGGCCGCGCTGCCCCTGCTGCGACGCTCGGCAGCACCCGTCATCGTGAACGTCTCGTCGGGGGTGGGGTTCCCGCGCTGGCTGACGACGCCGGGGCACGACGAGTACGGGGTCCCGGCGGTGCCGTACGCGGCGTCGAAGGCGGCCGTGATCGCGTTGACCGTGCAGTACGCGAAGAACCTGCCCGGGTTCCGGGTGAACGCGAGCGACCCGGGCTACACCGCGACGGAGTTCAACGGGTTCGGCGGACACCAGACGATCACCGAGGGCACCGACGCCACCGTCATGCTCGCGACGATCGGCACCGACGGGCCGACGGGGGAGTTCCACAACCGCGAGGGCCGCATCGAGTACTGAGTGGCAGCGCTGGCGTCAGTCGTGCACGTCGGCGCCGAACCCCGGCCCGGGCCGCATCATCCAGCCGTCCGGGTCGGGCAGCGGGCGGAACCCGAACCGCTCGTACAGCCCGTGGGCATCCGCGGTGAACAGGGCGAAGCGCTTCAAGCCGAGCGGCTCGACCGCCTCGGTCACGCCGCGCACGAGTGCGACCCCGACGCCGCGGCCCCGGGCGTCGGGGTCCACGAACACGTCGGCGAGCCACCCGAACGTCACGCCGTCGGTGATCACCCGCGCGTAGCCGAGCTGCTCGCCGGTCGTCGCGTCGTACACGCCGAAGTTCCGGGAGCCGGCGACGATCGCCTCCTGCGTCGCCCGGTCACGCCCACGGGCCCAGTACGACTCCTCGCTCAGCCAGCGGTGCACGCGGTCGACGTCCAGGTCGTCGGGGTCGGCGGAGAAGCGCAGATCGGTCACGCGACGAGTCAACCGGCGGACGCGCCCCCGGCGCAACGGCCGATCGGGTCGGGGTGGACCGCTCGCGTGGTCGGTTTGACGGGTGGCTGTCGACCTGGAGGCCCGTGGGGACCCCGACGCACGGGTCGCGTCGGGCGGTTGGTCGCGCTGCTCCGCCGCCCCTCGTCCGCCGTCCGGCGTCCGTCGTCCGTCGTCCGGCGTCCGTCGTCCGTCGTCCGTCGTCCGTCGTCCGGCTTCTGTCAGGATGGCCGCATGCGCGCCGTCCAGTACGCCCAGTTCGGTTCCGTCCCCTCGATCGTCGACCTGCCGGAACCGGTCGCGCCCGACCACGGCGTCGTCGTCCGGGTGGCTGCCACCGGTGTGTGCCGCAGCGACTGGCACGCGTGGAAGGGGCACGACGACTCGGTCCGGCTGCCGCACGTGCCCGGCCACGAGTTCGCCGGCGTCGTCGCGGCGATCGGTGCGGGCGTCCAGCGCTTCACCGTCGGCGACCGCGTCACGGCCCCGTTCGTGTTCGCCTGCGGGACCTGCGCCGAATGCCTCGACGGCGCCACGCAGGTATGCACCGCCCAGCAGCAGCCCGGGTTCGACCTGCAGGGCTCGTACGCGGACTCCCTGGTCGTCCCGCACGCCGACCTCAACCTCGTCGCGCTGCCCGACGCCGTGGACTTCGCGGTGGCGGCGGCACTGGGCTGCCGGTTCGGCACCGCGTTCCACGCGCTGCACGCCCGAGGGCGCGTGGCCGCAGGGGAGTGGGTCGTGGTCTACGGGTGCGGGGGAGTCGGGCTCTCGGCGGTCATGGTCGCCGTGGCCGCCGGCGCGCACGTGGTCGCCGTCGACGTCTCCGTGGCCGCACTCGAACGTGCCGCCGCCCTGGGCGCCGACACCGTGCTGATGGACACCGATGCCGTCACCGCGGTCCGATCCAGCACCGGCGGTGGAGCGCACGTCTCGCTCGACGCCTTCGGCAGCCGTGCCACCTCCGTCGCCGCCGTGGCGTCCCTGCGTCCGCGCGGCCGACACGTGCAGGTCGGGCTGCTGCTCGACGACGAAGCCGCTCCGGCGATCCCGATGGGCCGGGTCATCGCGGACGAACTCGAACTGCTCGGCAGCCACGGCGCACCGGTCGGGGAGTACGGCGCGATGCTCGACGCCGTCGTGGCCGGGCGACTGCGTCCGGAGCAGACGATCGGCCGCACGATCGGCTTCGACGACCTGCCCGAGGCGCTCGTCGCGATGGACCGACCCGCAACGTCGTCGGGCATGACCGTCGCGGTGTTCTGAGGCTCGGGCGTTTCCGTCAGCCCTCGGTCCGCGCGTCTGCGCCGCGGCGGATGCGGAGCACGACCGCGCCGACGACCAGCACCGCCAGGATCGCGACGACCCCGAACAGGAGCGCCTGACCGCCGTGCCCGTGCGCGTGCGTGCCGGTGCCGGTGCCGGTGCCGGTGTCGGTGTTCGATGCTGCTGCCGCTGCCGTGGGATCCGAGGACGGCGTGGGCGCGGCCGTCGGGCTGGTCGTGGGCGGGAGAACGGACTGCGATGCGGCCGGTTCCACCGTGAACGCGAGCTGCCCCTCGATCGGGTGGCCATCGGGGGAGACGTACCGCCAGACGACGGTGTGCGGGCCGGGCGAGAGCGACACCGCCTTCGACATCGAGGTGCCCTCGATGGTCACCGCTCCGGAGGACTCGTCGGCACCGCCGTCGTTGCGAACCTCGATGCGCAGACCGGCTTCGAGCCCGGCCAACGGCGCCTCGTTGAAGGTGAGTGTCACTCGCTCGAGGTTGGCGGCCACCGTGGCGCCGTCCGCCGGATCACTCGAGGTCAGTGCTGCGTGCGCGGAGGCAGGTGTCGCGCCGATCAGCACGAGGAACGCGGACAGGGCGACGGCGAACAGGACCCGGGGCGTCGCGGTTGGTGAGTGGCGTTGGTCATCTCGGTGATCGTGCACGCGTCCAGGCTAGGGAAGCGATGTCGAGCGTCCCGTCAGCCGAGCGGCCCCGGTGGCGATGTCTGAGTTGACATAATATGCATTATCGGCGCGCGGGTGGGTGCATCGGATGAGCCCTGCGTGAGCAGAAGAGGTCGAGTCCGACGAACGGACTCGACCTCTTCTGCTCACTGGGAGACGACGGCGTCAGTCGGCGGGCTTCGTCGGGACGTCGTCGGCGTCGATCTCGAGCGCCGCCGGCTCGCCGCCCTGTTCCTCCAGGGTGTCCTGGTCGGTGTCGGGCTGTTCCGGCGACTCGCTCTGCGTGGTCTCTTCGGCTGGGTCAGGCTGGCTGTAGCTCATGCGCCGGACGGTACGCCCGGGTTCCTGAACGGCTGCAAGCTCGGCGCGCTCTGGCTCACGCCTGGGTCAGGAAGACCGCGGTGACGATGTAGCCGATGATCCCGACGATGATCGCGACGACCGACAGGATGATGCCCGCGAGGATCATACCCCGGCTGCCACCGCGCTTCCGCGCGAGGATGCCGAGCACCAGACCGACGATGCCCGCGACCACGCCGATGATGGCGAGGAAGATGCCACCGACGGTACCGACGATGCCGAGCACCAGGGAGACGATGGCGAAGGTGTTCGACTGCGCGGGCGCGTTGCCGGGGTTGGACATGGTGGAGCTCCTTCTGGTCAGGACGCCGATCCAGGCCGGGCAGCCGATCGTGAGCGTCGGTCAGAACGCTAGTCCTCGCACACGGCTGGTGCCCAGATTCGCCCGCGGAGCCTGTCCCCCGGCTCAGGCTCCGACGTACGCCGCCAGGTGCTGCCCGGCCAGCGTCGACCGTGCCGCCACGAGCTCGGCGGGCGTCCCCTCGAACACGATGCGCCCGCCGTCGTGCCCGGCACCCGGCCCGAGGTCGATGATCCAGTCGGCGTGCGCCATCACGGCCTGGTGGTGTTCGATCACGACGACCGTCCGACCGGCGTCGACGAGCCGGTCGAGCAGACCGAGCAACTGGTCGACGTCGGCCAGGTGCAGGCCGGTGGTCGGCTCGTCGAGCACCACGACGCCGCTGCGGTCACCGAGGTGCGTCGCGAGTTTCAGCCGCTGCCGCTCTCCCCCGGACAACGTGGTGAGCGGTTGTCCGATCGTCAGGTACCCGAGACCCACGTCGGCGAGCCGGGCGAGGATCGTGTGGGCCGCCGGCAGTGCGGACTCCCCCGCCGCGAAGAACGCCAGCGCGTCGGCGACGGACATGCCGAGCACCTCGCTGATGTCCTTCCCGCCCAGGTGGTAGCCGAGCACGGACTGGTCGAACCGCTTGCCGTCGCACTCGACGCAGGGGCTCGCGACGCCCGCCATCATGCCGAGGTCGGTGTACACGACACCGGCACCGTTGCACGCCGGGCAAGCACCCTCCGAGTTGGCGCTGAACAGTGCGGGCTTGACACCGTTGGCCTTCGCGAAGGCCTTGCGGATCGGCTCGAGCAGGCCGGTGTACGTCGCCGGGTTGCTCCGCCGCGAGCCACGGATCCCGCTCTGGTCGATGGCGACCACGTCGTCGCGGCGGGCCAGCGACCCGTGGATGAGGGTGCTCTTGCCCGAGCCGGCGACCCCCGTGACGACGGTCAGCACCCCGGTGGGCACGTCCACGTCGACGTCGTGCAGGTTGTGGGCCGAGGCGCCGCGGATCGCGATCGCCCCGCCCGGACGACGCACCTCGGACTTCACGGTGACGCGGTCGTCCAGGTGCCGACCGGTCACGGTCCCGCTGGCACGCAGCCCGTCGACGGGCCCCTGGTAGCAGAGCGTCCCACCGCCGGACCCGGCACCGGGGCCGAGGTCGACGACGTGGTCGGCGATCGCGATGACCTCGGGCTTGTGCTCGACGACCAGGACGGTGTTGCCCTTGTCGCGCAACCGGACGAGCAGTTCGTTCATCCGCTCGATGTCGTGCGGGTGCAGCCCCGTGCTCGGCTCGTCGAACACGTAGGTGACGTCACTGAGCGAGGAGCCGAGGTGCTTCACCATCTTCACGCGCTGCCCCTCTCCCCCGGACAGCGTGCCGGTCGGGCGGTCGAGCGACAGGTAGCCGAGTCCGATCTCGACGAAGGACTCGAGCAGGTCGCGGAGCCCCTCGAGCAACGGCCCGACCCCGGGGTCGTCGAGACCCCGCAGCCAGGTGACGGCATCGGTGATCTGCATCGCGCAGACGTCCGCGATGCTGCGGCCCGCGATCTTCGACGAGCGGGCGGTGTCGTTCAACCGGGTGCCGTCGCAGGCCGGACACGTCGTGAAGGTCACCGCACGGTCGACGAATGCCCGGATGTGCGGCTGCATCGCCTCCCGGTCCTTCTGCAGGAACGACCGACGGACCCGGTGCACGAGCCCCTCGTAGGTCATGTTGATGCCGGCGATCTTCTGCTTCGTCGGCTCGCGGTACAGGAAGTCCTGCCGCTCCTGCTCGGTGAAGTCGCGGATCGGGGTGTCCCGGTCGAAGTAGCCCGACTCGGCGTACAGCCGCACGTTCCACCCGTCGGTCCCGTACCCGGGGATCGTGAGCGCACCGTCCCCGAGCGACTTCGTGTCGTCGAACAGCTGCGTCAGGTCGATGTCGTTCACCAGCCCCCGACCCTCACATTCGGCGCACATGCCGCCGAGCCGTGTGAACGAGACCTTCTGGGCCTTCGCGTCCGCACCCTTCTGCACCGTGATCGCTCCCCCGGCCGTCACGGTGGCGAGGTTGAACGAGAACGCGTTCGGCCCCCCGATGTGCGGTTGACCGAGTCGGCTGAACAGCACGCGCAGCATCGCGTTCGCGTCCGTGGCGGTGCCGACGGTGGAGCGCGGGTCGGCGCCGATGCGCTCCTGGTCGACGACGATCGCGGTGGTCAGGCCGTCGAGCAGGTCGACGTCCGGCCGCGCGAGCGAGGGCATGAACCCCTGCACGAACGCACTGTAGGTCTCGTTGATCATCCGCTGTGACTCGGCGGCGACGGTGCCGAACACGAGCGAGCTCTTGCCCGAGCCGGAGACCCCGGTGAACACCGTGAGCCGCCGCTTCGGCAGGTCCACGTCGACGTCGCGCAGGTTGTTCGCGCGGGCACCGCGCACCCGGATCCGGTCGTGCCGGTCGGCAGGGTGCGCGTCGGCGCCGGTGGGCTCGTCGTCGACCGGATCGGTGTGCATGCGGGTCAGCGTACCGACGGGAGGCCCGTGGCGGAGCCGCCACGGGCCTCCCGTCCGGTCCGGGGCCGGCCGTCAGGCCGTGGTGCGGTGCTCAGGCGCCGTGTCGGCGCACCAGGTCCGGCAGCTCGGCGGGCTCGAACTCCTCGTCGGTCGCGTCGAGTTCGTCGGCGGTCCACCACCGCGAGGCGAGGATGTCGACGCGCTCGTCGTCGGTCCACTCGGCGTCGGACAGTTCGAAGCCCGGCGTGCGGACGACGTAGAACTCGGCGTGCCCGCGGTCGTGGTCGGCGAGGTCCCACTCGACCGTGAAGTCCCAGGACCACACCGGTTCGCCGGGTTCGTCGATGACGATCCCGGTCTCCTCGCGCAGCTCGCGGATCGCGGCGTCGCGGTGGGACTCCCCCGGGTCGACTCCACCGCCAGGCGTGATCCAGCGGTGGGCTCCGTCGGACGACGGCGACTTCGTGTCCATCAGGAACACGCGGCCCTCTGGGTCGAGCAGCAGGATGCGGGAGGTGCGGCGCAGGCCGGGTTTGGCGGTCACCTGCCCGACGTTAGCCGACGAATCCGCTGACGTCGCCGACCAGCTTGGTGTGGTCGGCGGGGATCGGCTCGACGGCGGCCAGGGCGATCTCGGCCGCGAACTCGGACACGCTGTAGAGCTTGCCGACCTCCTGCCGACGACCCTCGATCGCGCCGGGGTTCAGGCGGTTCAGCAGCGTCGCGGTGATCGTGCCCTCGATCATGTCGCCGGAGACGACGACGAACTCGATGCCTGCGGCCTCGAGCTGCGGGATGAGTTCACGGAGGGCGAGTTCTCCGGCGCGCTTGCTCTTCGCGACCGGGACGTACTCGTCCATCGTCTCGGCGGTCTCGACGAAGTGGGCCTGGTGGCTCGTGACGAACACCACGCGGGAGCCGGCGGGCATGTGCGGCACGGCGGTCTGCAACATGTCGACCTGCGCGTCGCGGTTCAGGCGGAGCGCGTAGTCCTCGCCGACGCCGGACTCCATGCCGCCGGAGGCGTTGAGCACGAGCAGGTCGATGCCGCCCCACTCCTGGACGACGGTGTCGACGAGCGCCTGCACGGAGGCGTGATCGGTCAGGTCGGCGCCGACGGCCAGGGCGGACCCGCCCGCCTCGACGATCTTCTCGGCGATCTGCTCCGCGCGCTTGGCCTTGTTGCGGTAGTTCACGACGACCTTCGCGCCGGCCTCGGCGAGGTACCCGACGGTGTCGGCGCCGATGCCACGGGACGAACCGGTGACGACGGCGCGCTTGTCGGTGAGGGATCCGGGGGCGAGGGGGTTGCTCACAGTCGTGTTCTCCAGGTCTGGTTCCGGCCGGTCGGGCGCACCGAGCCTACCAATCGCCTGCACGAGGGTCGGACGGCCCTGATATGTTGAACGGAGTTGTACCGGCTGTCGCGACGCAGCGAGCCGCCGCGCGCGACCGAGGGAGGGAGATCGCGTGAACGGAATCGATTGGATCCAGAGCACCGTCTGGATCGGCCTGGTGTTGCTCCTGGGCGTGGTCGAGATCTTCACCCTCGACTTCATCTTCATCATGCTCGCGGCGGGTGCCGCCGGCGGGTTGATCGCCGCGCTGCTCGGCGCCCCGTGGTGGCTGTCCGCCATCGTCGCCGCGGTCGCCGCCCTCGTGCTGCTGTCGCTCGTCCGACCGCGCCTGCTCGTGGCGCTCGGCCGCGGTGCCGACCCGCACCGCACCAACGTCGACGGGCTCATCGGGCTCCCCGGCACGGTCGCGGTCGCCTTCACCTCCTCCAGTCCTGGTCAGGTGCGCCTGGCCAACGGCGAGACCTGGAGTGCCCGGTTCGCCGCGGACTCCGTCGACCGCACACCGCCACTCGGGACCCCTGTGGTCGTCGAGTCGATCGAGGGGTCGACCGCGGTCGTGCGCCTCGCAGAAAGGGCCACCTCGTGACCAGCATCTCCCCGGGGACGATCGCACTGCTCGTGCTCATCCTCGTCGTCGTCATCTTCGTGATCGTCGTCCTGGCGAAGGCGATCCGGATCGTCCCCCAGGCCACCGCGGGGATCGTCGAGCGACTCGGCAAGTACCACAAGACCCTCAACCCGGGGTTGAACCTCCTGGTGCCGTTCATCGACCGCCTGCGGCCGTTGCTCGACATGCGTGAGCAGGTCGTCTCGTTCCCGCCGCAGCCCGTGATCACCGAAGACAACCTGGTGGTCTCGATCGACACGGTCGTCTACTTCCAGGTGACCGACGCCCGTGCCGCGACGTACGAGATCGCGAACTACCTCGGCGCCGTCGAGCAGCTCACCACGACCACGCTCCGCAACGTCGTCGGTGGCCTGAACCTCGAAGAGGCACTGACCAGCCGCGACAACATCAACGGCCAGCTCCGCGTCGTCCTCGACGAAGCGACGGGCAAGTGGGGAATCCGTGTCGGCCGAGTCGAGCTCAAGGCGATCGAGCCGCCCGTGTCCATCCAGGACGCCATGGAACAGCAGCTCCGTGCCGAGCGCAGCCGTCGTGCCGCGATCCTGCAGGCCGAGGGCACCAAGCAGTCCCAGATCCTCGAGGCCGAGGGGCAGCGACAGGCGGCGATCCTGGCCGCCGAGGGTGACGCGAAGGCGCAGGTCCTGCGTGCCGAGGGTGAGGCTCAGGCCATCGCGACCGTGTTCGAGGCCATCCACACCGGTGACCCGGACGAGAAGCTGCTGTCCTACCAGTACCTGCAGACCCTGCCGAAGATCGCCGAGGGCACCTCGAACAAGCTCTGGATGATCCCGAGCGAGTTCACCGAGGCCCTGTCCGGCATCGCGAAGGGCTTCAGTGCCAGCCGCGGTGGCGGTGGCGCCGGTCCGATCGGCGGCGCTGCCGGCGGGACGGACTTCCTGTCCCGGATCTCGAAGCTCGCGAACGAGAGCCTGGCGAACACCGCGGCCGCGGACACCACGATGCCGCGTGCGGATGCCACCGCCGCGGACATCGTCCCCGAGTCCGACCTCGACGCGCGCCTGGCCGAGTCGAACCGCAGTGTCGACGCACACCTCGCGGCCGCCGACGACGCGACCGCCGAGCAGGTCGAGGACACTCCGCCCACGCCGGGCGACGACGCCTCCGGTCACCGGACCAGCGACGGCTCCGGTCGGCGCTGACGCTCCGGCACGGACGAACGACGACGCCCGCCCCGGGGAACCGGGGCGGGCGTCGTCGTGTGTTCGGTGGTGTCAGGCGCCGCGTCGTGCGCGGAGGACCTGCAGGCGCTCTTCGAGGAGCTCCTCGAGTTCCTCGCGCGAGCGGCGCTCGAGCAGCATGTCCCAGTGGGTGCGGGGCGCCTTCACGTCCTCTTCGGCGACCTCGACGGGGATCCCGTCGTCACCGAGCAGCCGGCCCTCGCGACCGGAGCGGGGCTCGGACCACGTCTGGGGGACGTCCGCATCAGCGGAGAAGACGATGTCGAACGTCTCACCCGAATCCGTCTGGTAGACCGCACGCTTGCGATCCGAGAGCTCGACGCCCTCTTCGCTCTGGAGACTCTGACTCCCGAGCCGCATGCCGCGGAGACTCCGATCAGCCATGTGTGTGCTCCTCTCGCTCGTCTGCCCTCCACAACACTGTCCCACGCCCCATCAATCCCGTACCGGCGCATTCACAGTCCGTTCCCAGTGGCTGGGCGCGTCCGATCAGGAGCGGGTGCGACGACCCCAGGGTGCGCAGGCGAGGAGCACGAGGAGCCCGCCGAGGGAGAGCAGGAGCGTGATCGAGCCGGACAGGATCGACGCGGGGGTGGTCGACGTGCCGAGCGGGACATCGGTCACCATCGACGTCGCGGTGTACTCCGGCACCCGGTCGATCGTGCGGCCGCTCGGGTCGATGACCTGCGACGCTCCGACGGTCGAGATGTTCACGAGCGACCTGCCGGTCTCGATGGCCCGCATCCGGGCGATCTCGAGCTGCTGCAGGTTCTCGTCGGTGCCCGAGAAGTCGGCGTTGTTCGTCTGCGCGAGGATCACCTGCGCTCCCCCGCGCACCATGTCGGCGGTCAGCCCGTCGTCGACGATGTCGAAGCAGATCGAGATGCCGGCACGGATCCCCGCGACCGACAGGACGTTCGGCTTCGTCCCCGGCGTGTAGTCGCGCTGCAGCAGTCCGATCAGCGACGGCGCGAGCTTGGAGAAGAACCAGCGGTCGGGCACGTACTCGCCGAACGGCACCGGGCGCTTCTTGTCGTAGGACGACTGCCAGCCGTCGGCGGTCCACACGAACGACGTGTTGTGCAGCACCCCCGACGGCGTCTGCGTGATGGCACCCGCCACGATCGGGGCGTCGAGCGACCCCACCACCGAGTCGAGGGCAGAGGCGATGACCGGCTGCTGGCGCGGGTCGTACTCCGCCCCGGCCTCGGGCCAGACGACGAGGTCGACACCCTTCGCGTCCACGTCCGTCGCCGCGACCTGCGCGGCCAGGACGTCGCCGGGCTCCGCACGGTCGAAGTAGCCCGCTGGACCGTTGCCCTGCACCGACTCGACCCGGATCGTGCCGCTCGTCGCGGCCGGCCACGCCGGCACCGCCAGGACCGCCGCGACGAGCAGACCAGCCGTGGCCACCCGCACGGGCAGCCGGAGCGTGATTCCCGGAACACGGGGTGCCACGAGCGCGAGCGACACCACGACCGCGACGCAGTACACGACGACGAACGTCAGCCCGAGGACGCCGACGTACGCCGCCAGGTGCGTGAACGGCCCCTGCGACTGCGACAGGCCGACGCGCCCCCAGGCGAAACCGCCGTACGGCCAGCTTCCCGAGAACCACTCGCGTCCGGTCCAGAGTGCGGCGACGACGGCCGGGAGGCCCCACACGCGTCCGGCGGTCGAGGGCACCACGCGCGCGACCCAGCGGTACGCCAGGGCGATGGCGACGCTGCCGAGTGCGAAGAACGCGGCTTCGAGCAGGGCGAGTGCGAACCACGGGACCGGGCCCAGGTAGCGGCCGGCCCACGAGATGGCCGGGATCCAGAACGCCGCCCCGGTGAGGTAGCCGATCCACGCCGCGCGCCGCGCTCGCTGCCCCATCACCGCGAGCAGCATGCAGGCGAGTGCCGGGTAGGCGAGGAACCACCACCCGGGCGACGGGAACGCGAGGGCGAAGAGGATCCCACCGATGACGGCCAACGGCACCGCGGTACCCAGCGGCAACGCGGCGAACGGGCCGGTCACGACCGCCCCGCGGCCGACGCGCGCGGGCAGCCCGCGCACACTGGTCTCCGGAACCCGCACCGTGCCTCCTGTCAGACCGCCGCGTAGGCGACGATGCCGCGGCGGACCGCGTCCGTCGCACGTCGGGCGGTCTGGGCGAGCTCGTCGTCGCCGGCGTTCCGGATCTGGTCGAGCAGGTCGATGACCTGCTTCGACCAGCGCACGAAGTCGCCGGCCGGCAGGTCGAGGGTGCGGAGGACGTCGTCGAGGGCCGAGCCCGAGGCCCAGCGGAACATGCCGACGGCCATCGCCGGGGTCGGCGGCTGCGAACCGGCCAGGCGCGCCGCGCGCTCGATGTCGTCGAGGCGCGACCAGATCGTCAGCGTCTCGTCGAGCGCAGGGCGGAACGCGCCGCGGGGCAGAGCGTGCTCCGTGCCGGGCGCGTCCTCGCGGCGGGGCTGGTAGATGATCGTCGCGGCCATGGCGGCGAGCTGTGCCGGGGTGAGGTCCTTCCAGACCCCCGCCTCGAGGCACTCGGCGACGAGCAGGTCGCGGTCGCCGTAGATGCGCTGCAGGCGACGGCCGCCCGCTGCCACCGTGGCTTCACCGTTGCCGGCGTCCACCAGGTAGCCGAGCTCGAGCAGGACCTCGGTGACGCGGTCGAACGTCGTGGCGACGGCGCCCGTGCGGGACCGGATCTGCTGGACGAGCTTGTCGTTGGCGCGCTTGAGCTTCCACCAGCGCTCGGACCAGCGGGCATGGGCCTCGCGTTCCGGGCAGGCGTGGCAGGGGTGGCGCTGCAGCTGGCGGCGGACCGCCGTGATCGCGGCTTGGCGTTCCTGTCGGGCCCCGTGCGACGCCTCGCGACCGCCGGGCACGTTCGTGCGCTCGAGGTCGGAGAGTTCACGGCGGAGCGCCGAGTACTCGGTGAAGTCGCCGAGGTGGCACTGCATCGCTTCGCGGTAGCCGTCGAGCGACTCCTGCTGCGAGCGGACCTTGCGGGCGAGGTCCACCACCGACCGGTCGGCCTGGAACTGGGCGAACGACGTCTCGAGTACTTCGCGCGTGCGCTGCCGGCCGAACTGGTCGATCAGGTTGACGGCCATGTTGTACGTCGGCTTGAACGACGAGTTGAGCGGGTAGGTGCGACGGCTGGCCAGCGACGCGACGGCCTGCGGGTCGAGCCCGTCGGTCCACTGGATGACCGAGTGCCCCTCGACGTCGATGCCACGACGACCGGCACGACCGGTGAGCTGCGTGTACTCCCCCGGGGTGATCGGCACACGGGCTTCGCCGTTGAACTTCTCGAGCTTCTCGAGCACGACGGTGCGCGCCGGCATGTTCACCCCGAGCGCCAGCGTCTCGGTGGCGAACACGACCTTCAGGAGCTTGCGCTGGAAGAGGTTCTCGACGACCTCCTTGAAGGCGGGGAGCAGGCCGGCGTGGTGCGCCGCGACCCCGCGCTCGAGCCCTTCGAGCCACTCCCAGTAGCCGAGGACGGCCAGGTCTTCGTCGAGCAGGGTGCGGCAGTGGTACTCCGCCGTCTCGCGGATCTCGTTGCGCTCCTGCAGCGTCGTCAGGGACAGGCCCGAGCGCAGGACGTTGCGGACACCCTGGTCGCAGCCGTTGCGGCTGAACACGAAGAAGATCGCGGGCAGGAGCATCCGCTCGTCGAGCATGTGCGCGATCTGTTCGCGGTGCACCTTCTCGGTGCGGGGCCCGCGACGCTCCGGGTAGCCACCACGACCGCGCCGACCACGGTGGCCGCCGCCGTTCCGCTCGCTCCGGGCGCCGCCGCCGACCATCCGGAGCAGTTCCGGGTTCACGCGGTTCGTCGCCGCGGCACCGCTCGAGTCGAACAGGTCGACCATCTTCGAACCGACCAGGACGTGCTGCTCGAGCGGGACCGGACGGTCTTCGGAGACGATGACGTCGGTGTCGCCGCGGACGGTCTGCAGCCAGTCGCCGAACTCCTCGGCGTTGGACACCGTTGCGCTGAGCGAGACGAGGCGGACCTCGGTCGGGAGGTGCAGGATGACCTCTTCCCACACGGCACCACGGAACCGGTCGGCGAGGTAGTGCACCTCGTCGAGGACCACCCAGGCGAGGTCGTCGAGCAGGTCCGAGTCCGCGTAGATCATGTTCCGGAGCACCTCGGTCGTCATCACGACGACGCGGGCGCGGGGGTTCACGTTCGTGTCGCCGGTGAGCAGCCCGACCTCGGACTCACCGTAGACGTCGACGAGCTCGGCGTACTTCTGGTTGCTGAGCGCCTTCATCGGCGTCGTGTAGAAGACCTTCGCCGTCGGCTGGCGCATGGCGAGCCAGATGGCGAACTCGGCGACGATGGTCTTGCCGGCTCCGGTCGGGGCGGCGACCAGGACGCTGCGGCCCTGGTCGAGCGAGTCGCATGCGGCGAACTGGAACGGGTCGAGGTCGAACCGCAGGTCCGTCCGGAAGAGCTCGAGGTTGCGCGACCGGTTGCGCACCTTGGCCGCGGCGAACCGCTCGGCCGCACTCGTGCCGCTCACAGGCCGTACTCCTCGTCGAGCTTCGCCTGGCGCTTCGCCAGACGGCGGTCGTGGATCCACGCGATGAAGCAGGCCGCGATGTAGAGCACCACCATCGGGACGGCGAGCAGGAACATCGAGATGACGTCCGCGCTCGGGGTGACGATGGCGCAGAAGACCAGGATGCAGAGGATCGCGACGCGCCAGCTCTTGATGATCGCGGAGGCCGACAGGACCCCGACGAAGTTCAGCAGGACGATGAAGACCGGCAGGACGAAGGCGATGCCCACCGCGACGATGAGCTTGATGACGAAGTCGTAGTACGCCTTCGCGTCGACGATCGAGGTGTCCTGGCTCGACACGAAGCTGCCGAGGATGCCGACCACGTGCGGCAGGATGTACCACCCGAAGTAGCACCCGGCGAAGAACAGCGGGATCGCGGTGCCGAGGAAGCCCCAGACGTACTGCCGCTCGCGCCGGACGAGCGCTGGCACGATGAACGCCCAGATCTGGTAGAGCCAGACCGGGCTCGCGATGACGACGCCGATGGTGATCGCGATCTGCAGCTTGAGGTCGAACGCCCCGGTGATCATCGGGAAGTTCAGCTCGGCCGTGTGTCCGCCGACCTTGGCGAGCTCGGTCACCGGTGCCCGCAGCGAGTCGAGCACCCAAGGGGTGAGGAACCAGCCGCCGATCGCACCGACGACGATCGCCACGACTGCGCGGAAGAGCCGGTTGCGCAGCTCGATGAGGTGCTGCCCGAGCGACATGCGGCCTTCGGCGTCGGTCTTCTGGCGCCCCTGCCGCTTCGCTCGCCCGCGCGCGGTCGTCGAAGCCATGTCGTCGATCTTACGGGGTCGGGACCGACAGTCCGCCTGGGGTCGCCGCGGCCGCGTGGTGGGCGGGCGCGGCGACCCCAGGCGGACTGTCGGTCCCGACCCCGTAAGATCGACGACATGGC
>NZ_QKSE01000024.1:0-38920 GCF_003234595.1 Curtobacterium sp. MCPF17_051 | reverse complement strand
GTAGCTCCCGCGGATGCTCATGCCGCCATGCTACTTGGGCAGGCCGCCCCGGATCGAACCGATCCGACGGAGGTGAGCGCGGATCGGTTCGATCCGGGGCGGCCTGCCCAAGTAGCATGGCGGCATGAGCATCCGCGGGAGCTACCGGACCGCCCTGACGTACGGCGCGGTGGGGGCGACCCAGGCGTCGGACCTCATGACCTACCCGCCGGACGGCTTCACGCCGGCCGAGTCACGCGCGCGGATCGGACACGGCGACCAGCGGTTCGAGACCGCCGTCGTGCAGGCGCTCACGTGGCAGATCCAGGAGCGCAGCGGGGTCCGCGTGCACGTCGAGGAGCAGCCCGACGACGACGAGGTCCGGTACAACCCGGTCACCTTCGACGACGACGGCGTGCCGATCGCCCCCGCGTCCATCGGGACGCCCCGGGTCGAGAAGTTCGCACCCGACGGCACCCCGCTGCTGACGGCGGGCACCAGCGCGACGCTGACGATCCACGCGTTCGGGCAGACCGTGCTGGCACCGGTGCGCGTCGTGTCGATCATCGACGAGCACGACCGCAAGGGGTTCGCCTACGGCACGCTCGAGGGGCACCCGCTCTCCGGCGAGGAGTCGTTCGTCGTCGAGCGCACCCCGGACGGCTCGGTGTGGCTGCAGGTCCGGCAGTTCTCGCAGCCGGCGAGCCGGAAGTGGCGCTTCGTCGCGCCGTTCGTGCGACGGCAGCAGAAGGTCATGGCGGAGAAGTACCTGGCGGCGCTGCGGGGCGACTAGGCGGTCCTGATCGCGGTCGTGGTCGCTCCTGCTCCTGCACCCGCTCCAGCCCCCGCTCCCGCTCCCGCTCCCGCTCCAGCCCCCGCTCCCGCTCCTCAGCGGAGCGGCGGGAGTGCGGCGATCGCGTCCTCGATGAGGGCGGCGTCCTGCTGGCAGTCGCGTGCGACGGTCACGGCGTTCGTGTGGCGCAGCGCGTCGACGTCGTAGACACCGGTCGCCACGGCCAGGAAGGGGATGCCCGCGGCGTCCGCGGCCTCGCCGTCGCGCGGGGTGTCGCCGACGATGACCGCCCGCGTGCCGACCAGTTCGGCGGCGGCGCGCAGGGTGACCCCGGCCCGCTCGACCTCGGTGTCGCCGAAGTACGAGTGCTCCCAGTCGAAGACGTCGGGGTCGAACCCGGCGCCGGCGAGCTTCACCCGGGCGCGGTACTCGGAGTTGCCGGTGAGCAGGCCGTTGCGCCACCCGAGGTCGGCGAAGCGGGTCAGGAGCGCCTTCGCTCCGGGGACGGGACTGCGGTGGTCGCCGGAGGCGTGCCGTTCGGCCGTCAGATCGTGCAGGTGCCTGCTGACCGTGGGGATCAGGGTGTCCTCGAACGCGTGGGCATGCACGTGTTCGGCGATGAGCCCGGCGTCGGTCCGGCCGTGCTGGTGCCCGACCCGCAGGGTGAGGTCGCGGCCCACCGCCCGCTCGAGGGCGAGGTGGTAGAGGTTGCCCGGAGACGACGCGTTCATCACGAGGGTGCCGTCGATGTCCCACAGGACCGTGGTGGGGACGGGATGGTGCTCCATGACTCCATCATGACGGAGAATGGAGTCCATGCCGAGTGCTCTCCCGATCGCCGATCCAGCACCAGCGGACGGGCTGATCACCCCGTGGGCGGCAGCGGGCTCCGCTGCCGGGCCGGGGGCTGGTTCCGCCGCCGGTGACGTGCCCTTCGGCGTGTACGTGCACGTGCCGTTCTGCCGCGTGCGCTGCGGCTACTGCGACTTCAACACCTACACGGCGTCGGAGCTCCGCGGCGTCCGCCGTGACGACTACGCCGGGCACGCCGTGCGCGAGATCGAGTGGGCGGCGACCGTGCTCGACCGTTCCGGTGTGCCGCGGCGGCCGGTGTCCACCGTCTTCTTCGGCGGAGGCACCCCGACCATGCTGCCGGCGTCCGACCTGGCGATGATCCTCCGTGCGATCGACGACACCTGGGGCATCCTGCCCGGGGCCGAGGTCACCACCGAGGCGAACCCGGACTCCGTCGACGCGGCGTCGCTCGAGACCCTGCGGGCCGGCGGCTTCAACCGGATCAGCTACGGCATGCAGTCCGCCGTGCCGCACGTGCTCGCCACGCTCGACCGCACGCACGACCCGCTCCGGGTCCCAGTGGTCGTCGACCTCGCGAAGCAGCAGGGACTCGACGTCTCGCTCGACCTCATCTACTCGACCCCGGGGGAGTCCCTCGCCGACTGGCGGACCTCGCTCGACGCCGCGATCGCCTGCGAGCCCGACCACGTGTCGGCGTACTCGCTCATCGTCGAGGACGGCACCGCGATGGGCCGCATGGTCGCCCGCGGCGAGCTCCCCGCCCCCGACGACGACCTGGCCGCCGACATGTACGAGCTCGCAGACCAGGTGCTCGGCGACGCCGGCTACTCCTGGTACGAGGTGTCGAACTGGGCACGCGGTGACGCGCACGCGAGTCGCCACAACCTGTCCTACTGGAAGGGCCACGACTGGTGGGGCGTCGGACCCGGCGCGCACTCCGCCGTCGCCGGCACGCGCTGGTGGAACGTCAAGCACCCGGCCGCGTACGCGAACCGGGTGCTGTCGGGGGAGTCGCCGGCCGCCGGCCGCGAGACCATCGACGACGAGACGCGGTACGTCGAGCGACTGCTGCTGGCGGCGCGGGTCCGCGGGGAGCTCGCGACGAGCGAGATCCGCCAGGAGGCCCGTGGCCGGGTCGCCGGCCTCATCGCACGCGGACTCGTGGACGGGTCGGCCGCGGTGCGGGGACGGATCGACCTGACCCTGCAGGGCCGCCTGCTCGCCGACGCGGTGGTGCGGGAGCTGCTCGACTGAGCGGCGTGCGCCGCTCGGTCGGGCTCGTGGGGGCGCTACTGCTTGATGAACTCGATCGAGAGCGGGTAGCGGTAGAACTGTCCCTGGTTCGCGGCGATCGCGGCCATGATGCTGAAGATCAGCGACACGATGCCCGCTGCCAGCACGATCAGGACCCCGACGCCGAACACCGACGTGAGCGAACCGACCACGTAGGCGATGCCCATCGTGATGTGGAAGTTCAGCGCGACGCGGGTGTGCTCGCGGACGAAGCCGCCGCGGTCGCGGAGGACCAGGTAGGCGACCAACGGCGCGATGAAGTTGAAGAAGATGCCGCCGATGTGCGTCAGCGTGGCCCACAGGCGCTGGTCCTCGGGGCTCATCGGCCGGGGCGGGGTGTAGCCGGCGGGGTACTGCGGTCCGCCGGGGTACTGCGGTCCGCCGGGCTGCTGGGGGCCACCGGGGCCGTGGCCGTACGGGCCGCCGGGCTGCTCGGGTCCGTGGCCGTCGGGCTGCTGTCCGTAGGTCATGGCGGAAGCGTATCGGCCGACCGCCCGGAAGTCCCGGGCCGTCAGCGGTCGGGCGTAGGATCAGCAGTCGACACGTCCGAGTGCCAGGTCGATCGGGAAAGGAGGCGCTCGTGGTCAGTGAACGCAGCCTCGAGGTCCTCAAGGCCATCGTGCGCGACTACGTGGCGTCGCGTGAACCCGTCGGGTCGAAGACCATCGTCGAGCGGCACGCCTTCGGGGTCAGCGCCGCGACGATCCGCAACGACATGGCCCTGCTCGAGGACGAGCAGCTGATCGCCGCACCGCACACCTCGTCCGGCCGGGTGCCGACCGACAAGGGGTACCGCGTCTTCGTGGACCACCTGGCGGGTGCCCGTCCGCTCTCCAGCGCGCAGCGGCACGCCATCGAGACCTTCCTCGGCGCCCCGAACGACCTCGACGAGGTCCTCGGGCGCACCGTCCGGCTGCTCAGCCAGCTCACCAACCAGGTCGCCCTGGTGCAGTACCCCTCGATGGTGCGCGCCCGGGTGCAGCACGTCGAGCTCGTCCGGCTCGGTGACGCCCGGTTGATGGTGGTGCTCATCACCGACACCGCTCGCGTCGAACAGCGCGTGGTCGAGACCGACGTCCCGCTCGACGAAGGCTCGCTGGGCGAACTCCGCACCGTGGTGAACGGCGCGACGGTGGGCCTCCTGCTGCAGGACGTCCCGACCGCGCTCCGAGCCGTGCCGCAGCAGCTCCGCCCCGACGCCCAGACGCTCGGCGGGGTCGTCGTCGCCACGCTCATCGAGCAGGTCGCGGCGAACCGGCAGGACCGCCTGCTGATGGCCGGTGCGGCCAACCTGGCGAAGAGCGAGCAGGACTTCTCCGGCGGGCTCTTCCCGGTGCTCGAAGCGATCGAGGAACAAGTCACCCTGCTCCGGTTGTTCGGGGAGATGCAGGTGGACGACATCGCGGTGGCGGCCAGCATCGGCGTCGAGAACGCCGAGTACGGGCTCGACGCCACGAGCATCGTCGCCGGCGGCTACCTGGCCGGTGGCGAGGTGGCCCGCCTGGGCGTCCTCGGACCGACCCGCATGGACTACGGCACGAACATGGCGGCCGTCCGCGCCGTCGCCCGGTACCTGTCCAAGCTCCTGGGCGAACACTGACCAACCGACCGAACCCAACCGACTGAGGGATACGTGGCAGACCACTACGACGTCCTCGGCGTCCAGCGAGACGCCTCCGATGCCGACATCAAGAAGGCCTACCGCCGCCTGGCGCGTGAGCTCCACCCGGACGTGAACCCGGCACCCGACGCCGCCGAGCGCTTCAAGGACGTGACGCACGCGTACGACGTGCTGAGCGACCCCGAGCAGCGGCGCCGGTACGACGCCGGGCCGCAGGCCGACAGCCCCTTCGGTGGTGGCGCCGGTGGCTTCAGCGACATCTTCGACGCCTTCTTCGGCGGCGGCGGTGGTGGCGGCGGCCGGGGGTCGGGCCCGCGCAGCCGTGCCGAGCGCGGACAGGACGCCCTGCTCCGCATCGAGGTCGACCTCGACGAGGTCGTCTTCGGCACCCACAAGGACGTCGAGGTCGACACGGCGGTGCTGTGCGAGACCTGCCACGGCTCCTGCTGTGCGCCGGGCACCAGCCCCCGCACGTGCGACATCTGCGGTGGCTCCGGGCACATCCAGCGCCAGGTCCGTTCGCTCCTCGGCAACGTGGTGACGAGCGCACCGTGCGGCACGTGCCGCGGGTACGGCACCGTCATCCCGAGCCCCTGCCCGACCTGCCAGGGTCAGGGCCGCGTCCGCGCGCGTCGCACCGTGCCGGTGGACGTCCCCGCCGGCGTCGACTCCGGTCTCCGACTTCAGATGCCCGGCCAGGGCGAGGTCGGTCCGGCCGGCGGCCCGTCCGGCGACCTGTACCTCGAGATCCGCGTGCGCCACGACGACGTCTTCAGCCGTGACGGCGACGACCTGCTGGCGACGCTCGAGGTCGGCATGACCGACGCCGTCCTCGGCACGACCACCACGATCGACGGCCTCGACGGTCCGGTCGAGCTCGAGATCCGACCCGGTGTGCAGAGTGCCGACGTCCTCGTCATCAAGGACCGCGGCATCACGAAGCTGCGCGGGAACGGCCGCGGTGACCTGCGGGTCGGCGTGCAGGTCGTCACGCCGACCAAGCTGTCCCACAAGGAGCGGCAGCTGGTGGAGCAGCTCGCGAAGTCGCACAAGACCACCGCCCCGCAGCTCGCCCGGTTCCAGCAGGGCATGTTCGGCAAGCTCCGCGACCGGTTCTTCAACCACTGATGGCGTCGCTGTACCTCGTCGACTCGCTGGACGGCGTCACCGTCGGTGACCCGGTGTCGCTCGACGGGGCCGAGGGCCGGCACGCGGTCTCCGTCGCGCGCGTCCGGGTCGGCGAGGTCCTGCGGATCGCCGACGGTCGGGGCACGGTGGTCTCCGGTCCGGTGACGGCACTCGGCAAGGACACGCTGGAGCTCGCGGTCCACACCGTCGAGCACCAGGACGCACCGCGCCCGTCGCTGACGCTCGTGCAGGCCCTGGCCAAGGGCGGTCGTGACGAGATGGCCGTGCAGGCGGCGACCGAGATCGGGGTCGACCGGGTCGTGCCGTGGTCGGCCGCACGCAGCGTCTCCCGGTGGGACGGCGCGAAGGTCGAGAAGGGCCGCGCGCGGTGGGCCGCGATCGCGCACGAGGCCGCGAAGCAGGCGATCCGTCCGCGTGTGCCCGTCGTCGCGCCGCTGGTGACGACCGGACAACTCGTGTCCGCGCTCGGTGAGGGGACCACCCTCGTCCTGCTCGACCCGACCGCGACCGTGCGGCTCGCCACCTGGGAACCCCCGACGGGCGCCGAGGACATCGCCCTCGTCGTCGGCCCCGAAGGAGGCATCGACGGCGCGGAGCTCGACCGGCTCGAGGCCGCGGGCGCCGTGCGGGTCCGGCTCGGCGACAGCGTGCTCCGCACGTCCACCGCCGGACCGGCGGCACTCGCTGTCCTGCAGGCGCGACTGGGTCGCTGGTGAGCCGGACCACGCCGTCGGGCGCGTCCTACGATGGAGCCATGAGCACCAGCACGCCCAGCGTCTTCTCCAAGATCATCGCGCGCGAGATCCCGGCGACCATCGTCGCCGAGGACGACCGTGTGATCGCGATCGAGGACATCGCTCCGAAGGCTCCCGTCCACGTGCTCGTCGTCCCCAAGACCGAGCAGTACGCGAACGTCGGCGAACTCGCGGCGGGTGACCCCGACCTGCTGGCCCACGTCGTCGCCACCGCGCAGCGCATCGCCGACGAGCGCGCCGACGGCCAGTTCCGACTCGTCTTCAACACCGGCGAAGCCGCCGGTCAGACCGTGTTCCACGTGCACGCGCACGTACTCGCAGGTGAACTGCAGGAAGGCACCCTTGCCGGTTAACGAACCAGTACAGCCCACCGCCGCCGACGACGAGCCCGTCTCGGTCTCGCTCCAGGTCGACGGCATCGCCATGGTGCAGCTGCTCGGCCCCCAGGACCGGCTGCTCAAGACCGTCGAGCGCCAGTACCCCGGCGTCCGGGTCGTCGTGCGCGGCAACGAGGTCACGCTGACCGGGCCCGAGCGCGACGTCGCCCGCGCGAAGGCGCTCGTCGACGAGCTCGTCGGCATGGTCAGGCGCGGGCAGGAGATCGGCCCGGCCGACATCCCGATGTCCGCACGCATCCTCGACGACGACCGCAAGCCCTCCGACACCTTCGGCACCCCGATCGTGTCGAGCCGCGGCAAGTCCGTCCGGCCGAAGACCGACGGGCAGCGTGCCTACGTCGACGCCATCGACGAGCACACCATCACGTTCGGCATCGGTCCGGCCGGTACCGGCAAGACGTACCTGGCGATGGCCAAGGCCGTGCAGGCGCTGCAGCGGCGCGAGGTCAACCGGATCATCCTCACCCGTCCCGCGGTCGAGGCCGGCGAGCGGCTCGGCTTCCTGCCGGGCACGCTCACCGACAAGATCGACCCCTACCTGCGCCCGCTGTACGACGCCCTCAACGAGATGATGGACCCGGAGCTGGTCCCGAAGCTCCTGGCCGCCGGCACCGTCGAGGTCGCCCCGCTGGCGTACATGCGTGGCCGGACCCTCAACGACTCCTTCGTGGTGCTCGACGAGGCGCAGAACACCACGCCCGAGCAGATGAAGATGTTCCTGACCCGGCTCGGGTTCGGCTCGAAGATGGTCATCACGGGTGACATCACCCAGGTCGACCTGCCGGGCAACGTCTCCGGTCTGCGGCTCGTGACCCGCATCCTCGACCAGGTCGAGGACATCCACTTCGCCCGTCTCGGCAGCGAGGACGTGGTCCGCCACACCCTCGTCGGCCGGATCGTCGACGCGTACACGGTCTACGACGAGGAGCGCCTCGCCGAGCAGGCCGGGCAGCGCCCCGGTGGCCGTGGCACCGCCCCGGTCGGCAACCCCGACGGTGCCAACCGCGCCGAACGCCGTGGGCGCCCGCCGCAGGACCGCGCACGACCCCCGTACCCCCAGAACGACGCCCGAGGAGGCAACCGGTGAGCATCGAGCTCAACAACGAGTCGGGCGTCGAGGTGGACGAGGCCGCGATCCAGCGGCTCGCGGCCTTCGCCCTGGACGCGATGCACGTCCACGCCGATGCCGAGCTCGCGATCGTGCTGGTCGACGAGGGCGCGATGGAGCAGCTGCACGTCCGGTGGATGGACGAGCCCGGCCCGACGGACGTCCTGAGCTTCCCGATGGACGAACTGCGCCCCGGCACCGAGGACGACCCCACGCCGGCCGGGCTGCTGGGCGACATCGTGCTCTGCCCGCAGGTGGCCGAGGAACAGGCGAAGACCGCCGGGCACTCGAGCACCGACGAGATGCTGCTGCTCACCTGCCACGGCATCCTGCACCTGCTCGGCTTCGACCACGCCGAGCCCGACGAGAAGGCCGAGATGTTCGGCATCCAGGGCGAGATCCTGACCGCCTTCGCCGCCCAGCACCGAGGGCGGTAGCCGGTGGTCGTCGTCGCCGGACTCCTCGCGGTGGCGCTGGGGCTCGTCGTGCTCGGCGGGCTCCTCGCCGCGAGCGACGCCGCACTCTCGGTGGTCTCCCGTGCCGACCTCGAGGAGATCGCCAGGGGCAACAAGCGCCGCCGCGCCATCGAGGCGATCGCTGACGACGTCGGGGCGCACGTCAACGCGCTGAACTTCTTCCGGGTCCTCGCCGAGACCGCGGCCGCGGTGCTCGTGACGATCGCCCTCGTGCGCGCCTTCGACAGCTGGTGGATCGCACTCGTCGTCTCCGCCGCGATCATGACCGCGGTGTCGTTCGTGCTGGTCGGGTCGAGCCCGCGCAGCGTCGGACGCGCCCACGCCGAGCGGCTGATCGGTGCGACCGGCGGCATCGTCCGTGGGGTCCGCATCGTGCTCGGTCCGCTGGCCGGACTGCTCGTCCGGATCGGCGACCGGGTCACCCCCGGCCGCGGCCGGAGCGCCTCCACCGTGTCGAGCGAGGAGCAGCTGCTCTCGCTCGTCGACGAGGCCACCGAGAGCAACGTGCTCGAGGACGAGGACCGCGAACTCATCCACTCGGTGTTCGAGTTCAGCGACACCCTGGTGCGCGAGGTCATGGTGCCCCGCACGGACATGCTCACCGTCGACGGTGCGGAGACGCTGGCCGCGGCCATGGAGCAGTTCCTGGCCGCCGGGGTGTCCCGGATGCCGGTGACGGGCAAGGACAGCGACGACGTGCGGGGTGTGCTCTACCTGCGCGACGTCGCGCGGTCGCTGTACGAACGGCCGGCATCCCGCATTGAACGGGTCAGCCGGCTGCTGCGGCCCGCCGAGTTCGTGCCGGAGTCGAAGCACGCCGACGACACCCTGCGGCACATGCAGGTCGCCAAGAACCACCTGGTGCTGGTGGTCGACGAGTACGGCGGTGTCGCCGGGCTCGTGACCATGGAGGACCTCATCGAAGAACTCGTCGGCGACATCTCCGACGAGTACGACCGCGCCGTCGTCGACCGGACCGAGGTCGAACCGGGCATCTGGCGGATCTCTGCCCGGCTGCCGATCGACGAGCTCGGCGACCTGTTCGGCATCGAGCTCGACGACGACGACGTCGACACCGCCGGTGGCCTGCTCACCAAGGAGCTCGGACACCTGGCCGTCTCCGGCGACACCGTCACGGTGTCCGGGGTCGTCCTGACCGCCGACCGGGTCGAGGGCAAGCGCCGCCACCTCATCACCGTGCTCGCCGAGCGCACCCACGCCCTGGCCGACGTCGAGGACGCCTTCGACGACGCCGAACCCACCACGACGGGAACCACGCACGCATGACCGACCCCGACACCACCCAGGCCGGCTCGGAGAAGCCCTACCGCGCGGGCTTCGTCTCGTTCGTCGGCCGTCCGAACGTCGGCAAGTCGACGCTGACCAACGCCCTGGTGGGCGAGAAGGTCGCCATCACCTCGTCGAAGCCGCAGACCACCAGGCGCGCCATCCGCGGGATCGTGCACCGGCCCGACGGTCAGGTGATCATCGTCGACACCCCGGGCGTGCACCGTCCGCGCACCCTGCTCGGCGAACGGCTCAACGACCTCGTGCAGTCCACCCTCGGCGACGTCGACGTGATCGGTTTCTGCGTGCCGGCGAACGAGCCCGTCGGTCCCGGCGACCGGTTCATCAACGACACGCTCGACCAGTACCCGCGCGCCAAGAAGATCGCGATCGTCACGAAGATCGACAGCACCTCCAAGGACCGCGTCGGTGAGCAGCTGCTGGCCGTCTCGAAGCTCCGCGACTGGGACGCCGTGGTGCCGACCTCGGGCACCAGGGGCATGCAGCTCGACGACCTGCTCGGCGTGATCACCGCCCTGCTCCCCGAGTCGCCGCAGCTGTACGACTCGAGCGCGGTGACCGAGGAGACCGACGAGGAGCGCATCGGCGAGCTCATCCGCGAGGCTGCGCTCGAGGGCGTCCGTGACGAGCTGCCGCACTCGCTCGCCGTGGTCATCGAGGACATCGTCGAGCCCGATGCCGACGACGACGCCGACGGCCCCCTGCGCATCTTCGCGAACCTGTTCGTCGAGCGGGACAGCCAGAAGGCGATCGTCATCGGACACAAGGGCGAGCGCCTGAAGGACGTCGGTTCGCGGGCCCGCGTCGAGATCGAGTCGCTGCTCGGCGGCCGGCACGTCTACCTGAACATCCGCGTGAAGGTGGCCAAGGAGTGGCAGCGTGACCCGAAGCAGCTCGGACGCCTCGGCTTCTGACCGTCCGCCGCTCGCACCCCGGGTCATCCGGGCGAGGGACGCGGGGACGAGCGGCCCGCCGTACCGTGGACGGGTGTTCCGTCCCATGCTGCGCGCGCAGGTCATCACCGACCTGCTGATCGCCGTGCTGCTCGGCGGCCTCGTGCTGGTCGCCAGCGGGCGCGGGCTCGACGGGCCGCTGTCCGTGGTCACCGTCGTCGGGATGACCGCCGCCCTGGCACTCCGACGACTGTCACCCGGGCTCGCCCTGGCCGTGGCGTGGGTGTTCGCGGTCTTCGAGATGGTCACCCTGCAGGTGCCGGACGTGTCGAACGCGTTCATCGCCGGCGTCATGTACACGACGAGTGCGTACGGCAGCCGCCGTGTGCGGCTGGCCGGGCTCGTGTCGGCGATCCTCGGGTCCGTGGCGGCGGCGGCGTACATGGGCTTCGACGACTACCGGAACCGCTTGACCTACGAGACCACCTCGACGTCGGTGCCGGAGTCGCTGCAGGTCATCCTGTCGTTCTTCGCCGTCGTCCTGCTCCTGCTGCTGCTGCCGTGGCTCGCCGGACTCGTGGTCCGGACCCGTCGCTCGGCGAGCATGAGTCGCGAGGCCCAGCTGCTGGCCGAGCGTGACGCCGCGCGGGCCGACCGGGCCGTCGCGGTCGAGCAGGAGCGCGTGCGGATCGCCCGCGACATGCACGACATCGTCGCGCACTCGCTCGCGGTCGTCATCGCGCAGTCCGACGGTGCCCGGTACGCCCTGAAGGCCGACCCCGCGGTGGCCGACCAGGCCCTCAGTACCATCTCGACCACGGCCCGCCGGGCCCTCGGCGACGTGCGCGAACTCCTCGGCGCGCTCCGGCACGAGCAGGGGACCGCGCCGACGCCCGAGATCGACGACATCGACCGGCTCGTCGACGAGATGCGGCAGCTCGGGCTCGACGTGCGGGTGGAACGCGAGGGCGACCCCGCCGGGCTGCCCACCACCACGCAGCTCGCTGTCTACCGGATCGTGCAGGAGAGCCTGACGAACGCGTACAAGCACGGAGAGCCCGGCAGCCCGGTGCGTGCCGCCCTG
The DNA here is from genome assembly GCF_003234595.1 of Curtobacterium sp. MCPF17_051. Taxonomy (NCBI): domain Bacteria; kingdom Bacillati; phylum Actinomycetota; class Actinomycetes; order Micrococcales; family Microbacteriaceae; genus Curtobacterium; species Curtobacterium sp. MCPF17_051. The sequence continues at coordinate 27,247 of NZ_QKSE01000024.1, read as the reverse complement.
ACCTACCGGCCGGACACCGTCGAGATCGCCGTCGTGAACCGACGTGCCGACGACGGGGTCCGCGGCCCCGGCACAGGCCACGGCCTGGTCGGCATGCGCGAGCGCGCCGTGATGACCGGCGGCACCATGACCGCCGGGGCCCGAGGGGACGACTTCGCGGTCGCCGTCCGGATGCCGACCGTCCCGGCCAGCGGGCAGATGCCCCGCGGCCGGATCACCCCCACCGAGCAGGAGCGCACCGCCCGATGACCACGATTCCGACCGACGAGCACCGGATCCGTGTCGGCCTCGTCGACGACCAGGCGCTGTTCCGCACCGGCATCCGGATGCTCATCGACTCGCAGCCCGACCTGCGGTTCGTCGGCGAGGCGGGCGACGGTGCCGATGGGGTCGAACTCGTCCGACGGACCCGTCCCGACGTGGTGCTGATGGACGTGCGGATGCCCGTGATGGACGGCATCACGGCGACCGGCCACATCGTCGAACAGTCCGGAACCGACGGCGCGAAGGTCCTCGTGCTGACCACCTTCGACTTCGACGAGGCCGCCGCCAAGGCCATCCGCGCCGGCGCGAGCGGGTTCGTGCTCAAGGACGCCGACCCCGAGTTCCTGCTCGCGGCGGTCCGGACCGTGCACGCCGGCACCGCGGTGTTCGCCGCGTCGGCCACGCGGGAGCTCCTGCGACGGTACGACGACTCGGTCGGACGCGCCGCCGCAGTCCCCGCGGCGTTCGCCGACCTCACGCCACGCGAGCGCGAGATCTTCGACCTGGCCGCCCGTGGGTTCAGCAACAGCGAGATCGCCCAGCACGAGTACGTCAGCGAGGCGACCGTGAAGACGCACATCTCGCGGGTCCTGACGAAGCTCGAACTCCGCGACCGGGTGCGACTCGTCGTCTTCGCCCACGAACACGGGCTCGTCACCAAGGCCGACTGATGCCGGGTCATCCGCGGGGATGACCCCTCCACAGGCAACCGAGCCGAGCGGACGATCCACAGGAGCCGAGCGGGCGACGCGGACGGGTCCGCTGACCGCCATCGTGGATGCATGACCACGAGCCACGCCCCGATCATCCGCCTCGACCACGTGTCCAAGCACTACGGCGACGACGCCCGACGTGTGACCGCGCTCGACGACGTCAGCGTCGACATCGGCGCCGGGGAGTTCACCGCGGTGATGGGCCCGTCCGGGTCCGGCAAGTCGACGCTCATGCACGTCGCCGCCGGCCTCGACGCCGTGTCCGCCGGCCGGATCCAGATCGACGGCGTCGACATCACGGCCCTGGGCGACAAGGACCTCACCGAGCTGCGTCGTCGGCGGCTGGGCTTCGTGTTCCAGTCGTTCAACCTCGTCCCGACGCTCGACGTCAGCGAGAACATCCGGCTGCCGTTCCTGCTCGGTGGGCACAAGCCCTCGCACGAGGAGACCGCCTGGATCGACCGGCTGGTCGAGATGCTCGGGCTCGGCAACCGGCTGACGCACCGGCCGCACCAGCTCTCCGGCGGGCAGCAGCAGCGCGTCGCCATCGCACGGGCGCTCGCTTCGCGGCCGGCGGTGGTCGTCGCCGACGAACCGACCGGCGCGCTCGACTCCCGCACCGGACGCGACGTGCTCGCGATGCTCCGCGGTGCCGTCCAGGAATGGGGCCAGAGCGTCGTCATGGTGACGCACGACCCGGTGGCGGCCGCGAACGCCGACCGCATCCTGTTCCTGGCGGACGGCCGGATCGTCGCCGACCGCCCCGCGATGGACGCCGGCGCGATCTCCACGACGATGCTCGGGATGGAGGCAGCAGCGTGAACGGCGTCCGCTCCTTCGCCCCCACCGTCCTGGTCGCCGCCCTCGGCACCACGTTCGGCTCCGCCCTCGTCATCGCACCGGGGATCGTGACCGAGGCGCTCCGAGCCGCCGGGGTCGCCGACCTCGGTCCGATCAAGGCGATCCTGTCGGTGGTCGGGTGGCTGTTCCTCGGTATCGCGCTCTACGTCGGCGCGATCGTCACCGCGAACACCTGCGCCACCCTGATCGCCGGGCAGACCCGGATCATCGCCCTGCAGCGGCTCGTCGGCGCGACCGGTGCGACCCTCCGTGCGCGGATCACCCGCACCGGCCTGGTCGTCGGCGTGCTCGGCGGGGTCGTCGGCGCCGTCGTGGGGACCGCGCTCTCGGCCCTGTTCGTCGTCGTCCTCCGGGGCAACGGGGTCCTGCCCGAGGCCGAGTACACGTACGTACCGTGGGAGCTCGTCCTGCCGGTCGTGGCCGTCGTCCTCGCCACCTGGGCTGCCTTCGCTGCCGGGTCGCGCCGCGTGCTCACCGTCACACCACTCGAAGCGCTGTCGTCGTCCGTCGAGCCGAGCCACGACGACCTCCGGTCCGGGACGGCCCGTAAGGTCTGGGCGATCGTGCTCATGGCCGGTGGCGCGGTGCTGATGCTGCTCGGGCTCGCGGTGAGCTCACTGTCTCCGGTCGCGGTCCTGCCGGCAGCGCTCGGCGGGTTCGTGTCCTTCGCGGGGGTCGCCGTCGGGGCGACGATCGTGATGCCGCCCGTGCTGCAGCTCATCGGCCGCATCGGCTCGCACGACCCCGTCGTCCTGCTCGCCGGACGGAACGCGATGCGGGCGCCGGGGCGGTCCTCGCGGGCGACCATCGGGCTCGTCATCGGTGTCACCCTGCTCGTGACCTTCGCGGTGGCGCTCGGGATCATGCAGCACGTGCTCGAGACCGAGATGCGCGCCATGAGCGCGGGGGCTGCCACGCCCGAGATGATCGAGGCGCAGCGGGACCTCTTCGTGCAGATCAACGCGGTCGTCAGCGTGATCGTCGGGTTCTCCGCCGTGATCGCCGCCGTCGGGGTCGTGAACGCCCTGGCGCTCGGGGTGCTCCAGCGTCGACGCGAACTCGGGCTGCTGCGGGTGCTCGGCCTGACCGGTGCGCAGGTCCGACGGATGATCGTGACCGAGGCCGTGCAGATGGTCGTCGCGGCCGTCGTCTCGGGGCTCGCACTCGGCACGGTGTACGGCTGGGTCGGCGGGCAGACGCTGCTCGGCTCGCTCGGGACGCCCGTGGCACCGGTGCTGCCGCCGCTGACCATCGGCATCGTGGTGATCGGCGCGCTGGTCCTGGCGGTCGTCGCCACCATCGCCCCGGTGCGGCGCGCGATGCGCGTCCCGCCGACCGAGGCGCTCGCGGTCGACTGACCCGTCGCCCTGGTCGCACCACACGACGACACGGGAGGCCCGTTGCCAGCTGGCACCGGGCCTCCCGTGTCGTCGTGTGGGCGCACCGACGTGCCCTGGCCGGCCCCGCCGCGCCGCTCACGTCCGCCGAGGTGTCACCAGCCGTCGTCCGGACGCGGCACGGGCGACAGATCGCGACCTCTCGGCGACCGGCCCGTGGCAGGTCTCGACCACTCGGCACCTCACTCGGCAACCCCGTTCGACGGCGCCGGGCGGTCCCGCGTCACACGCTTGCGCCAGCCTGGTACACCGGTGCTACCGTGGGTCTCGATGTACTCGGCACTCCTCCTCCTTCGCTGCCGCGACGAGGCCTGACACTCCGGCCCACCTCGTCGCGGAGTCCGTCGTGGCCGCACCACAAGAGCTCACGAACACGCGACGAAAGCGAAGAACGATGCAGAACACGCAGCAGCCCTCCGGGATGCCGATCCACAAGTACGTCCCGTTCCACGAGCAGATCAGTGTCGACCTGCCGGACCGCACCTGGCCCACGAAGCGCATCGACAAGGCGCCGCGCTGGTGTGCCGTCGACCTGCGTGACGGCAACCAGGCGCTCATCGACCCGATGGACGCCGAGCGCAAGCGGGCGATGTTCGACCTCCTCGTCCGGATGGGCTACAAGGAGATCGAGGTCGGCTTCCCGAGCGCCTCGCAGACCGACTTCGACTTCGTCCGGTCGCTGATCGACGAGGGCGCGATCCCCGACGACGTGACCATCCAGGTGCTGACCCAGGCGCGCGAGCACCTCATCCAGCGCACCTACGAGGCGATCGACGGCGCGAAGCAGGCCATCGTCCACCTGTACAACTCCACGAGCATCGTGCAGCGCGAGGTCGTCTTCCGCACCGACGTGCAGGGCGTGGTGGACATCGCGGTCACCGGTGCGAAGCTCTGCAAGGCCGCCGAGGCGACGCTGCAGCACGACACGACGATCTACTACGAGTACTCGCCGGAGTCCTACACGGGCACCGAGCTCGAGGTCGCACTGGAGATCTGCAACGCCGTCCTCGAGGTCTTCGAGCCGACGCCCGAGCGCAAGGTCATCATCAACCTGCCCGCCACCGTCGAGATGGCCACACCGAACGTCTACGCCGACTCGATCGAGTGGATGTCACGCCGCCTCGCCCACCGCGAGGACGTCATCCTGTCGCTGCACCCGCACAACGACCGCGGCACCGCGGTCGCGGCCGCCGAGCTCGGCTACATGGCCGGCGCCGACCGGATCGAGGGCTGCCTGTTCGGCAACGGTGAGCGCACCGGCAACGTGGACCTGGTCGCCCTCGGGATGAACCTGTTCACGCAGGGCATCGACCCGGAGATCTCGTTCGCCGACATCGACCAGGTGAAGCGCACCGTCGAGTACTGCAACCAGCTGCCGGTGCCCGAGCGCCAGCCGTGGGCGGGCGACCTCGTGTACACGGCGTTCAGCGGCTCGCACCAGGACGCCATCAACAAGGGGTTCGAGGCGATGAAGGCCAAGGCCGCCGCCGCGGGCAAGGACATCGACGAGATCGAGTGGGCGGTGCCGTACCTGCCCGTCGACCCGAAGGACATCGGCCGGTCGTACGAGGCCGTCATCCGCGTCAACTCGCAGTCCGGCAAGGGCGGTGTGGCGTACCTGCTCAAGACCGACCACGCCCTCGACCTGCCCCGCAAGCTGCAGATCGAGTTCTCCGGCGTCGTGCAGCGGCACACCGACACCGAGGGTGGCGAGTTCTCGTCGCAGCGCATCTGGGACGTGTTCCAGGACGAGTACCTGCCCGCGTCGATCGACGACGAGAAGTGGGGCCGGTACGAGCTCACCAAGACGGCGACGTCGAGCGACTTCGAGGGGACGACCTCGCTGTCCGTGGCACTCCGGGTCGACGAGGGCGCGGTCACGGCCGAAGCCGTCGGCACCGGTCCCATCGACGCGTTCCTGAAGGTGCTCGCCGAGCAAGGCGTCCAGGTCACGTTGTACGACTACTCGGAGCACACGATGAGCGCCTCCGGTGACGCGAAGGCCGCGTCCTACGTCGAGCTCGACGTCGACGGCGTGCGTCTCTGGGGCGTCGGCATCGACGCCGACATCTCGACGGCGTCGCTCAAGGCGATCGTGTCCGCGGTGAACCGCGCGGTGCGTGCGGGTGCCGCGGCCGGCGCGCCGGAGCTCGTCTCGGCCTGAGATCGCGACCAGGCCGGGAGGCTCCCACCGGGCACATCCTGATCGCCGCTGGCGCGTCGACCAGGTACCGGCCCGGTCTTTCCCCCGTCACGCGCGATGGCAGGTCGGATCGGGCGTACCTGGTCGTTTCTTCCGACCAGGTACGCCCGATTCCACTCGGTACCCTCGAGCCCCCGGGCCGCCGCCCCGCACCGCGCGCGGCTGTCGGCGGGGCGGGGGATACTGGGGGCATGCCGCTGTACCGGGACGAGTGCGTCGTGTTGCGCACCCACAAGCTCGGTGAAGCCGACCGCATCGTCACGATGCTGTCGCGGCAGCACGGCAAGATCCGCGCCGTGGCCAAGGGCGTGCGGCGGACCGCGTCGAAGTTCGGCAGCCGGCTCGAGCCGTTCATGGTCGTCGATGCCCAGTTCTACGAGGGCCGGTCGCTCGACATCGTCACCCAGGCGGAGTCCCTCGGCGCGTACGGGGCCCAGATCGTCGCCGACTACGGCGCGTACACCGCGGCCAGCGCCATGGTCGAGACCGCCGACCGACTGAGCGAGGCCGATGCCGGGCTGCAGCAGTACCTGCTCCTCGTCGGGGCGCTCCGGTCGTTGTCGCGCGGTGAGCACCAGTCCAGCGCGACCCTCGACTCGTACCTGCTCCGCGCGATGAGCATCGCGGGATGGGCCCCCTCGTTCAGTGACTGTGCGGTGACGGGGGAGCCCGGCCCGCACTCGGCGTTCGTGGTGCAGCTCGGTGGTGTCGTCGCCGACCGTGCGGCGCCCCCGGGGACGCCGCGGCTCGACCCGGCGACGCTCGGGGTGCTCGGCTCCCTGCTCGCCGGTGACTGGGCGACGGTCGACGCCACCGACGAGCGGACGCGTTCGCGGGCCTCCGGCGTGGTCGCGGCCTACGCCCAGTGGCACCTGGAACGATCGCTCCGGTCCCTGCCGCACGTCGACCGCTCCGAGCACCCGCTGCCGGTGCCGCAGACCCACGGCGGACCCGAGGCGACGGCGCGCGCGGTGGCCTCGACCCCGGCACCCGCCGTGCCCGAGCCCGACCCTGATCCCGCTGTCGAAGGAGCCCCCACCGCATGAGCCCCCGCCGCCCCGACGACGTCGAACCGTTCCGCCCGATCGACTGGACCGGCGAGACGCCCCCGGCGATCCCGGCCCGGTTCGTGCCGGAGCACGTGGCCATCGTCATGGACGGCAACGGCCGGTGGGCGAACGGCCGCGGCCTGACCCGGATCGAGGGGCACAAGGCGGGCGAGGCCTCGCTGCTCGACGTCGTCGCCGGGGCGATCCAGATCGGCGTCGGGCACGTGTCCGCGTACGCGTTCTCGACGGAGAACTGGAAGCGCTCCCCGGAAGAGGTCCGCTTCCTGATGGGCTTCAACCGCGACGTCATCCGCCGTCGCCGTGACCAGCTGCACCAGTGGGGCGTCAAGGTGCGGTGGGCGGGTCGGCGTCCGAGGCTGTGGCGGAGCGTGATCGACGAGCTCGAGACCGCCGAGCGGATGACGGCGGGCAACGACGTCCTCACGCTGACGATGTGCGTGAACTACGGCGGCCGGAACGAGATCGTCGACGCCGTGCGGGGCATGGCCGAGGACGTCGCCGCCGGACGCCTGAAGCCGAGCCAGGTCACCGAGAAGGCACTCGCCAAGCGCCTGTACGTGCCCGAGATGCCCGACGTCGACCTGTTCCTCCGGAGCTCGGGGGAGCAGCGCACGAGCAACTTCCTGCTGTGGCAGTCCGCCTACGCCGAGATGGTGTTCCTCGACCGGCTCTGGCCGGACTTCCGTCGCACCGACCTGTGGGGTGCGATCGAGGAGTACGCCAGCCGCGACCGACGCTACGGCGGCGCGGTCGACACCCCGAAGGCCTAGCCCCGGCCGCTGCGGCCGCGGCCCAGCCGCCCGGCCGCGGCCCGGCCGCCGGGCCGCCCGGCCGCCCGGCCGCCCGGCCGCGGCCCGGCCGCCCGGCCGCCGGGCCGCCGGGCCGAGACCGAGTCTCGGTTCCGCGGACAGCTTGCGCCGTCTGGCCGGCGCGGAGTGTCCGTGCAGCCGAGACTCGGCGCGCGCCCCGGCTCAGCCCGGCAGCGGCCCCTCGAGCAGGTGGGCCGCGGAGCGCACCGCGTCGAGCGCCGCACGGACGCTCGGCACACGGTCGGCACCACGGGCGACGACGACCTCGACACGCCGGGCGAGCTCGTCGTCCACGGGGTCGATCGCGACACCGGCGGGGATGACCGTCGTCGCGAGTGCCAGCCGGGGGAGCAGCGCCACCCCGAGCCCTGCGGCGACGAGTCCCACCACCGCGGCCGCGTTGTCCGTCTCCAGCACGATGTCCGGCGTGAACCCCGCGCTCGCGCACGAGGCGAGCAGGTGCCCACGGCACCGCGGGCAGCCCCCGATCCACCGGGCGTCGTGGTGGGACGCGAGGTCCACGACGGTGGAGCCGGCGGGGCGGAGTCGCTCCGCGCCTCCCGGCTCGACCGGCGTCACCAGCGCGAGCGGGTCACGACCGAGTGCCCGGGTGACGAGGCCCGGGTCCGGGGTGGTCCCGACCTCGTCGCCGACGTAGGTGAAGGTGAGGGCGACGTCCACCTCGCCGCCGCGCAGCAGGTCGAGTGCCTCAGGAGGCTCCACCTCGACGTACGAGGTCGTCACGCCGGGCGCCGTCGCGGCGAGCCGGGCGAGCACCGCGGGCACGAGGGCGGAGGACGCGCTCGGGAACCCGGCGAGTCGCACCCGGCCACGGCTGAGTCCGCCGACGGCGTCGAGGTCCTCGCGCGCCGCGGTCAGCGCGGCCTGGACGTGCAGGGCGTGGTCGGCGAGCACCTGCCCCGCATGCGTGAGGGTCGCGCCACGTCCGCCGCGCAGGACCAGCGCGTGGCCGAGACGCTGCTCGGCCCGGGCCAGCAGCTGGCTGACGGCCGGCTGGCTCGACCCGAGCGCGGCGGCGGCGCGGGTGATCGACCCACCGTCGGCCACGGCGCGCAGGACCCGGAGCAACTGGGGATCGATCTCGTCCATCACCCGATGTTATCGGTGGCACAACGGACCGGCTCTGGTGTGATGGGACGGGAACGAGGACGCTGTCCGCATGGACTCCTTCCCCGCCGGCCGCGGCTACCTGGCTGCGTGCACCGCGGGCCTGCCGACCCGCGGCACCCTCGCCGCCCAGCGGGCCGACCTCGACGCGTGGTCCCGGGCCGAGACGTCCCCCGCCCGGTACGGCGCGCTGGTCGAGCGGGGACGTGCGCTCTTCGCCGCGCTGGTCGGCGTCCCGGCTGAGCGCGTCGCGACGGGCTCGCAGACCTCGGTGATGGCCGCGGTCGTCGCCGACGCGCTGCCGGACGGCGCCGAGGTGGTCGTCCCCGACGGCGACTTCAGCTCGGTCGTCTTCCCGTTCCTCGCCCAGGCGCACCGCGGCGTCCGGGTCCGGAGCGTCCCGCTCGAGCGGCTCGCCGCCTCGGTCGGGCCCGAGACCGCCCTGGTCGCGTGGTCCGCGGTGCAGTCCGCGACCGGCGTGGTCACCGACCCCGACCCGGTCGTGGCCGCCGCCCGTCGCGTCGGCGCCCTGACCCTCTGTGACCTCACGCAGGCCGCCGGCGTGCTGCCCGTCGACGCCGCAGCGTTCGACGTGACGCTCACGCACACCTACAAGTGGCTCTGCGCTCCGCGCGGCGTCGCCTTCATGACGCTCTCCGACACCGCCCTCGGCCGGCTCCGCCCGGTGCAGGCCGGCTGGTACGCGGGCCAGGACGTCTGGTCCTCCTGCTACGGCCCCGCCATGCACCTGGCCGACGACGCGCGTCGCTTCGACGTCTCGCCGGCCTGGCAGGCGTGGCCCGGTGCCGTGGCCGCGCTCGAACACGCGGTCGTGCTCGATCAGCGGGCGGTCTGGAGGCACGCCACCGGTCTCGCGGATCGGCTGTGCGACGCCCTCGGGTCGCCTCGGCAGGGCGACGGGCAGGCGATCGTGACGTTCGCGGACGCCGACGGGGCGGCCCTCCGGGCCCTCACCGCCGCAGGCGTCACCGCCTCGGGGCGTGCCGGGCGACTGCGCATCGCGTTCCACCTGTGGAACGACGAGTCCGACGTGACCGACGTCGTGGCCGCGCTCGGCGGGGTGGGGCCGGGCACGTCGGCGCGGTGAGCGTGGAGGGCGGACCCGTGGCGGGCCTCCCGGGCCAGGATCGCCGGTAGTCTTGCCCGGACCGTTTCCGCACCGAGCACCCAGCTCGGCGACCTCTGGAGCACCCTTTGGCACAGCCCTCCCGTCTCGACAGCGTCATCGCCCTGGCCAAGCGCCGCGGCTTCGTCTTCCAGTCGGGTGAGATCTACGGAGGCTCCCGCTCCGCATGGGACTACGGGCCCCTCGGTGTGGAGCTCAAGGAGAACATCAAGCGCCAGTGGTGGCAGCGGTTCGTCCGCGGCCGTGGGGACATGGTCGGGCTCGACTCCGCGGTGATCCTGCCCCGCAAGGTGTGGGAGGCCTCCGGGCACGTCGCGACCTTCACCGACCCGCTGGTCGAGTGCCTGCACTGCCACCACCGGTTCCGCGAGGACCACCTCCTCGAGGCGTTCGAGGCGAAGAAGGGCCGCGCCCCCGAGGGTGGCATGGCCGAGGTCGCCTGCCCGAACTGCGGCACCCGCGGCGAGTGGACCGAGCCCCGCGAGTTCTCCGGGATGCTCAAGACCTACCTCGGCCCGGTCGAGTCGGAAGAGGGCCTGAACTTCCTGCGCCCCGAGACGGCGCAGGGCATCTTCGTCGACTTCGCGCAGGTCGTCACGACGAGCCGCATGAAGCCCCCGTTCGGCATCGGTCAGGTCGGCAAGGCGTTCCGCAACGAGATCACGCCCGGCAACTTCATCTTCCGCACGCGCGAGTTCGAGCAGATGGAGATCGAGTACTTCGTGCCGCCGACCTCGGCCGAGGAGCACTACGAGCAGTGGATCGCCGACTCGGTGGCGTTCTACACCGACCTCGGCATCGACCCGGAGAACCTGCGTCGCTTCGACGTGCCGGACGGCGAGCGGGCGCACTACTCCGACGCCACCGCCGACATCGAGTACCGCTTCGGCTTCACCGGCTCGGAGTGGGGCGAGCTGATGGGCGTCGCGAACCGCACCGACTTCGACCTGAACAACCACATCGAGGCGTCCGGCCAGGACCTCCGCTTCTTCGACCAGGCCGCCAACGAGAAGTACGTGCCGTACGTCATCGAGCCGTCGTTCGGTCTGACCCGTGCGCTCATGGCGTTCCTGCTCGACTCCTACCACGAGGACGAGGCGCCGAACGCGAAGGGCGGTGTCGACAAGCGCACGGTCCTGCGCCTCGACCCGCGCCTGGCCCCGGTGAAGGCCGCCGTCCTGCCCCTGTCGCGCAACGAGCAGCTCTCGCCCGCCGCCCGCGGTCTGGCCGACGACCTGCGCAAGAACTGGAACGTGGACTTCGACGACGCCGGTGCGATCGGCCGTCGCTACCGTCGCCACGACGAGATCGGCACGCCGTTCTGCATCACGGTCGACTTCGACACGCTCGAGGACAAGGCCGTGACGGTGCGCGAGCGCGACACCATGGGCCAGGAGCGCGTCTCGCTCGACCAGCTGCAGGGGTACCTGGCGCAGCGGTTGCTCGGCGCGTAGGGGTTCGTCCTTCCGCAAGACACCGGTGTTCGTGCGTTGCACACCCGCAGTCGGGTGTTCGACCTGCGAACACCGGTGTCTTGCTGCCGGCCCGGGAATGCGCGCGCACGCCGCGCGTTGGGCTGAGCATGAACGACTCCGTGAAGGTCGATGTCTGGTCGGACATCGCCTGCCCCTGGTGCTACATCGGCAAGCGCAAGTTCGAGGCCGGCGTCGCCGCGTTCGGCGCCTCGAGCGAGGGCCGCCCCGTCGAGGTCGAGTACCACTCCTTCGAGCTGAGCCCCGACACCCCCGTCGACTTCGAGGGCACCGAGGCCGAGTTCCTCTCGGGCCACAAGGGCATGCCCGTCGACCAGGCGCAGCAGATGCTCGACCAGGTCACCGCCATCGCCGCGGGCGTCGGCCTCAGCTACGACTTCGAGGCCATGCACCACACCAACACGGTGAAGGCCCACCAGGTCATCCACCTCGCCAAGCAGCACGGCAAGCAGCTCGAGATGGTCGAGCGCCTGTTCACCGCCTACTTCGAGCGCGGCGAGCACGTCGGACAGGAGTCCTCGCTCGCCGACCTGGCGGCGGAGATCGGCCTCGACCGCGACGAGGTCCTCAGCACCCTGCGCGACGACGCCCAGCTCGCTGCGGTCCGCGCCGACCAGGCCCAGGCGCAGGCGTACGGGATCAACGGCGTGCCGTTCTTCGTCATCGACGGCAAGTACGGCGTCTCCGGCGCCCAGGACCCCACGGCGTTCGAGCAGGTGCTCCGCCAGGTGGTCGCGCTCCGCGAGACCACGCCGGAGGAGGTCGCCTCGGCGGCCGAGCGCGCTGCGGACGACGCGAGCGCGGACGTGGCGGTGACCCGATGACGGACATGACCATCAGCGACCAGGGCGCGGCGCGCCTCCAGGCCGTGACGTCGGTGCCGTCCGTACCGGACGCGCTCACGGGGCTGCCGGGCGTCTCCGGTTCTCCCGGCGTTCCCGGCGTTCCCGGCGTTCCCGGCCTGGAGGCCCGTCCCGCGTTGTTGACGCTCGTCACGCCCGGCGGTGCGCCGGTCTGCGAGGGCGACGCGTGCCTGATCGACGCCGGCTCGTTCGCCGGGGCCGAGGGTGACTGGTCCGAGGTGCCGGACTGACGGCTGCGTCAGCCGCGCTGCGGTTCCTCGTCGGTGATGTCGGCGACGGTCGCGCCGTAGGCGGCGACGAGCTCGTCGGCGTCGACGAAGGCGCTCGCACCGTGCCGGCCGGCGCCCAGGGCGACCCGGCGGCCGGCGATGCGTTCGTCGGCGTACACCGGCAGGTCGCCCGTGGCACCGATCGGGGTGATGGTGCCGCGCTCGTAGCCGGACGCCTCGAGCGCGGTGGCGGCGTCGGGCATCGAGAGCTTGTTGACGCCGACGACCGTGCGGAGTTTCTTCCAGGCGATGCTGCGGCCACCGGGCACCAGGGCGAGCAGGAACCCGCCGTCGTGGCGCTTCACCACCAGGGTCTTGACGATGTCGCCGGGCTCGATGCCGAGCAGTTCGGCGGCCTCGTGCAGGGAGTTCGCGGCCGGGCGCTCGACCACTTCGACCGGCAGGCCACGGGCCCGGGCGTCGGCGTCGAACCGGGTGCTGGCGTCGGTCGTCATGTGGAGAACGCTACCGGCGCGCACCGACGTGGGAAGATGGGACAGGTATGACGATCACACAAGCACCCGCCTCGCGAGTCGGCGGCCCCCTGCGCATCGGCCCGATCGAGGTCGACGTGCCGGTGGTGCTCGCGCCGATGGCCGGGATCACGAACATGGCGTACCGCCGGCTGTGCCGCGAGTACGGCGCCGGGCTCTACGTGTGCGAGATGATCACCTCACGGGCGCTGGTCGAACGGACCCCCGTGTCGATGCAGCTCATCCAGCACCACGAGTCCGAGACCCCGCGATCGATCCAGCTGTACGGCGTCGAGCCGAACACCGTGGCCGAAGCGGCGTCGATCCTGGTGGGCGAGGACCGTGCCGACCACATCGACCTGAACTTCGGGTGCCCGGTGCCCAAGGTCACCCGCAAGGGCGGCGGTGCGGCCCTGCCCTGGAAACTCGACCTGTTCCGCGAACTCGTCACCAAGACCGTGCGTGCCGCGGGCGACGTCCCCGTCACGGTGAAGATGCGCAAGGGCATCGACGAGGACCACCTGACCTACCTCGACGCCGCACGCATCGCGCGCGACGCCGGTGTCGCCGCGGTGTCGCTGCACGCCCGCACCGCGAACGAGCACTACTCCGGCCACGCCGACTGGTCCGCGATCGCCACGCTGAAGGAGACCGTCACCGACATCCCGATCCTCGGCAACGGCGACATCTGGTCGGCCGCCGACGCGCTCCGGATGATCGACGAGACCGGTGCCGACGGCGTGGTCGTCGGGCGTGGCTGCCTCGGCCGTCCGTGGCTGTTCGGTGACCTGGCCGCGGCGTTCCGTGGCGAGGGGCTCCGGTACATGCCGTCCCTGGGCGAGGTCGCCGACGGGTTCCGCCGGCACGCCGAGCTGCTCGTCGAGTTCTTCGGCGACGAAGAACACGCCTGCCGCGACATCCGCAAGCACGTGGCCTGGTACTTCAAGGGGTACCCGATCGGCAGCGACGTCCGGGCCGGACTGGCGATGGCGTCGAGCCTGCAGGAGATCGACGACTTCCTCGGCCAGCTCGACCACGACGCGCCGTATCCGGGTGCGGACGCCGAGGGGCCGCGCGGTCGTGCCGGGCACCCGAAGCGCACCGCGCTGCCCGACCGCTGGCTCGAGAGCCGCAACGTCGACTCCGAGTTCCGCAAGGTCCTGGCCGCCGCCGAGCTGCACCACAGCGGCGGATGAGCGCCACCGCCTCGTACGGCCCGGCCGACGCCGAGCGCTGGCTCCCCGAAGAACACGGCAACCGCCGCTCGGACTTCGCCCGTGACCGTGCCCGACTGCTGCACTCCAGTGCCCTCCGGCGTCTGGCCGCCAAGACCCAGGTGCTCAGCCCGACGGCGGGGCTCGACTTCGCCCGCAACCGGCTGACCCACTCGCTCGAGGTCGCGCAGGTCGGCCGCGAGCTCGCCGACTCGCTCGGGCTCGACCCCGACGTGGTCGACACCGCGTGCCTGGCGCACGACATCGGGCACCCGCCGTTCGGGCACAACGGCGAGACCGCCGTGAACGCCTGGGCCACCGGCATCGGGGGCTTCGAGGGCAACGCGCAGACGCTCCGGCTGCTGACGCGGCTCGAGCCGAAGGTCTACGGCGTCCGGCCGGGCTCCGACGTCGACCGTCCGTACGGGCTCAACCTGACCCGCGCGTCGTTGGACGCCAGTTGCAAGTACCCGTGGCCGGCGGCGCAAGGGGTCTCGGAGTCGTCCTCCGGACGCACCAAGTTCGGCTTCTACGACGACGACCACGACGCCTTCGAGTGGCTCCGCGCCGGCGCCCCGCGTCGCCAGCGCTGCATCGAAGCGCAGGTCATGGACCTCGCCGACGACATCGCGTACTCCGTGCACGACTTCGAGGACGCCGTCGTCGCCGGGTTCATCGACGTCGCGGCGCTGGGTGACCGCGTCGGCGAGAACGACATCGTGACCGCCATGCACGCCTGGGTCGGTGACGACCTGAGCCGCGACGAGCTGCTCGAGGCGTTCGACCGCCTGCGCGAGTTGCCGCTCTGGATGACCGCGTACGACGGCTCCCGACGCGATGCCGCACGCCTGAAGAACCTGACGTCGCAACTGATCGGACGCTTCGCGCGCACCGCCACGACGGCCACCCGCGAGTCCTACGCCTCGGGGTCGCTCGTGCGGTTCGCCGCGTCGGTCGTCACCCCGCCCGAGATCATCGGCGAGATCGCGGTGCTCAAGGGCATCGTCGCGGCCTTCGTGATGACCCACGGCGACCGCCAGCCCGTGTACGAAGACCAGCGCCGCGTGCTCACCGAACTGCTCGACGCGCTGGCGGCGACGGGTGCGTCCGACCTCGAGCCCGGCTTCGCCGCCGACTGGCACGCCGCGGGCGACGACGCCGGCCGACTGCGTGCCATCGTCGACCAGGTCGCGAGCCTGACCGACCAGGGCGCACTCGCGTGGCACCGACGTCTGGTGGTGGGTGACCGTGACCCGGTCCACATCGCCGTCTGACCGGTCCGTCGACGTCGGTCCCACGAACTAGGATCGAGGGGTGGCTGGCAGGATCGCGCGGAACGACATCGACGAGGTCCGCTCGCGTGTCAACATCGCCGACGTCGTGGGCGACTACGTCACGCTGAAGCACGCGGGCGTCGGGTCGATGAAGGGCCTCTGCCCCTTCCACGACGAACGCTCGCCGTCGTTCCACGTCCGACCCCAGGTCGGCCGCTACCACTGCTTCGGCTGCGGCGAGGACGGCGACGTCTTCAGCTTCATCATGGCGCAGGACCACACCACCTTCGCCGAGGCCGTCGAGCGCATTGCCGCGAAGATCGGCTTCACCCTGCACTACGAAGAGGGCGACGGGCCGCGCACCGACTACAACACCCGGGCCCGGCTGATCGCCGCGAACGAAGCCGCGCTCGAGTACTTCACGGGGCAGCTCACCACCGCTGCCGCCGACCCCGCCCGCCGGTTCCTGGGGGAGCGCGGGTTCGACCCCTCGGCCGCCCAGCACTTCGGCGTCGGGTTCGCGCCGAAGTCCTACGACATGCTCAAGGACCACCTGCGCGGACGCGGCTTCACGATGGAAGAACTCGTGTCCGCCGGCCTGGTCAGCCAGGGTGACCGCTCGCCGTACGACCGGTTCCGCGGGCGGCTGATGTGGCCGATCCGCGACGTCACCGGGGCGACCATCGGCTTCGGGGCGCGCCGCCTGCTCGAGGACGACAAGGGTCCCAAGTACCTCAACACGCCCGAGACCCCGATCTACCACAAGAGCCAGGTGCTCTACGGGCTCGACCTGGCCCGTCGCGACATCTCGAAGCAGAAGCAGGTCGTCATCGTCGAGGGCTACACCGACGTGATGGCGTGTCACGTCGCCGGTGTCACGACCGCCGTCGCCACCTGCGGCACGTCGTTCGGCGTCGACCACATCAAGGTGCTGCGCCCGATGCTCGGTGACCTGGCCGGCGCCGACCCGAACGCCAACGGTGAGGTCGTGTTCACGTTCGACCCCGACGAGGCCGGGCAGCGTGCCGCCTCGCGTGCCTTCGCGGAAGAACAGCGCTTCGCCGCCCAGACCTACGTCGCCGTGGCGCCCGGCGGGCTCGACCCGTGCGACCTCCGGCTCGCCCGCGGTGACGACGCCATCCGCCGACTGGTCACGAACAAGCGCCCCATGTTCGAGTTCATGATCCGCCGCACCCTCGACGGCCACGACCTCGAGACGGTCGAGGGGCGCGTCGGTGCGCTGCGCGCTGCTGCCCCCGTGCTCGCCGGTATCCGCGACCGCTCACTGACACAGGGCTACGTGCGCGAACTCGCCGGCTGGCTCGGCATGGAGATCCCCGAGGTCCGTCGGTCGGTCGAGACCGCCCGGCGTCGTGCGGGGTCCGCCGGGCAGGACGACCGGTCCTCGGGCTCGGGGCGCGACGGCCGTGCCGGAACCGGTACCGACGGGGCCGACACCCCCGACGAGCCCGTCGCCGGGATCCGTTCGCTGCCGAACGACCCGATCAGCCGCATGGAGCGCGACGCCGTGATGGCGATGGTGCAGCAGCCCACGTCCGTCGGGGCACCGATGCTCGGGCTCGCCGCGTCGGCCACGTTCTCGACGCCGATGCTCGCCGCCGTGCGGGACGCCGTGGTCGCCAACGTCGACGTCATCGGCGCGGGGGACTGGCTCGACCGGCTGCTCGCCGACGTGCCGGCGCCCCTCCGCACCCTGACGCACGAACTCGCCCTCGCACCGATCCCCGCGCGCAACGCCGAGGACCTGGCTGCCTACTGCCGGAGCATCGTCGTGGCCCTGGTCGAGCGCGACCTGCTCGCCCGCAAGGCCTCGTTGCTCGGCCAGCTGCAGCGCGCCGACCCGCACGAGCAGGCCGAGCGTCGCGCCGAGATCCAGCGGCAGCTCGTCGACATCGACGGGCAGCGGATGCGGTTGCGCGCCGACGCGGAGGCGTCCTAGCCCTCTTCGCGCGGCCGGTGCCGGAGGTGCACGAGGTCGCACGACGCGCTGCGTGCGCTTCGCCGGGGTCGCGCGAACTGTCGCCCGGCGAGGCTGCGAGCGGCAGTTCGTGTGTTCTCGGGGGTGCGTGAGTGGTCGTGACGCGTCGCGTGTGGGGCGTCGAGTGGTCGCAGACCGTCGGCTGGGCGGGGTCCGGCCGACGGGACGTGACCGCTCGGGGTGTGGCGGGCGGGGAGTCGTGACCAGTCGGCCGGGGGCGCCGGGCGGGGCGGACGGACGTGGGGCGGGCCTCCAGGCCGGGGTGTGCGAGGTCGCACGACGCGCCGCCAGCGCACCACCGAGGTGGCACGAACCGTCGGCTGGCGGCCCGTCGGACGGCAGTTCGGGCGCTCTGGGGGCGGGCACGACCGGGAACGAGCGCCCGACGACCCAGGTTGCACCACGCAACATTCGTGCGTGACGCGCCGCTCGACTCCGGCGGAATCATGCATCACGCGACGGGCCCGTGCATTACAGCGGTGTAAACAAATCGCCCCCGGTTCGTTCTGTTCCGTGACAGGGTGATACCAATGAGCGTTCCTGGCCGGGCACACAGACGTACCACCCTCCGGCTCAGGACTCTTGCAATCATGACCAGAGAGGCAGCGGACATGGCATCCGTGACCAAGTGGGGCAAGCGCGGCATCGCGCTCGGCGCCGGTGCAGCAGCGACGGCGCTGGTGCTGACCGGCTGCGCGAGCAGCAGCGTGAGTGACACCGAACTGAACGGCCTGAGCATCGGGACGACGGACAAGATCACGTCCCTCGACCCGGCCGGTTCCTACGACAACGGCTCCTTCGCCGTGCAGAACCAGGTGTTCCCGTTCCTGATGAACACGCCCGTGGGGAGTCCGGACGTCGAGCCGGACATCGCCACGAAGGCGGAGTTCACGAACCCGACCACCTACGAGGTCACCCTCAAGGACGGGCTCGAGTTCGCGAACGGCAACAAGCTCACGTCGAGCGACGTGAAGTTCTCGTTCGACCGCGAGCTGAAGATCAACAACGAGAACGGTCCGCAGTCGCTGCTGGCCAACCTCAAGAGCATCGACACCCCGGACGACACCACCGTGGTGTTCAACCTCGACCACGCCGACCAGACCTGGCCGCAGGTGCTCTCGAGCCCCGCGGGTCCGATCGTCGACGAGGACGTCTTCAGCGCGACGAAGCTCACCAGCGCCGACGACATCGTCAAGGGCAAGGCCTTCGCCGGCCAGTACCAGATCAGCTCCTACAAGGAGAACGACACGATCCAGTACAAGACGAACCCGAAGTACGACGGCCTGCTCGGCAAGGCGAAGACCGACGAGGTCACCGCCAGCTACTACACCAAGGAGACCGACCTCAAGCTCGCCGTGCAGAAGGGCGACGTCGACGTGGCGTACCGCTCCCTGACGCCGACCGACATCTCGGACCTGCGCAAGGACGACTCCCTCAAGGTCACCGACGGCCCCGGCGGCGAGATCCGCTACGTGGTCTTCAACTTCAAGACCCAGCCGTTCGGCACCGGGCAGGACGACGCCGACGAGGCGAAGGCCCTGGCCGTGCGTCAGGCCGCTGCCGACGTCGTCGACCGTGCCCAGCTCGCGAAGGAGGTCTACAACGACACCTTCACCCCGCTGTACTCGATGGTCCCGGACGGCCTGACCGGCGCGGTCCAGCCGTTCAAGGAGATGTACGGCGACGGCGACGGCGGCGCGGACGTGTCCAAGGCGAAGAAGACGCTGTCCGACGCCGGCGTCACGGGCAAGGTGCAGCTCGACATCCAGTACGCGCCCGACCACTACGGTTCGGCCTCGGACGACGAGTACGCGCTGCTCAAGCAGCAGCTCGAGGACTCCGGTCTGTTCACCGTCAACATCCAGTCGACGGTCTACACGACCTACGCGCAGGAGCGCACCAAGGACGCCTACCCCGTGTACCAGCTCGGCTGGTTCCCGGACTTCTCCGACGCCGACAACTACCTGTCGCCGTTCTTCACCAAGGAGAACTTCGTCCAGAACCACTACGACGACCCGGAGATCCAGGACCTCATCGCGAAGGAGCAGGCCGAGTCCGACACGGACAAGCGTGCTGACCTGATCGAGCAGGCCCAGGAGCGCGAGGCCACCCAGATCTCGACGCTGCCGCTGCTGCAGGGCAAGTCCGTCGCGGTCGCCGGCAAGGACGTCAAGGGCCTGACCCTCGACGCCTCGTTCAAGTTCCGGTACGCCACCCTGAGCAAGTAGCACCAAGCCCCACGTGCAGGCCGCGGGCGTTCCCACGAGGAACGCCCGCGTGCCTGTGCAACGGCGACGAAAGGCACACACCCCGTGACCCTCAGCACTCCCGAGGCGACGCAGGACGTGAACGGCACCGATCCCACCAAGCCACAGGCACAACGCAGTGCCAAGAACAGTGGCGGCGGACTCGGCCGGTACATCCTCGTCAGGTTCCTCCTCATCATCCCGACCGTCTTCATCCTGGTGACGCTCGTGTTCTTCCTGATGCGCGTCATCGGGAACCCGATCACCGCATCGGTCGGCGGTCGTCTCACGCCGAGCCAGCTGCAGGAACGCCTGCACGCCGCCGGGTACGACCGGCCGGTGCTCGTGCAGTACTTCGAGTACCTCGGCAACATCCTGCGCGGTGACTTCGGCACCTCGTCGACGGACAACCGTCCGATCACCGACATCATCGTCACGTACGGCGGCGCGACCGCGGAGCTCGTGTTCTACGCGCTCATCGTCGCGCTCGTGCTCGGCATCCCGCTCGGCATGCTCGCCGCGTACACGCGCGACAAGTGGCCGGACGTGCTGCTCCGTGCGCTCGCGATCCTGACCTACGCCACGCCGGTGTTCTTCGGTGGTCTGCTGCTCAAGCTCGTCTTCTCGGTGTGGCTCGGCTGGCTGCCCCTCGGCGACCGTGCCTCGACCCGCGTGTCGCTCATCCTCGACGGCATCCCGGGCGCGAGCGGCATCTACATCATCGACGCGCTCCGCACCGGCAACGCCGCGGTCATCGGCGACGTGCTGCAGCACGCCGTCCTGCCCGCGCTGACGCTCGGTCTGCTGACGGCGGGCATCTTCCTGCGCCTGGTGCGCGCGAACATGATCGGGTCGCTCGGCTCGGAGTACGTCGACGCCGCCCGGTCCCGCGGCGTGCGCGAATCGCGGCTCGTCCGCACCCACGCGTTCCGTCCGGCCCTCGTGCCGATCATCACCGTGATGGGGCTGCAGATCGCGATGCTCCTGGGCGGCTCGGTGCTCACCGAGACGACCTTCGGGTGGCGCGGCCTGGGCTTCGAGCTCAACCAGTACCTGTCGGCCCGTGACTTCGTCGCGGTGCAGGGCATCGTCGCGATGCTGGCGGTGATCGTCGCGGTGACCAACTTCATCGTCGACGTCGTCGCCGCCCTGATCGACCCGAGAGTGAGGTTCTGACGATGGTCGACACCACCCTCGTCGACCGCCACGAGCCGCTCTGGAAGCGGCTCCCCGTGGTGGTCCAGCTCCGCCGGAGCACCGGCTGGCAGCGCGCCATGCTCATCGTCGGCGTGGTCATCTGCGCCCTCTACCTGCTCGTCGCGGTCTTCGCACCGCTCCTCGCCCCGTACGGCTTCGGCCAGCTGCAGGGCGCGGACGGGCAGAGCTTCCCGCGCACGGGCGCACCGAGTGCCGAGCACATCTGGGGCACCACGGTCGGCGGCTTCGACGTGTTCAGCCGCGTGCTCTACGGAGCCCGCACGGCCGTGCTCGTCGTCATCGTCGCCGTGATCGTCTCGATCATCGTCGGCGTCCTGCTCGGCATGGTCTCCGGGTACCTGGGCGGCTGGCTCGACCGCGTCCTGGTGGTCGTGGCCGACGCCATCTACGCGTTCCCGTCGCTGCTGCTCGCGATCATCGTGTCCATCGTCATCTCCGGCGGCAACTCGAGCTACTCGGGCGGCATCATCGCGGCGGCGATCTCGATCACCGTCGTCTACGTGCCGCAGTACTTCCGCGTGGTCCGTGCCGAGGCCGTCCGGCTGAAGAACGACGCGTTCGTCGAGTCGGCGCGCGTGATGGGCACGAACCCGTGGCGCATCATGACGCGGCACGTCCTGCGGAACTCGACCCGTTCCCTGCCGCTCATCCTGACGCTCAACGCGAGCGACGCGATCCTGACCCTGGCCGGCCTCGGCTTCCTCGGGTTCGGCATCGGCCCGACGTCCGGCGCCGAGTGGGGCTACGACCTGAGCCGCGCGCTCTCGGACGTCGCGAGCGGCGTCTGGTGGACCGGTGTCTACCCGGGTGTCGCGATCGTGGTGCTCGTGCTCGGTGTGACCTTCATCGGCGAGAGCCTGAACGACATCTCCGATCCCCGCCTGCGTGCACGCCGACGCCTGAAGCAACTCGTGTCCACGAGAGAAACGCGGGAAACACGCGACGCGCGCGACGCCGAGGCACCGCGCAACGCCGGGAACGACACGGAAGGGACGGGCGCATGACCCCGACCACCCGCCTGCAACCGGGCGACACCACCACCGAGCCCGTCGTCGTCGTGGACGACCTGACCGTCACGTTCGCGACCGACGGCGGCGCCGTCGACGCGGTCAAGGGCGTCAGCCTCGACGTGCGCCCCGGCGAGGTGCTCGCCCTCGTCGGCGAGTCCGGCTCGGGCAAGTCCGTCACGGCGCGCAGCATGCTGCGGCTCATGCCGGAGACGGCGACGCTCGGCGGCGCGGTGCTGCTCGAGGGCACCGACGTGGTGAGCGTCGGTGCGCAGAAGCTCCGCAGCCTGCGCGGAACGGCCGGGGCGATGGTGTTCCAGGAACCGTCGACCGCGCTCAACCCGGTCTTCACCGTCGGGTGGCAGATCGCCGAGGGGCTCCGCGCCCACGGCGGCATGTCGAAGAAGGAGGCACGGGCGAAGGCCATCGACTACCTCGGTCGCGTCGGCATCCCCGACCCCGAGACCCGCGTCGACCACTACCCGCACCAGTTCTCCGGCGGGCAGAAGCAGCGCGTGGTCATCGCGAGCGCGCTGGCCCTGGAGCCGAGCGTCATCATCGCGGACGAGCCGACGACGGCGCTCGACGTGACGGTGCAGGCCGAGATCCTCGACCTGCTGCGCCGCTGCCGTGACGAGTTCGGTACCGCGATCGTCGTCATCACGCACAACATGGGCGTGGTCGCCGACCTGGCCGACCGCGTCGCCGTGATGTACCAGGGCGAGATCGTCGAAGAGGCCACGGCGACGGCGCTGTTCGCGACGCCGCAGGCCGACTACACCAGGCGGCTGCTCGCGGCGGTGCCCCGGCTCGAGGCGTCCACCGGGGTGGCCCGACGCGCCGCGATCTCCGAGGACGTCACACCGCTGGTCGAGGCGAAGGGGCTCGAGATCGAGTACCCCGGGCGGCTCGGATCGCCGGCGTTCAAGGCCGTCAAGGGCGTCGACCTGGCGATCCGCCCGGGAGAGGTCCTCGGCCTGGTGGGGGAGTCCGGCTCCGGCAAGACCACGATCGGCCGGGCCATGGCGGGCCTGACGAAGGTCACCGGCGGCTCGCTCAAGGTCCTCGGCGCCGAGATGCTCGGGTACCGCGAACGCGACTTCAAGCACCTGCGGAAGGACATCGGGTTCGTGTTCCAGGACCCGGCGACCTCGTTCAACCCGCTGCTGACGATCGCGGAGTGCGTCGCCGAGCCGTTGGTCGTGCACAAGGAGGTCTCGAGCCCCCGTGCCGCGCGCAAGCGGGTCGACGAGCTGCTCGAGGCCGTGCAGCTGCCGGCCGCGTACGGCGACCGCTACCCGCACGAGCTCTCCGGTGGGCAGCGCCAGCGCGCGTCGCTCGCCCGGTCGCTCGCGCTCCGGCCGAAGCTGCTCATCGCCGACGAGCCGACGAGTGCGCTCGACGTGTCCGTGCAGGCGCGCGTGCTCGAGCTCTTCCTCGAGCTCCAGCAGGACCTCGGCTTCGCCTCGCTGTTCATCAGCCACGACCTCGCGGTCGTCGGCGCGCTGTCCGACCGGATCGCGGTGCTGTACCGCGGCGACCTGGTCGAGACGGGCACGACGGCGCAGGTCCTCGGCGCGCCGCAGCACCCCTACACGCAGCGGCTCCTCGCGTCGCTGCCGGTGCCGGATCCAGCGGAGCAGGCGGAGCGACGGCGTACGCTGGAGCGACTGGAGCACGCCGGGTCCTGACCCGGGGCGACCCACCCTGGAGGCCCGGCCAGCGTCGTCGACGCACGCCGGGCCTCCAGGGTGGTCGGCTCCACTGCTGTACGCACGACGGACCTGCCAGGGCGGTCCGTCGCGAACCGCCGCCAGGGGGCGGCGTGGAAGGGGACCCATGATCGCGGTCAACGGACCGGCGGTCGTCGCGGACGACGTGTCGATCGAGTACCGGGGCGGACGCGGGGGCGAGTCCATCCGGGCCGTCGACGGCGTGAGCCTCACGGTCCGGCAGGGGGAGATCCTCGCCCTGCTCGGTGAGTCGGGCTCGGGCAAGTCGACCTTCGCCGCCGCCATCGCCGGCCAGCTCGGATCCCACGGCGAGGGCGAGGGGGCCCTCCGTCGGCACATCGTCGGCGGCGAGCTGACCGTGCTCGGCCAGAAGACCCGGGGCCTCCGTCCCTCGTCGCGCAAGCTCGAACGGCTGAGCGGTCGGATCGGCTACCTGCCGCAGGACGGCGCCGACCGGCTCAGCCCGGACCTGACCGTGGGCGAGGCCGTCGCCGAACCGATCTACGCACGCGACCGCCGGTTCGACCGGCGCGAGGCCGGGCTCATCGTGGCCCGGCTGCTCGACGCGGTGCACCTGCCGCTCGGGGCGATGCGCCTGAACACGTGGGAGCTCTCGAGCGGTCAGCGCCAGCGTGTCGCCCTGGCGAAGGCGCTCGTGCTCGAGCCCCAGCTGCTGGTCGCGGACGAACCGGCACGCGGCGTCGACGTGCTCGTGCGGCAGTCCGTGCTCGAGGCCCTGGCGACCCTGCAGCGCGGCCGGCAGTTCTCGGCCGTCGTCGTGTCCAGCGACCTGCGCGAGGCCCGCGCCCTCGCCGACCGCGTCGCCGTGATGGCCGATGCCCGGCTCGTCGGGCTCGGCACCTTCGACGAGGTCCTCGACAACCCCGTCGACCCCTACGTGAAGACCCTCGCCTCGACCGCGGCCCGCGGGGTGAAGCGTCGTCCGGCACCGAGCACGTCCCGCCGTTCGTCGGCGCCGCGCCGTCCGCTCGCCGCCGGCACCGGCCCGCGCACCGACCGTCAGGAGAACGCATGAGCACCCCGGACCAGGGCCCACGGGGTCACCGCGCCGTCGTCCCCACGTCGGGTGCACCGCTGCCGATCGAGGCCCCGCAGCCCGGGCCCGTCGCCGTGCTGCCGGAGCCGACGGACCTGCACGTGGACGCCGTGACCGAGGCCGGGGGCACCGTCGCGCCGCTCGACGCCGACACCCGCGGGGTCGTCTGGCTCGACCCCCGCGACCCGTCCGGTCTCGCCGACGCCCTGTCGTCCGCACCCGGGGTGGGCTGGGTGCAGCTGCCGTTCGCCGGCGTCGACGCCTTCGCACACCTGATCCAGGAGCACGGCGACCGCGTACTGTTCACCTCGGCCAAGGGTGCGTACGCGGAGCCGGTCGCCGAGCACGCGCTGGCGTTGACCCTCGGCACGCTCCGGGTCCTGCAGAAGCGCGCCCGTGCGTCGTCGTGGGCGACCGAGCCCGAGGGTGTCTCGCTGTACGGGCGGAACGTCGTCGTGATCGGTGCCGGCGGGATCGCGCTCGAGTACCTCCGGCTGCTCGCGCCGTTCGACGTCGACGTCACCGTCGTGCGCCGCTCGCCCGACCCCGTCCCGGGAGCCGCGCGGACCGTCACCACCGACGAGCTCGACCGGGTCCTGCCCGACGCCGACGTCGTGATGATCGCGGCGGCGATGACCTCGGGCACCGCGAAGCTCTTCGGCGAGCGGCAGTTCCGGATCATGAAACCCTCCGCCCGGCTCGTGAACATCGCGCGCGGCGGACTCGTCGACACCGACGCCCTGGTCGACGCCCTGCGCACGGGGGAGATCGCCGCGGCCGGCCTCGACGTCACCGACCCCGAACCGCTGCCCGACGGTCACCCGCTGTGGTCCGAGACCGGCGCGGTCATCACCCCGCACCAGGCCGACACCCCGGACATGGTCGCGCCCCTGCTCGCCGAGCGCGTCCGGCTGAACGCCGCGGCGTTCCTCAGGGGCGACGGCGAGGGCTTCGTCGGCGTCGTCGACCCGGACGCCGGGTACTGACACGGGGGCTCCACGTCGCGGCGCGCCCGGGCGGCGTGTCCGATGCGGTGGAGGGCGCCAGGGTCCTGCTATGCTGTTACCCGTTGTTCGCACGTCATTCGCCAGCGAACAGTGATCCTCGATAGCTCAATTGGCAGAGCAGCCGGCTGTTAACCGGCAGGTTGTTGGTTCGAGTCCAACTCGGGGAGCGACAGGTCCTCATCCTTCGGGGTGGGGGCCTTTTGCGTTCCCGACGATCCGGCGCCCTCGTCAGGCTCGGCGGAGCCCACTGCCGGCCTGAGCCAGCGCACCGGGATCGACGATCGCGCGGCTCACGCCAGGTCGATGCTGTTAGCGTTCTCAGGTGCACCGTTCTCGTTCGCCTCGACTCGCGCTCCTGGGCGTCGTCGTCGCCGTGACGGCGGTGCTCACCGGCTGCAGCAGTGTCGGCCCCGACACCGATGCGTCCGAGGACCCGACGAGCTCGGACACGGGGCTGGGCTCGGGAGCGTCGCCGGTGGTCTTCGCGTTCGTCTGCAACAGCGACGGATCGGACAGTGCGACCTACACGACCTACTCGGCGGTGTGGGAGGCCGAGCGCGCCGACTGCTCGGCGAAGCGCCTGACCGGCTCGGTGCCGTCCAGCCAGCAGCAGGCCGCGGTGACGGCGGCGCGTGGCGACGCGACCCTGGTCGAGCTCGCGAGCGCCTGCGCCGTGCGTGGCTCGGACCCGTGGACGTCGGCGGTCGCCGACGAGCGCGGTGCGCACGTGGCCGCAGGCCTCCTGCGGTACTGCCCCGGGCACCCGGAGACCGACCACCTGCGGGACGCACTGGCGGCCTACCGGGGCTGAGCCGGGCCTCCAGGCCGACCGCCGCACCGGCGCCGGGCCGGCGGCGGCGGGACGGGCGTCAGCCCTCGGGGTGGTCGCGACCCGGCAACCAGGACTGGCCGGGCCCGCCCCAGCTGCTCTTGCGGATCGCCTTGGCGACCTGCTTGCCGTAGGGGTGCACCAGGCGGTCGGCGTAGAGCCAGCCGTCCAGGTGGTCGAACTCGTGCTGGAAGATCCGGGCCAGCCAGCCGTGCGCCTCGACCTCGAACGGGGTGCCGTGCTCGTCGAACGCGCGCAGCAGGGCGCTCTCGGAGCGGCGGAGCGGGAACCGCTCGCCCGGGATCGACAGGCAGCCCTCGGACTCCTCGTCCTCGTCGAGTTCCTCGACGGACTCGGGGACCGGGGGCGTGATCCACAGCACGGGGTTGACGGCGGCGCCCCGGTGCAGGACGTCGTCGTCATCGGTGTAGGAGTAGACGAACAGGCGCTTGCCGACGCCCACCTGCGGTCCGGCCAGGCCGACGCCGGGGGCCAGGTCCATGGTCTCGAGCATGTCGGCGACGAGCGTGCGGAGGTCGTCATCGAACGCGGTGACCTCGGCTGCACGCTCGTGCAGGACGGGTTCGCCGGTGATGCGGATCGGGAGAACGGCCATTCACCCAGGTTATCCGGCGGGGGACGGTAGCCTCGACGCGTGACGACGGACCTCCAGCTGCCGGACGCCGTGAGCAACCTCACGCCGTTCCAGGCGCTGATGATCCCGGTGGCCCTGATCAGTGCGGTGTTCCTGTCGCTCGGGGCACAGTTCCAGAGCCGCGGGGTGCAGCGGGTCGAGGCGCGTCTCGGGCGGCAGTCGAAGGGGCTGAGCGTCCGGCACGTGGTCGGACTCGTCTCGAGCGGCTACTGGGTGCTCGGCACACTCATGCTCGGCATCGCGGTGGTCCTGCAGCTGGTCAGCATCACGTTCGCGCCCCTGATCGTCGTGCAGCCCCTGGGTGCCGTGGCGCTGGTC
>NZ_QKSE01000023.1:0-42060 GCF_003234595.1 Curtobacterium sp. MCPF17_051 | reverse complement strand
CCGCCCACCCGAGCTCGCCGCAGCCCTCGACACCGTCCTCACCGCAGGAACCACGGGCACCACGGGCACCACAGGCACCGCAGACACGACCGGCACCCAGGAGTCCCGATGACCACCACGACCGACACCGACCGCGGCATCGACCCGCGCTCCCCACGCTTCGGCGCCGCCATCACCACGGTGCTCCTCGCCGCGACGATCGTCCTCACGCTGATCCCCGAGACGTGGGTCGCCGGCATCGTGCTGCTCGCGGTCATCGTCGTGCTGTTCGCCGTCGGAGGCATCGCCGGCATCCGCCGACACCCCTACGGCGCACTCTTCCGACGGGTCGTCCGCCCACGCCTCGCCCCGCCCGCCGAACTCGAGGCTCCGGAACCCCCGACCTTCGCCCAGCAGGTCGGCCTGTTCGTGACCGCGGTCGCCCTGCTCCTCGCACTGCTCGGCGTGCCGTACGCCGCCCCGATCGGTGCGGCGGTCGCCCTGGTCGCCGCGTTCCTCAACGCCGTCTTCGACGTCTGCATCGGCTGCCTGCTCTACGTGTGGCTGGTCCGCGCGGGGGTCTTCCGCCCGCGGCGCGGCGTCGCCTGACGGCGTCCGGCCTGGAGGGCCGCCTCACCTCGACAACACCGCCAGCGTCCGACGGGCGCTCGGCTCCAGAACGGCTGCGCCCCGCCACGTAGGGTGAGCGGATGGGGGAAGACGAACGAATCATCCGGCGTGCCTGGCGTCGTACCGCCCTGGTCGTGTCGATCGCCGCGGTCGCCGGAGCGGTGGCGGGTTGGGCAACGTCGCGGGACGAGGACGGCTGGACCGTCGCCCTGGCGACCTTCACGTGTGTCGCCGTGCTGGTCGGCCTGGCCGGGATGCTCTCATTGCTCCCCGCCAGTGCACGCGCGTCGTCGATCATCACGCAGGCGACCGAGGACCTGACGAGAGACCGTCGCAAGATCATCAAGAGAGCCATCCGCTCGGGCGTTCCGCTTGCGGACGACGCGGGCCCGGAACTGCAGCACCGCGCGCTCACCCTCGCCCGCGGGACCGCCATGTTCAACGGACTGATCCTCGGCCAGAACCTCCTGCTGTTCGCAGGAGCCGCCGCGCCCCAGTTCGCCCGGGTCGTCACCGGCGATGGCGGCGCGCTCATCAGCCGGATCTTCCTGGCGCTCTTCGTCGTCGAAGCGGTGTTCCTCGTACCGTTGCTGGTCGTCCGAGGCCGCCGAGCTCGGCGCTACACGGAAGCCGCCACGGCCGAGAACGAACGCCGCACCGACACGCCGGTCTCCGTCGTATGACGACCGTGACGGAGGGATCAGAGACGCCCGAAGCGATTGCCGGCCGAGCCTGGCGCCGCACGGTCTGGATCGCACTCGGCGGAGCCGTGGTCGGCGCGATCTTCGGCGTCGTACTCGAGCGCGTGGGCGCTGGACCAGGACGGCTGCTCATGGTCGTCGGGTGCACCGCGGCTGTCGGCGGGCTCGCGGGGGCGTTCTCGCTGATCGCCACCATCCTCCGCATGACTCCTCAGCTGCAGGCGCCTCTCGCAGGACTCTCGCGCTCCGGCCGCAAGACCGTCTCGCAGGCGATCGCCAAGCGGGCCCCGATCGAACCGGCCAACTCCGACCTCGCTCGACGGGCGTTCGACCTCGCCCGTCTCCGCGCCGTCTCCCAACCGATCGCGCTCGGCCAGTTCCTGCTGCTCTACCTCGGCATCGCCGGGCCACAGCTCCCGAACCTCGTCGATGACGACCCCTTCATCGCAGGGTTCAGTCGGGTCCTCTGCGGCGCACTCCTCCTGGCGGCCGTCGCCTTCACGCCGCTCCTCCTCCGCCAGACCCGGGCTGCCCGACGTTACTTGCAGGCAGCCACCGAGCCACCCACTCGCCAGCGCTGACCACGTAACACGCAATTTACTTTCGGCACTGGCACTCGTCCGCGAAAGAGGGTTTCATGGCGGGATGACGATCACCGAGCGATCCGAGCGCGCCGACGCCTTCGCCCTCGTCCGCACCCAGTCGGCGAGCATGCCGTCGAGCATGCGCGCCATCGCCGACGCCGTCCTCGACGACCCGGCAGCCGCGGCCACCACGAACGCCACCGACCTGGCCGGCCGAGCCGGGGTCTCCCCCGCCACCGTCTCCCGCTTCGCCCAGCACCTCGGCTTCGCGAACTTCGCCACCCTGCAGCGCAGCATGACCCGGGCCGTCGAACGCGGGATCCACGAGCGTGAGTCCACCGAGATCCACGCCGGGGTCGCGGTCGACGACGACGTCGCCACCGTGATCGCGAAGGTCACCGAGGACGTCCGAGCGGTGATGGCCGACACCCGCGCCGCACTCGACCGACACGCACTCGAAGCAGCAGCAGCCGCCGTGAGCGACGCCCGCCGAGTCGTCCTGTACGGGGTCGGCGCGAGCGGCATCGTCGCCCGCGACCTGCACCTCAAGCTCGAGCGCATCGGCATCGTCAGCTCGATCGCCGACGACCCGCACAACGCCCTGACCCTGGCGAGCGTGATCGGCGAGCACGACGTCCTGGTGCTCGTCAGCCACTCGGGCTCCACCGTCGAGACCCTCGAGGTCGCCCACGCCGCCCGAGCCCAGCACGCCACGATCATCGCGATCACCGGCCACGCCTCCGCCCCGCTCGCCACCACCGCCGATCACGTCCTGCTCGGTGTCGCCGGTGCCGAGAGTGCCCTGCGCCCCGCGGCCATGGGCAGCCGGATGAGCCAGCTCGCCATCGTCGACACCCTGTTCATCGTCGTCGCGCAACGCACCGACGAGCGCTCCCAGCCGCTCCTCGCCCGCAGCCGCGACGCCGTCCGCACCCACCACCGGAACTGAGCACCACCATGAACCAGACGCCCGAAACCCACACAACCGAGGCTCACGACGCCCTCCGCGACGAACTCGCGGCCCTCACCACCGAGGCGACCGACCACTCGCTGGACGACATCGACACGATCTCCACGCTGGAAGCTGCCCAGCGCATGAACGCCGGAGACCGCAGCGTGCCTGCGGCACTGGAGCCGTGCCTCCCGGCCATCGCCCTGGCGGCCGACTCGATCGCCGCAGCGTTCGCGCGCGGCGGCCGACTCGTCTACGTCGGCGCTGGCACGCCGGGCCGGCTCGGCGTCCTCGACGCCAGCGAGTGCCCACCCACCTTCGGTACCGACCCGACCCAGGTGGTCGGCGTGATCGCCGGCGGCGACCCCGCCCTGACCACCGCGGTCGAGGGCGCGGAGGACGACGAAGCAGCCGCCGTCCGCGACCTCGACGCGCTCGGCCTGACGGCCGACGACGTGGTCGTCGGGATCAGCGCGTCCGGCAGGACGCCCTACGTGATCGCGGCCGTCCTGGAGGCCCGGCGACGGTCCGCCCTGTCGGTCTCCGTCGCGTGCAACCCCGACTCGGCCGCGGGGCGGGAGGCCGACATCGCCATCGACGTCGTCGTCGGCCCCGAGTTCATCGCCGGCTCGACCCGCCTGAAGGCGGGCACCGCGCAGAAGCTCGTGCTGAACATGCTCACCACGCTCGCGATGGTGCGCAGCCACAAGACGTACGGCAACCGCATGGTCGACGTGCGGGCGACGAACGCGAAGCTCGTCGCCAGGGCGTTCTCGCTCGTGCAGGACGTCACCGGCGCTGCCTCGACCGAGGTCCAGGCGGCACTCGACGCCTCGGACGGCGAGGTCAAGACCGCCATCGCCGTGATCCTGACCGGCGCCTCGGCTGCCGATGCCCGCGAGCGCCTCGATGCTGCTGCCGGCTCGTTGCGCGCCGTGCTGTAGACCCCGTTCCCCCGTTCGTTTCCTTTCCCCCGAGGAGCACAGCAATGCCCGATGCACAGCAACTCGCCCAGCAGATCCTCGACGCCGTCGGCGGTTCCGCGAACATCGCCGACGTCGAGAACTGCATGACCCGCCTGCGGGTCGAGGTCGTGTCCGACTCCTCCGTCGCGCTCGAGGACCTCAAGGCCACCGACGGCGTCATGGCCGCCATCGCGGCCGGCTCGAACCTGCAGATCGTGCTCGGCCCGGGTCTCGTCGACCGCGTTGCCGACGGTCTGGAGGCCCTGCGCGCGGCCGCCCCGTCGGCTGCGGCTGGTGGGCCTGGTGCGTCGCCTGAGGAGCTCGCTGCTCGCGGTGCGTCCATCAAGGCGACCGCGCGGTCCCGTTCCGACGGGCGCACGATGCGCGCGATCCGGAAGATCTCCGCGATCTTCATCCCGCTCATCCCCGCACTGATCGCCTGCGGGCTGATCGCCGGGATCAACGGCATCCTGACGAACCTCGGCTGGGTGCCCGCCGTGACGCCGTTCCTCGGCGTGCTCTCGTCCGGGTTCCTGTCGCTGCTCGCCGTGTTCGTCGGGATGAACGCCGCGAAGGAGTTCGGCGGCACGCCCATCCTCGGCGGCGCAGTCGGCGGCATCATCGTCGCGGCCGGCGTCGCGAACGTCACGGTGTTCGGCGAGACCCTGGCTCCCGGGCAGGGCGGTGTGCTCGGTGCGCTGGCCGGCGGCATCCTCGCCGCCTACGTCGAGCGGTTCATGCGCCGGGTCACGCCGGACGTCATCGCGCTCATCGTCGTGCCGACCGTCACCGTCCTGGTCGCCGGCTCGATTACCCTCGGCGTGCTCATGTCCGTCGCCGGTGTCGTCTCGGTCGCGATCGGTACCGCTGCCACCTGGCTGCTCGCGAACGGTGGGGCCTTCGCCGGCTTCGTGCTCGGAGGCCTCTTCCTGCCGCTTGTCATGACCGGGATGCACCAGGGGCTCATCCCGATCCACACCACGCTCATCGACCAGACCGGGTGGACCGTACTGCTGCCCGTGCTGGCGATGGGTGGCGCCGGGCAGATCGGCGCGTGCATCGCGTTGTGGGTGCGGTTCCGGTCGAACGCCTCACTCGTGCGGACCATCCGTGGTGCGTTGCCGGCCGGGTTCCTCGGCGTCGGGGAGCCCCTGATCTACGGCGTGACGCTCCCCCTGGGTCGGCCGTTCATCACCGCCTGCATCGGTGGAGCGTTCGGCGGCGGTGTCGTCGGGCTGTTCGACCAGCTCGGGCACTCCGTCGGGGCGATCGCCATCGGGGCCTCGGACCTGTCGCTCCTCCCGCTGCTGAACGGTTCGTCCGGGTACGGGTGGGCGCTGCTCGGGTACGGGTCGGGGCTCGTGGTGGCCTATGTCGTGGGGTTCGTGGCGACGTTGTTGTTCGGGGTGTCCGGCTCGGTGCGGGCAGACCTGGAGGCACAGTCGTCAATGCCGTCCGGCGACCCTGTCGCTCCGGATGCGCCGCTCGACGTGCACCTCAATCCGGCGGACTCCGTGGGAGCTGCGCGCTGAAGCGGTTTGGCGCGAGCACGTACCTGGCGCACGGTCCGCTGGCTGGTCCGACCTTCGAGGCCGCCGCGGCCGCAAGTGCGACGCTCGCGTTCACCTCGTTGCACATCCCAGAGGGCTCTCCTGCGGAAGCCCGGGCTGCTGCGACCGCGATCGTGTCCGCCGCTGCGTCGTCCGGGCTGTCGGTCGTCACGGACGTCTCCCCCAACACCGCTCGGCTGCCGGCGATTCGCCGTGGGAATTCTTGCGGTCAATCGGGGTGGCGCGGGTGCGCATCGACTTCGGCCTCTCGGTCCCCAGATACTGGCGATCGCTGCAGTTCTGCCGATCGCGCTCAACGCGATCACGCTGCGCGCGGCTGACCCCGCGCCGTTCGCTGACCTGGACGTCGAGCTGATCCACAACTTCTACCCGCGGGAGTGGACCAGGCTGGCACTGTCGTCAGTGACGTCTTCAGTCGCCGTTACTCGGCAGTACGGACGGCGGGTCGGGGCTTTCATCGCCCCTGATTCCCTGCGGCGTGGGCCGCTCGGCCAGGGAATGCCGACCGTCGAGGAGCACCGCACCGTACCATCGTTGTTCCAGGCCATGGCGCTCGTCGATGCCGGCTTGGACGACGTGTACATAGGGGATCCGGCGCTGACCGATCACTCGTGGTCGCGGTTGGGGTCCTTCGTGCTCGATGACGTTGTCGTGCTCGGCGGGCCTGCGGCCCCGGGTGTGCATCCGGCGGTCCTCGAGGCGCTGGCGATCCCCGATCGAAACCGTCCCGACGCCGCCGAGGCCATGATTCGGCTGGAGCACTCGCAGGAGCGGTTCGCCGGGCTGCCGCTGCCCGAGGCCGGGGGGCAGCCGAGACCCGCCGGCTCGGTAACCTTGCAGTTGGCGTCGGCAGGGAGGAACTTCGGCGAGGTCGCGATCACACTCCGCGATCTGCCGCCTGATCGCAAAATCGCAGTGTGCGGATCAACCTCGATCACTTCATCTACCGGCCGTCACATGCACCTCGAGCATCCAATGCAATAAGCCTAAACGCGACTCCATGACCAGCAGATAGCGGCGGCGAACGACTACAACTCCGCAATTTCAGTACTTTGAAGTGCTTTGTGACTCCCCACTTCTTTAGCTAATACATGAAGATGTTCTTGAATCGCCTGAGGTCCACGATTCGCGTAATCCGTCACCATGGCTCCGTCCAGCAACATAATCTGTGCTGCTGAAATCTCGTTGACCGACTTAGCAAATGCTCTCGCGCTTTTCGTGAAAGTGCTGGTCGTTACGATAAGCACAACGTTGGAACGGAGAACGGCCGCAACACCGGCCTCCTTCGCGACAACAGAAACTGATACCGGAGCGTGCTGATTCTTACACTGAACTGTCCAACGTTCGAAAGAAAAGCCGCTTCGCTCCGCCAGCAGGTCAACCTCCGCACCACCCGTCTCGACCCCGCGAACGCGCAACTGACGTGGCACTAGACCTAGATCGCGAGCAATACGGGCCGCAAGAACCTCCAATGCAATGCCTTTCCGGCCCGTGTCATCACTTTTCAACTCCGCGAGCACGGACGTCAGATCCTGGTTCAGCGCTTCTTGGAGAGAAGCCGGTAGCGGATCAGCTGGAAGGATACCTACCGCGGCGAACTCAAACGAAAGACTCTTAGGCGCTTGCTTTATGTCACCACCTTTCGAGTGCCGACCGTCACTCGAGGAACTCAGTTCAATCCAGCCGGCCTTCGCAAGCGGCTCATAAATAGTTTTGCGCGCTTGAGCTCGATCGAATTGCACCGCGCGCTCGTCAATAATCGACAGGATTTGTTTAGCCGGGAACCAAGCTTCAGGCGTCACAGTTGACACGTCGTGAAGAGCTTCCAGATACGCCCGTTGAGTCCACGTCAGTGACTGCCAATCAGCCACTTCATCCAGCCCATACCCGACCAGCGCGCGAAGGCGACCGTTGTCGACCTTCCACTCAGCATCCACCACCCCTGACCACTCTAGCCATTGGCGCATTTTCGACGCGGACGAATTGTTGTTCGGTATATCGTAGCCTCGAAGCCTCATTTCGTTAGCGACGGCCTGTCCACGGACGAATCCGTCTCGCCGCCTTACCGCTTCCGCGGCGCGCAAAACATCGATACCACTGGCCTCGGTGAGGAGATAGGATGCCAACAGATCGGCGGCTTCTCGGCCGCTGCCTTGTGCAAGCAAGGACCGAATATCCTCACCGAGGGGCGTTAAGGACAAGACATTCTTGCCCGGGCCAAGAAGCCCATACTGCCGCATTCCGGTAATGACATTTGCGCTACGCTTCAGTTGCTGATTTGTGCGCTCGACCGGATCAATTCGGTGGTGCGCGGAAGACGAAAACCATTTAACTCGAACTACTTCCGAAAATTCCGCCTGAGAAATGGGCGGCACGCCGACAGCCTCAAGCAAAAAAATGAGAGCCGATTCCGCTCCTCCCAGTTGCCCAGGAGTGAATTCATTCGCAGCGATGATTCGCCGCTTGGTTGCAGACATCATGCCGCAAGATCCGCTTCTCCGCTACCGACCGAAGAAAGTGCGTCCCGAACGCAAGCGGCAAGCACCCGAGCAAGACCGACTGGTACCGCATTCCCAACCTGGCGCCACTGTTGCTCGATCGTTCCATCCAGATACCAATCGTCCGGGAACGTCTGGATCCGCTTTACCTCTTCAATGCGCAACATCCTATTGCGCCAATGAAGCGGACCCATATTATTGGACCTCCGTGCCTGTATCGTCCAGGACGGCAACTCAGGCGATAGCTTCAAAAGGAACGACCAATACCGACTCCGCCATTCGAATTGAGGATTAGGATGCCCCCGCTTCGCCGTGAAGAACAAATAGTTGTCCCCGGGCGGCACCTGCTTCAATAGCTCCCGATGTTTCCCTCCCGCCACATGCCCAACATCTGCTGCGTTTTCTTCGGTGTCAAGATCCCCAATCCACTTACCGACGGGCTCCCATGGCAAAAGACCCGTCTCGGCAGGCGCTTCAGCATGAGTGGCTTCTGGCCAACGAAACTCAGCAGCACCGGCCTCCCGATGAATTCCAACTATAAAAAATCGCTGGCGAATCTGTGGGACGCCGAAATCTGCCGCGTTCAGAACACGAGATGTGCAGGCGTACCCCAAGCTTTCCGCCGTCTTGATTATGTAGTCGACGGTGCTTGCATGAACCTTGAATGCCATACCTGCGACGTTCTCGAGGATGAAGGCGCGGGGCCGAGACCATCGGAGGGTATTTAGGTAGCCTGTGATTGTCTCTTCACCAATCGGGTCTTCCATCGCCCTTGGCTTGTTCTTCAGATAAAAACGACTCTTGGAGAAAGGCGGACACGGCGGACCTCCAACCAGCAGGTCAATATCTCCGAGATTTTGAGGACCGACGAGTTCTTTCACCCGGTCCTCGGTAAATTCGGTCACACTACCCAGATGAAAGGCTACGCTTGGAAAGTTACGAGCGTGAGCCCGGGCAGCCCGGGGATCGTTATCGTTCGCAGCTATTACGTTAAATCCCGCCTGCTCGACTCCTAGGTCGAGTCCGCCACATCCCGAAAATAGGCTAATGGCCTTCATCGCTCCCCTTCCCTTCAACTGCCGAGATCACTGATGCAACCATTGCTGCACCCATAACGCTCGGTACCGCGTTACCGATTTGCCTAATTTGCTCTCGCCGCGGCCCCGCGAAACTATATCCTTGTGGAAAACTTTGCAATACAGCCAATTCGCGGATTCTCAGACGACGGCTTGTCCAATGGAAGGGGCCGGTCCATGGCCCAGGACTCGCTGGAATAGTCCAGGAGGGCCTGTCTGGACTCAGCTTGAGTAGAAAGTTCCAGTAGCGAGTCTCTGCCTCAAACGTGGGGCTGGGATGCCCTGCCCATTTGGTATGATGCTTGTAGTTCATACCGGGCGGAATCTGCTGAAGATGATCTGCCCATCTTCCGCTTACCACTTCACCGTCTTCCTGATACTCGTCCCGGTCAAGATCTCCGATTGCTTCCCCTGCCGTGACTACGGGCAGCAGCCCTTCCCCGCCGTGGGTCGGGCTCGGCGTGTCGGGCACCCGGTGCTTCGAGCCAAGAAGGAAAACGCGCTGTCGGCTCTGTGCCGCCCCATACTGCGTTGCTGTAGCAACAACGCGCCGAGTCAGATATCCCGCATCTGACGCGTCCTGTTCCAGAGCCTCGAATACTGCTTTGTTACGCGGGTGCAGAATACTGGGCACATTCTCGAAGACAAACCCTTCAGCGTCCACTTCAAGGACAAGTCGCATGTACTCGGACACCAACGTCCTGCGCGAGTCCGGTCGAGCTTCAATAGGGGCATGCAGCCGCTCGGCGACCTCACCTCTGCTTCGTGCACGGCGGAAGGCAGCCTCTTCACCCTTGTCGAGCCAATAAGCTGCCTTGCTGAATGGCTGGCAAGGAGCTCCCCCGACTACGACAACAGGATCAGCGGCCCCAAGGTCTGCACGACTTCGCAGGTCTGCACCGGTGACGGCTGTCACATCCGCTTGAAGTACCTGACCCGGGTGGGCCTGATTTCGCCGCAATGTCTCACACGAGTAAAAGTCGTTATCAACCGACAGTCGCAGATCGCCACCGGCGGCGACAGCGCCAAGTCCCAAGCCCCCTGCACCTGCGAAGAGGTCGACTACGGGGATCTTGCCTTGCGACACGTGGTGCTCCTTCGATCTAGTTGCCGGTCAAGACTACGGACATCCTCCGACACTGCGTCATCGGACGCTCCCCGTGTGGGTCACGCTCGGACCCGAGGCGGCATCCAGGTGGAATCACACGTGGCCTTCAGTGCGTACTGGAGCGATGCTCGTTTCTGGGGCCGTGCAGGGTTGCTGCCGTCTGGAAGTTGGCCCCAACGGGTCGCCGGGTCGAGCTGCACTTCCTCCCTGCCCCGCTTTCGGGTCCGGAGGTCACACTCTCGCCGCTCGAACTTCAGTTGCGCAGTCTTCTGCGATGTCCGCGAGTTGCGTCTCCAAGACTTTGGAAGCTTGGTCGAGCGCCAGTCCTCGGCCAAGAATTCTTGGGCCACCACGGATCTGAGGTGAGGTGATCGTTCGTGAGGCGCCGGCGTGGACTAGATGGCCTGTGCCAAGGCCGAACCTCCTGCAGTACGCCGCCATCTGGTACAGATCAGCGTTCGGGTACTGCCCGTGCTTCTCGACCTTGTACTTGACGTCGATGCACGCCCGTACCTCTCCGTCGACGAGCCACACGAGGTCCGGCGCGATCTTCACCGTGCCTTCGACGTCGAGCGTCGATAGGTACTGCGACACGAGCACTCCCCCATAGGGCTTGAACGCCTCGCGCAGAGCGGCCGAGACGAAGTCCTCGAACACCGACCACATGTCGACGAGGAATCCCGACGCGACGACTGACCCGGCGCGCTGTTCGACAGACGACCCCGACAGTACGAGTGACGCCAGTGCCAGCGCCGACGAGTACCGCGCGTTTCGTCGATCCAGCCGGACGACCGGCACCGGCGCCCCGACGGGGATCACCGACACTCCATCGAGCACCCGCACGATCCGTCGCAGCGTCCCGAGCACATCGGCCGGCACACCTGGCAGTCGCAACAACCGCGTCGCTGCGGTCAGCAGCACCTGGTTCTCCGCGATGTCCTCGACGTAATCGTCGAACGACACCTCGACCGGCAGCGGCTGCCCACCCCGCCGGGTCAGCTGGTCCCCGATCCGCCACCGACCACGCACGAGCGGCAGCGCGTCCTCGCGCGTGACGTACCCGCGAAGCGGTCCTCCAGCCAACGCCCGCGAGGCCTGCCGCACGAACGCGTGCGCCAACGCCGGCACGAGGTCATCGTCCTCCTCGAAGCCGAAGTCCTCTTCGGTCCATATCGCACTTCCGGCACGGGCATACCCGAGCATCGCGAACAGCCGCCGCACCGGCGTCTTCGGCTTCAACCACACCGTGTGCCCGGCGATCCGTACGACGCCGACCTTCCGGACACCGCTCACGCGGTACTCGTCTGCGCCGAGCATCGGTGCGACCGTCGCGATGTTCGCTGACGCAAGACCGACCGCCACCGCGCGCGGCAGCCGGTGCACCACCGGCTGGTCTGCTTCCCGCAGCTCAATCGTTGACGGAAGCACCTTCGGCCCCGTCCGCAGCGTCGCGCGTCGCCTGACGACGCAGCGTTACCAGGCCGTACCGCGCCTCCAGGTCGACGCCTTCGCCGTAGTGGTGCTCCGCCAGGAGCGGCAGGATCTCGTACCGCCACACGTCCTGCAGACCTGTTCCTTCGAGGTCGCGCATCAGGAACGACGGGCCGATTTTGGCATCGTGGTCCTGGATTTGTGCGTTGAGTCGTGTCAGCAACGCGGCACGGTCATCCTGGAGGCCCTTGGTCGCCGCCCAGCGCGACAGCACGTTCTGCACGGGCGTGCGTTCCGGATGCAGTTCGATGAACGCGAATCGTCGCCGCATGGCGGCGTCCAGCATCGCGATCGAGCGATCGGCGGTGTTCATCGTGCCGATGACGAAGATGTTGCTCGGAAGGGTGAACGGCTCGTCGCTGTAGAGCAGGGAGATCTCGCTGTCCCGGTACTCGAGCAGGAAGTAGAGCTCACCGAACACCTTCGCGATGTTGCCGCGGTTGATCTCATCGATGACCAGGAAGTAGTTCGCCTCCGGGTTGGCGGCGGCCGCGTCGGCGAGGCGCCGGAGCGGACCCTTCCGGAGCGTGAAGGCGACGTTGCCGCTGTCGTCGTTGGCGACGGGGCGGAAACCCTCGAAGAAGTCCTCGTACGAGTACGTCGGGTGGAACTGCACGATGGTGGTCTCGCCGTCGGTGCCGTCCGTCACGTGCTTCGAGAGCGCTTGAGCCAGGAAGGTCTTGCCGGTGCCCGGAGGGCCGTAGAGGATCACCTGTTTGCGGCGCTCGATGAGGTCGAGTGTGTCCTGCAGCCACGGAAGCGGCATGTGGAGCGAATCGACCAGTGACGCATTCGCATCCGGAAAACCATCGCGCGCCGGGGTCGGCTCGGGATCCGGACCAGGCAACGGTTCAGGGCGGCTTGTGACCTGCCAACGGGACGCAAGTGGCTCGGCGTAGTACAGAGCGGGCCCCTTGGCCTTCTGTTGCAGCGCGATCGTGATCTGTTGGAACGCCGCGTCGGGGTCGTCGTCCATCTGGCCCTCGACCTCGCCCGCGAAGGCGATACGGATGGCCTCACGGTTGTCCGCCGAAACGACCTCGCCGAAAACACCCGGGTGCACGAGGAACAGCAGCTCGTTCCGCTGGATCGGAAGAGCCGTGCCTTCGATCCCGGTGACCACGTCCCGCCAGGCCCACGGGTCCTCAAGGGCTCGAGCGCGAGCCTCATCACTGAGACCGATCCAAGCTGACGCTGCGCGGACGACGACGGAGAGAGCCGAGAAGGTATGGCTTCCCGAGAGGGCCTGGCCAGGGTTGAACGACCACGACCGGAATGCCTCGTCGACCTCGTTCGGAATCGTGACGGGATGTTCCATGAGATCCAGTAGGAACTGAACGCGCTCGCGTTTCTTCCGCTCGCCCGGCGTCTGCAAAGGCAGGACTTGCCAGCAGATCAGCTCGGCCATGAGGAGCTTTGCGTCATCGCTCGCGTCTGCGAACTGCGCGCCGATCTTCGTCAGGAAGTCGTCACCGGCGATGTCGGGTCGACTGAGGAACACGCGGTCGAGCTCGACCGCAGTCTCTTCACGCCACACACCGCGGCCGGGTGCGAACACGGAATCGAGCTGACGA
Source organism: Curtobacterium sp. MCPF17_051 (assembly GCF_003234595.1). Lineage (NCBI taxonomy): Bacteria > Bacillati > Actinomycetota > Actinomycetes > Micrococcales > Microbacteriaceae > Curtobacterium > Curtobacterium sp. MCPF17_051. Next base: position 28,931 of record NZ_QKSE01000023.1, on the reverse strand, counting down.
AGGCCTCGGCCGACGAAGAGCGCGCTCGTGGTTCGGATGACTTCTGCTCGCCAATCGGGAGGCACGATCTCCGTCGCGAGGCGCAGCGCGACATCCTCCCGCTGCGCCCTCTGGAAGGCACGTTCGCGCTCGTTGAGGATCCGTGTGAAGTCGTCGAGTTCGAGGGCGGCTGCGGCACGACCGTCGTCGGTCAGGTGCCACTCGCCTCGGTTCTGCTTCGTCAGGTAGCCGGCGTGGACGAGCGCCGTCGTTCCCCAGAGGAAGTCGGACTCACCCTGCGGTCGACGCTTCGAGTTGAGCTCGAGCTCCTCCCCCTCGAGCGGAACTGCCGCCAGCACGTTCTGCCAGACTTCGAGACGCCGCCCCTCGCGGTCGTGATCGTCGAGGTACCGCAGGGCCTCGCGGAGGCGGGTCATTCGGTTCTCTGGTCGACTCACGAGCAAAGTCTGTCGCACAGCAACTCCCGCGCAAGCCCCCGCGAGGCGGTCGAGCTCGACCTGCATGACGACCGAGTGTCCCGAGGCTGGCAGCGGATCTGAGTAAGCGGCCGACGTATTCCGCACGACCGTGCGCGAACCCGCACCCCTCGTTCTGGGCTGCTGTCTGCGTTGCAACCGGCCCATACGATTCGGGGAAGGTAGAGCAGGCAGGCTCACAGGGGTACCTCAACATGAGTCCCCTGCGTCCGCGGCTCGTGAGCGAGCGAAAGCAGGACCATGACTGACAACTCCACTACGGAAGTCGCCCTCGAAGCGGAAGTACCCGCGGACGAGGCAGCAGTCGACATCGCGCGGGCTGTCAGCGGTCGCCGCGCGATCGCGCGCAAGTACGTGAAGTGGGTGCGGAGCCGCAATCCCGAGGCCACCCCTGCAGAAGTGATCCAGCTGCTCGAACGGCACTACACGACGTCGATCACGACTGCCGGTGCAGCGATCTCAGTCGGGTCGATCGCTGCGGACATCGCGATCGCGATGATCCCCGGTGTCGGTCCCGCTGCCGCCGGCGCGAAGAGCATCGGTGCCCAGGCTGCGAAGCGGACCGGTAAGGAGGCCGCGAAGCTCGCCGCGAAGAACCTCGCGAAGAGTGCCGCAAAGACTGGCGCCCAGGGTGCGGTCGCGAAGCTCCTGCCTGCTGGCGACCAGCAGTTGCAGTTCGAGATCACCGCGGTCTTCGGGCTCGCAGTCGCGGACATCCACGGCATGGATCTCGACAAGGACCAGGCACAAGCTCTCGTGTACGGGCTCACGAATGAACGCGTCGCACAACAGCAGATCGCCGCCATGGCGAGCGACGTGGCGTCGATCTCATCGGACAGCGTGGTCACCACCGGCCAACGGATCGCGTCGGGGCGAGAGGACTGGTCCCACTGGGCGAGCACGCTTTCCGATGCGCTCCCCGGCGGTGCTGCGCAGAGCCTGATCCGAACGATCCAGACGGGCGAACTCGATCCGGTCCGCGAGAACCTGACCGGCAAGCAGCGAGCCACGATCGAGTACGGCGTCGGAGCCGTCACCGGAGGCGTCGCGCGGTTCGTGTTCGGACGGGACGTCGTCAAGTCCTCGAGGACGGCGTTCCCGGAGGCACCGGAGTCCTTTCCTGATCACCTCACTGCGCCGCTGAAGTCAGATGGCACGGATGGCGAGAGTGAAAGTCGGGCCTTCGCAGCGCTGGAAGAGGCAGCGAAGTCCACCGGTACCTGGGTCAGCGACGCCGCCGGAGCTGTCGGCGGTGGTGTGGCCAACGCGGCGGGAAGCATCTCCAAGGCGTTCCGCAGTGTCGACCTCGACGGCGACGGAGTCCCTGACGAACCGCAGGCGCTGACTTCGGTGAAGAACCTCGGCGGTTCCGTCGTCGGGGCTGCCGATGCAGTCGGCGGTCGCGTCGCCGGACTGTTCAAGAAGAAGAACAAGGAGTGAGCGGCTCGCCGACCACGGGTGCAGGAGCGTCAGCGCGGCGCGAGCACGAGCGACGCAAGGCGAGGGACGAAGCAGCCTTGAGAGACCGGTGGGGTCGTCTCGGGAACGTCGCGGTCGCCCTCAGCGACGAGCGTCAGAGCACCGCGGCCTGGAGATCCGGAGCGGTTGGGGAGGAAACCGTGGGAGCCTGTCTCGATCGCTTGGCGTCCGAATCGACGCGCGTCCTCCACGATCGCCGGGTGCCCAGATCGCGCGCGAACATCGACCACCTCGTTGTCACCCCAGCTGGGGTGTGGGTGATCGACTCGAAGCGGTACCGAGGCAGGCGTCCGTCGCTGCAAGTGGAAGGTGGGCTGTTCCGGCCACGCGTCGAGCACTTGACTGTCGGCGGGCGGAAGAAACCCACCTTGGTCGCAGGGGTTCAGCGACAGTTGGAGCTCGTCCGTGCCGCGGTCAGCGCACCCGTGTTCGGCGCCCTCTGTTTCGTTGACGCAGATTGGCCGCTCTTCGGGGGGAGCTTCACTGTGGATGGCATCAACGTGCTGTGGCCGCGAAAGCTCGAGGCGCTCCTCCACAAGTCAGCCGGTTCGACTCCTGTCGAAGCAACGGCTCAACTGCTCGAGCGACGATTCACGCCGGCCTGACCTTTCTCAGCTGCTGCTCTGAAGCGCAGCGCAAACGCGATCTGGCGTCGCGGGGTCCTTGAACGTGACGAAGTACCTCCGCCCGTCCCGCATAACGATCTGCACAGTGTCGGTCCCACCCACCGAGTACAGGCGGCCACGAGAGCTTCGAGCCGAGCCCTTGATGCCCCATCCGCCGTAGTCTGCGCACGCATCGACCTGGACGACCGCAACATCGACGATGTCGCAACGGAGCAGTCGTGACCTCCAGAACGGCGCGACGCCGACCGTCACCAACTGCGGCGAACACCGCACGAACGCCGCAGCGCGCGAAGCGAGCACCATCGCCGAGATCAGGGACACGAGCACCACGGCGAGCACGATCAGCGATGCGCTGTCGAACCCCTTCACCGCGGCCCCGGCGAGGGCCATCACGCCAATAGGCGCGAAGATCAGCAGCGTCCCGACGGCGACTCCAGGGTCCGCTGGGCTCCGGTACACGACCTCGCTTCGATGAGTCGTCCGAGAAGCCATGAAGGGCACCGTCCTCACTACTGATCCAGCACCGGCCGCGAGGGGCAAGATACCTCTCGACTGGCCTATCGGTGGTACTCAACGGTAATACTTCGGTACGCTCCTCTTCACCACCAGATCACAAGGGGGATCTCCATGAGCAACGAAGCTCTCGCCGCATGGTTCGGCGTCGCCATCACACTCGCCATCTCGGTCTACAGTCTCGTCCTCGCGCGGCGCGCCGATCGGACGGCTCGCGCCGATCGCGACGAGCGCGAAGCAGCTCGCGTCAGCGCATGGGTGTCGTTCGTGTTCTCCAACCAGGACCCTGAGGACCGTACGCATTGGAACAACGTGCTCGTCGTCCGGAACGCTTCGGACGCCGCGATCCACAACGTCCGGGCGAAGGCGGTCATGAACGGATCCGAAGAGGTCGAGTTCAGCGCGAAGGTCTGCCCGCCCGGCGAGTCGTACTCGGAGTGGATCCACCCGAAGGACCGGCCCCACAAGGCGCGGGCTTGGGCGCTCCTCTCGAGCTGCTCCGAACTCGTCCGCAGCGATCACGGTATGCGGCCGTTCACCGTCGCCGAGAAGTGGACCCTCGTTTCGATGTCCTTCACGGACGCGCTCGGCAAGCGTTGGGAGTACGAAGCCGGACGCGGCGTGCGTCCCGTGTGAGCGCGCTCTTCGCGGTCGCTGCCGGAGTTGAAGGGGGCGGACTCGCTCGGGGCCCGACGTCCGGAGCGTCCTGACCCGCACCTACCAGGTCAGGACGAACCGCCCCCGCGTCCCCCCGGCTTCCAACCGCTCATGCGCCTCCACAGCCCGAGCAGCCGACAGCACCTCCGCCACCCGCGGCGTCAACGTCCCACTCTCCACCGCGTGCCGCAGCTGCTCGAGCTTGTCGAACGAGCGGTACTCCGAGAACACCATCACCTGCACGAACTCGATCCCCCGAGCCCCGTTGCCCTGCCACCCCCGCACGTCGAAGAAGACTCCCCCGTCGCGAACGGCGTCCACGACCTCGTCGCGCTGCACGGCAGCATCGGCGAGCGCATCGGCCCCGTCCGGCACGAGCGCACGGACAGCGGAGGCGAAGGAAGCACCTCGCGGCACCACGTGGTCCGGCCCGAGCGACCGGACGAGCACTTCGTCCGCCGGAGCGGCATCGGCGATCACGGTCAGCCCGGCGGCCTTCGCCAGCTGCACCACGTAGTTCCCGAGCAGCCCAGCGGCCCCGGTCACGGCGAGCGTCTGCCCCGGCGCGAGCGAGGCGTGCGACAGGATCTGCAACGCCGTCAGCCCGTTCATCGGCACGGTCGCCGCGGCCTCGATCGACGTCCCGCGAGGGATCCGCGTGAACGACCCCACCGGCGCGACGAGCTCCTGCACGTAGGCGCCACCGTGGGCGCTGAGCGGCAGCGCCATCGCCATGACCTCGTCACCGACCTGCCAGCCGTTGACATCGGACCCGACCTCGTCGATGACGCCGGCGGCGTCCATCCCCGGCACCTACGGCGGCGAGGCCTGCGAGCTGTCCCGCTGCCCGGCGCGCACCCCCGTGTCGGTCGGGTTCACGGCGAACGCCTGCACCCGGATCCGCACGGACCCCGCACCGGCGTGCGGCTCCGGCACCTCGTGGACGGCGAGGGCCTCGGGCCCTCCGAACTGTTCGACTCCGACGACCTGCATCCTCCCCGTCTACGCGCACGTTGCTTGACGCAACCTGACGCGACCACCCCACGGCCTGGAGGCCCGGCACCACCCCGCCCCGCGCCTCCCGCCCGTCAGGGGATGCGGTCCACGGCACGTGGTGCGCCATGCTGGCACCGTGCGATTCGACGAACTCCTCACCCGGTCCGACGGTCCCGCGATCGCCGAGGAGCTCGCCGCCCTCCGCCGACCGGCCCGGTACGTGCTCGAGGGCGTCCACCAGGAGTCCCGGCAGAAGTACTCGCAGTTCCGCGTCGACATCGACGAGCCCGCACAGACCTGGACACTCGTCCGACAGCGTGCCAAGCCGGTCTCCTACCGCGACGGCGTGCTGCACGAGCCGGACGACGGCCCGATCGAGGTGTCGTTCGCCCGGAGCATGGTCCCGTCCCCCGTCGTCCGGATGGCCGTGCCCGATCTGATGCTCCGGTGGGGCCGCGCCACGGACGACGTCCACCCGATCTTGATCCAGCACATCGGCGAGCGCTCGGTCCTGGTGACCTTCGAGCACGGCGAGGACCCGGCGTTCCGCTCGACGCTGGTGATCGACGAGCGCGACGGCATCGCCCGCCGTTCGTACGAGCACGGCGAGGCCACGATCATCACGAGCGTGCGGACCGCCGAGCCGGACGAGGTCCTGCCCCGTGCCCGCTTCGTGCAACCGACGGACTGGATCCGCCCGCAGTACTGAAGTCGTGGCGGTTCCGGTTCACGATCCCCGACGATCGCGAACCAGTACCGACGCCCCGCAGACCCCATGGCCCGATCGGGGGGTGGAAATGTTGTTCTACTCCCTGCGAGAGTTCCACCGACCGCCACCGTCGGCGGTCGTTGAGGGGAAACACATGAAGAAGATTCTCGCCCTATCGGCGACGGTTGCTCTGGCAGCCGGACTGAGCCTGATCGCTGTGGCACCAGCGCAGGCGGCAACGGGGGACGTCATCGTGCCGACGTCCGGAGAGGTGACCGGGTACGTGGGAGCCCACTGCAATGGCACTCCGCACTCCGGCATCGACATCGCCGCTTCCGGGGGTTCGTCGATCGTCGCGGGCGCGGCCGGTACGGTCCGCACGGTCATCAACAGCTCGGCCACGACCGGCTACGGAACCTACGTGGTGATCGACCACGGCGCGGGCTACCAGACGCTCTACGGACACATGATCAACGGCAGCCCGCTCGTCTCGGTCGGGGAGACCGTCACGAAGGGCGAGCGGATCGGCTCGGTGGGGACCACCGGCAACTCGACCGGCAACCACCTGCACTTCGAGGTGAAGCGCGACGGAACGAGCCAGAACGGCCTGAACGACTACTTCACCTGCAAGCGGATCGTCACCCAGGGCACACCGATCCCGTGGTCGTTCCCGAACTTCCCGGGCACGATCGTCCAGTCGCACGTCGCTGTCCGAGCCAACACCGGCACGCTGTGGACGTGGACCGGCGAGGCGGGCAGTGAAGGCTTCGCCGCGAACTCCGGGCGAGCCGTTCAGGAGGGCACGTCTCCCGCCATCGCCTCGACCGGCACCGATTCCGCTGCCGCGTTCGCGGCGCCGGACGGCTCCCTGGTGACGTGGCGAGGCAAGGCCGGGCAGACCGGGACCGCAGGCTCGGCGAACGTCGGCATGAAGCTCGGCACGAGTCCGGCGATCGCCTCGCTCGGTGGGGGCCAGTACGCGGTCGCGTTCCAGGCCAACACCGGCGAGCTCTGGACCTGGACGGGGACGCCCGGATCGGCCGGGACCGCAATGTCCACCGGCTACGGCATGAAGGCCGGCACGAACCCGTCGATCACGACCGTCGGCAGCGGCGTCTCCGTGGCGTTCCAGGCGAACAGCGGCAAGCTGCTGACCTGGTACGGCACCGCAGCCCAGAAGGGCACCGCAGCCGACACCGGTCTCGGCATGAAGGACGGCACGAGCCCGTCGGTCACGCGCGTCAACGGCTCGACCATCGCAGTCGCGGCGCAGGCGAACACCGGCAAGCTCTGGGTGTGGAGCGGGACGCCGCGCACGACGGGTCTCGCGAAGGAGACCGCACTGGGCATGAAGGCGGGCACGAACCCGTCCATCACCCTGGTCGGTTCGCAGCTCGCCGTCGCAGCGCAGGCCAACACCGGTGACCTGTGGACCTGGCGCGGTGCGCCCGGTGACGCCGGCTTCGCACACACCGCTGGCGTCGGCATGAAGGTCGGCACCAGCCCGGCCGTCGACGCCGTCGGCGGTGACATCGCCGTCGCCGTGCAGGCCAACACCGGCTCACTGTGGACGTGGGTCGGAACCGCGGGCACCGACGGCTTCGCCCACACGGGCGATGTCGGTATGACCGCGAGCCCGAGCATCGGCTGATCGCTCTGCCCGACCGTGCCCGCCGATCGCCACGATCGGCGGGCACGGTCATGCCATCCTCCGATCGGACGATGCCGAGACCACCGCCCCGGTCGATCCGCCACGGCGGCCCGGCGGCGAAGCTGGACCCATGCCCGAGTCCCCCGCCATCGAGGTCCAGCACCTCGGCAAGCAGTACGCCACCGGCAAACGCGCCGTGGACGACGTCTCCTTCACGATCGAACGCGGCGAGACCTTCGCCCTCCTCGGCCCCAACGGTGCCGGCAAGTCCACGACGGTCGAGATCCTCGAGGGGTACCGCTCCCGCACCGCCGGCGAGGTCCGCGTCCTCGGCCACGACCCGGCACGGACGAGCCGCAGCCACAACGCACGCATCGGCATCGTCCTGCAGACCAGCGCGGAGTCCCCGAACGTCACCGTCGCCGAGCAGCTGAACCACTTCGCGACGCTGTACCCGAAGCACCGCAGCGTCGAGGAGCTCCTCACCGCGACGGGGCTCGAGACGCAGCGCAACACCCGCATCAGCCGGCTGTCGGGTGGCCAGCGCCGCCGCGTCGACGTCGCCCTCGGCATCATCGGCCGACCCGAGGTCCTGTTCCTCGACGAACCGACCACGGGCTTCGACCCCGAGGCCCGCCGGCAGTTCTGGGACCTCCTGCGCCAGGTGCAGCACGACGGCACGACGATCCTGCTCACCACGCACTACCTCGACGAAGCCGCCCAGCTCGCCGACCGGGCGGCGGTCATCGCCGACGGGAAGCTCCTCGACCTCGCACCCATCGACGAGATCGGCGGCGCCGAGGCCCGCACACCCCGGGTCCGCTGGCGCGACGACGACGGCGGACACCACGACGAGCGCACGACCGACCCGACGGCGCTCATCCGCAGCAGCACCGCACCCATGCACGACCTCGAAGTCATCCGTCCGTCCCTCGAGGACGTCTACCTCGACATGGTGGGCCAGCGATGAACACCGCAGCGCGCACGAGCGCCAGCCGCATCGGCTACGAGATTCGCTCCTACTTCCGCGCCCCCGACGCGGTGTTCTTCACGTTCCTCTTCCCCATCATCATGCTGGCGTTGTTCTCGGTCGCCTTCGCGGACGCCGACCCGATCCGTGCCGTCGCGAGCAACGGCCGACCGGTCGACGTGGACTACGCCACCTACTACCTGCCCGGCCTGGTAGCGACGGGGATCCTGCTCTCCGGCACGCAGTCCCTCGGCGTCGACATCGCGGGCGAGCGCAGCGACGGCACGTTGAAGCGCCTCGGCGGCACGCCCCTGCCGGTCCTGTCGTACTTCGTCGGCAAGATCGGCATGGTCCTCGTCACCACGCTCGTGCAGACCGCACTGCTGTTGGCGATCGCGAGCCTGGTGTTCGGCGTCGACCTGCCGACTGACGCGAGCCGGTGGGGTGTCTTCGCCGGCGTGATGGTCCTCGGCATCGCCACCAGCTGTGTCCTCGGCATCGCGGTCTCGGCGCTCCCCCGCGAGGGCCGGCGGGCCACCGCCACCATCGTCCCGATCGTGCTGGTGCTGCAGTTCATCTCCGGCGTCTACCTGCCCTTCACGCAGCTCCCCACCTGGTTGCAGGACGTCGCGTCCGTCTTCCCCCTGCGCTGGATGGCGTCCGGCATGCGCTCCGTCTTCCTGCCCGGTGCGTTCGAGTCGGGTGAGCCGGGAGGCGCGTGGCACCTCGGCCTCGGAGCCCTCGTGTTGGCAGCGTGGCTGGTCCTGGGCACGGTGGCCTGCCTGCTGACGTTCCGTTGGAACCGCAAGGACGCCTGATGGCGCCCCGCTGGTGGGATGCTGGGCAGATGAACGGCGAGACGTGGATGCGCAACCGGTGGTTGCACGTCTTCTTCGCGGGCACGATGCTCCTCACCGCGGTGATCACCGTGTTCGGGTGGTCTCCGTGGGGCGCCCGCTGGCCGGCGTTCACCGCGGTCGTGGTGCTCGTCGTCGCCTACGCCGTGTTCGGCCACCGCGGCTACGACAGCCCCCGTGACGCCGCGGCCTTCCTGCCGCTGGTCCTCGTCGCCGCCCTGGTGCTGCCCGCCGTCGTGCCGAGCACCGCGATCGTGCAGTGCATCGCGTTCCCGCTCGTCTGGGTGCAGTCCGAACGGGTCCGCACCGCCGTCCTGCTCTCGGTCGCGGTCGGCGTCGCGAGCGGCATCGGCCTGCAGGTCTCCGGCGGCCCGGACACGCTCGTCAACACCGTGCTCATCGAGGGCATCAGCGTGATCGGCGCCTGCGCGATGGGCGTGTGGATCTCGAGCGTCGCCGGCCTGTCCGAGGAGCGCCGCCAACTCCTCGACGAACTCCGCGCCACGCAGGACTCCCTTGCCGAGGCCCACCGCAGCGCGGGAGTCGCGAGCGAACGGGAGCGCCTGGCCCGCGAGATCCACGACACCGTCGCGCAGAACCTCGCCGGCATCGTCATGCTCACCGAACGTGCCCGCAAGGACCTGGCGAACGACCGCGGTGCCGCGCTCGAGGAACGGCTGGTGGTCCTCGAAGAGTCGGCACGAGCGGCGCTCGAGGACTCCCGTGCCCTCATCGCCGCCGGTGTCGCCGGTGCCACGAGCGGCAGCCTGGCCGGCGCCCTGCACCGCCTGGCCGAGCGGTACACCCGCGAGACCGGCACACCCGTTGCCGTCGACGCGACCGACAGCCCGCTCGACCGCGACGCCCAGGTCGTGCTGCTCCGGGTCGTCCAGGAGTCCCTCGCGAACATCCGTGCCCACGCCGATGCCGGCTCCGTGCGCATCGTCCTGCAGCACGCGCGCGAACGCGTCGGCGTCCGCGTGACCGACGACGGCGTCGGCTTCGACACCGGCGTCCCCACGGCCGGGCACGGTCTCCGGGGTCTCTACGAACGGTTGGCGCTGTCCGGCGGTGCCTGCACGATCACGAGCACCCCGGGCCGGGGAACCGTCGTCGACGCGAGCCTGCCCACCGGACCCGAGCCGAGCCTCCAGGCCGTCGGTCGTCAGCCCGTGGCAGAGGTGACCCCGTGATCCGCGTCGTGGTCGCCGACGACCACCCGATCGTCCGGTCGGGCATCGTGGCCCTGCTGCAGGACGCCGACGACGTCGAGGTCGTCGGCCAGGCCAGTGACGGCCGCGCCGCGGTGACGGTGGCACTGGCCGAACGCCCCGACGTCGTGCTCATGGACCTCCGGATGCCCGTGCTCGACGGCGATGCGGCGACGGCGGAGATCCTCACCGCTGAACCCGGCGTCCGCGTCCTGATCCTGACCACGTACGAGTCCGACGACCAGATCCTCGCCGCCATCGAGGCCGGCGCCACCGGCTACCTGCTCAAGGCCGCCCCGGAGTCCGAGATCCTCGCCGGCGTCCGGGCGACGGCACGGGGCGAGACGGCGCTCGCGCCCTCCGCGGCCGCAGCGCTCGTCCGCCGAGCGACGGGCGCCCTTCCGGCCGCCGCCGGCCCGAGCCTGACCCCGCGCGAGCTCGACGTCCTGCGCCTCGTCGCCCAGGGCAACAGCAACCCGGCGATCGGCCGCGCCCTGTTCCTCAGCGAGGCCACGGTGAAGACGCACCTCGGCCACGTGTTCGAGAAGCTCGGCGTGAACGACCGCACCCGTGCCGTGACCCGGGCGATGGAGCTCCAGCTCCTCCCCTGATCAGCGCTGCTGCCGGGCGCCGTCGGTGAGACCAACGAAAGCGTTCACTCCCTCGACAGCACCCCGAACGACCACCGCGGTGCGCTCCGGACGCAGGGTGATCGTTCCGTCACCGCTCTCCCTCGTCAACGCACCCACACCCGGAACGAGCAGCCCGTGGACGCCCTTCCCGGCCTGGTGGCTCCAGCCGTTCACGGACCGCCACCGCGGTGCGGCCCAGGCGCGCTGGAACCACTCGACGTCGCTGGGGCACGGACCGGAGCGGTCCTCGTACTGCGCCGTCGTGATCGTCACCGGCTCGCCGACACCGACCGAGTCGACGGGATCGACGTCGAGCCACCGGAGCAGGTGTGCCACGAGGGAGCCTGGACGAACGACACCGAGCGACTCCGAACCGTCCTCGTGGCCGACACGCACGACGCACTTCTGGCCCTGCATCCAGCACGCCCAGCTCAGTGGCGGAGCGTCGCTCGCGGGGTCGCTCGACTCGACGACGAGCAGCGCATCGTGATCGACCACCGGGCTGACGAGTTCGTCGCCCTTGTCGGTGAGGCCGCCGAACCGCCCGACGAACCCGAGCTCTCGCGCGACGACCCCGGGGCCCGAGCGTCGCGCCGCTGCGGGCACCAGGCCGCGGTCGCGGAACCGCACGAGCTGGTCGAGCACCCCGTCCGGAGTGCGCCACGGCAGGGTCGGCCCCGGGCCGGCGGCTGCGGCGAGCGCTGCGTTCCCGGCCGGCGGCTCGTCGAGGGGACGGCGCCACCGCGAGTTGAGCAGCCCGTCGACGACCGCGCCGGCTCCAGGCCAGTCACGGGCGGAGCACTGGACCGCGATCCGGACCCGCAGTTCGCGGAGGAACCGGAGATCACGGATGACGACGTCGTCCGGTTCGGGCAGGGCGACGAGGACCCGGTCGTCCGTGGATTCGAGGACCAGGGCGTCCGGTCGGTCCCGAAGTCGCCGGACGACCTCCGCCGTCGGATCACCGGAGAAGGACCGCACGTCGATGGACACCGCGTGGTCGTCGCGCTCAAGCCGGATGCCCGGTTCGACCGGACGGGCCGTCCACCCTTCCGGCACCTCGAACACGAGACCGTCGACGATGGCCAGTGCATCCCAGCGGACGTCAGGCCAGGGGTCCCACGGCACGTGCCGGCTCATCGGCGAGCCGCCCGTCGCGACCACCGCGGTGTCGCCCACCGAGCCCCGCCGAACAGCAACCACATCCCGAGCACGCCGCACAGCACGAACGCCACCATCAGGACGAGGGCGAGCACCACAGGCCCGTTGAAGCAGAACGCCGCGACGCCCTCGCAGGCGAGCTCCAGCCCGAGCCAGAACAAGCCGAAGGGCATCGACGGTGTACTCCGCCGCATCCACGACCGCCAGAGTCCGGCGTACGCCAGTCCGCCGAGACCGACGAACACCCCGCCGATCGCGATCAGCCAGATCGGTGCACTCACGCTCGACTCCCCCCGGTTCTCCGCAACTCCCCTCCTCTGATCCTACGGCGCTGTGCACGAGCGGGGATCCCGTCCTGCGGCACTCCTGACGGTTCTGGTTCACGATCCCCGGGGATCCTGAACCAGAACCGTCACCGCGCGGACACGAACGCGCGTCCCCCGCGCCGTGGACGCGACCACCGACGAAACGGGAGGCACGGTGCCTGCCCGCACCGTGCCTCCCGTCCGCTCCAGCGCGCGCCCTGCCATCGCGACGCGCGCTCGCTCAGGCCTCCGCGTCCGCCTCCTGCGACCGGACGCGGAGCACCCGCGCTGTGGGGGTCGCCCCGCCGTTCGTGACCTCGAGCGAGCCCGAAGTGGCGTCCCACGCCACGGACCACGACCCGAGTGCCGTCGGGAACAGCGGCTCGACGACCACCGCCTGCCCGGTGAACGCCGGCAGCGGCAACGACACCGACGCCGACGCACCGGGCAGCGACCACACCGACAGGTACAGGTCGCCCGAGGCGGCGTGCAGGCCGAGTGCGATCCACGGGTCCTCCCAGGCGGGCAGCCCGAGGGGCCAGACCGGCACTGCGGACTCGACGACGTCCAGGACCTGCCGGTGCGCAGCGATGGCGTCACCGACCACCGCACGCTGCGACGACGACATCTCGTTGAGGTACCCGGACAGGTACATGCGTCCGAGCACCCCGCTCACGAGCGACAGCGTGAACAGCTCCGGCTCCATCGTCGGCGCCGGGTACGCCCAGTTCCCCGCCTGCTCGGGCAGCATCGCGGCGGGAGCAGCGGCGGCGATCGTGGCGGACAGCAACGGGTCCTGCTGGTCCGACGTCGACTGCATGTGCAGCCGGGACAGCATGGCCCAGTCGGCGCGCATCGCTCCCGAGGCGCAGTTCTCGATGAGCAGTGCCGGGTACCGCTCCTGCACGGCGTCGAGCCAGTCGAGCAGCGCCCGCTGGTGGTCGAGCGTCCCGGCGAACGGCCCGGTCATCGTGTTGTTGTCCATCTTGAAGAACGTCACGCCGAGTTCCCCGACGAGTCGGTCGACGACCGAGTCGAGGTGCGCGCGGGCCTCCGGCGAGCGCAGGTCGAGCAGGTGCCGCCCGTGCTCCGCGACCCGGACCCCGTGGTGCTCGACGAACGCGGACGACGGCAGGGTCGAGGCCAGCGGTGAGTGGATGCCGATGACCTCGGGTTCGAGCCAGAGGCCGGCCTGCATGCCGCGCGCTCGGATGTGGTCGATGACGGCCCCGAGCCCGGTCGGGAACCGCGACGCCGCTTCCTCCCACGCTCCGACGCTGTCCCACCAGTGCCCCTCGGCGTACCAGCCGGCGTCGATGCAGAACAGGTCCGCTCCGGCGTCGGCGGCCGCGTCGATGAGCGGCAGGAGCTTCTCGGTGGTCGGGTCCCCCATGAGCGTGTTCATGTAGTCGTTGAACACCAGGGGCAGGGCACGGTCGGCCTCCCGCACGTGCCGGAACGCCCGACGCTGCCGGGTGAGCACCGCGAAGGCGTCGTCGATCGACGCGGCGATCCCGACGGACACCGGCACCGAGGTGAACGGCTGCTCGGGCGTGACGACGGTGGTCCACTGGTGTTCCTGGTCGGTCGGCCCGCTCAGCAGCACGTACGCGTGCCGCCGGGTCTCCCCGAGCTCGTACAGCCACGGCCCGTTGTGCTCGACCTGCCAGACGAGCGTGTACTCGTCCGCCCGCAGCACGCCGATCGGCAGCGCCTCGCCGGTCGACCACGAGCCGCGGTTCTGCACGACGGCGCGGCTGCGGGGCGGGTGGTGCTGGGCCTCTCGGTCGATCGCCGCGAGCCCGATCGACCGCAGCGGATCGGTCCGCCAACGGCTCTCCGCTGCCCAGTCGTTGTCCGCGTGGACGAGGGCGAGCTCGTCGACGGTGGCGCCCGAGTCGGTCAGGAACGCCCCGGTCGCGAACGACGACACGGAGTCCACGATGTGCTCGCCGTGCTCGGCCGACACCTCGGTCCACGTCTGGAACGCGGGCACGCCGGCGCGCGCCCGGAACACCGACTCGGCCTGGAGGCCCGTGGCCGCGTCCGCCTGCACGATCCGGAACCACAGGTCGGTCCCGTCGTCGTGCACGTGGTGCGACACGGGTCGCAGTCTCGCCCCGATCGTGGAGTCGACGTGCCGGAACCCGCCCGGGAACCGCCCGTGCCCGACGGTCGTCAGCTCGACGAGCGGCTGCGGGTCGTCCGGCCCGTCGGCGAGCACCCCGCCGCTCGCGACGAACGACACGAGCGCCGCGGGCTGGTCCGCGCCGACCCGGAACCGCGCCGAGAACCCGTCGGTGACCCAGTCGACGAACGTCGGCCGGTCGCTCATCGCGCCCCGACCGGTGCGGGCTCGCTCCACACCCAGGCCCCGACCGTGTGGTCGTAGCAGGTGGTGTTGTCGATCTTCGTCCGGTCGAGCGGCGGCCCCGCGGTGATCCGACGCTCGGTGCGCTCCGGGTCGGGGGCGGCCTCGGCGAGCAGCCGGGTGTAGTCGTGGTGCGGGTCGAGGATGACGGCGTCCGACGGCCCGCGCTCGACGACCCGGCCGCGGTAGAGCACCAGGATCTCGTCGGAGAAGTGCCGCGCGGTCGCCAGGTCGTGCGTGATGTAGAGCACGGCGAGGTGGTCCTCGCGCTGCAGTCGCCCGAGCAGGTTGAGCACGCTCAGCCGGATCGAGACGTCGAGCATCGACACCGGTTCGTCGGCGATGAGCACCTGCGCGCCCGGAGCGAGTGCGCGGGCGATGGCGACGCGCTGCCGCTGCCCGCCGGAGAGCTCGTGCGGCCGCCGCGACGCGAAGTCCTCGTCGAGGTTCACCCGGCCGAGCAGTTCCCGCACCTTGTCGGCGGTCTCGTCGGCGCCGCGCGCCCGGTGGTGCAGCTGCAGCGGTCGGGCGATGTGGTGCTCGATCGAGTGGAACGGGTTGAGCGAGGCGAACGGGTCCTGGAACACCATCTGCACGTGCCGCCGGTACATGCTGCCCTCGACGGGGGTGCCGTCCTCGAGCCGCACGTCGATCGAGCCGCGCGTCCTGGTCTCGAGCTTGGCGAGCATCCGCGCGATGGTGGACTTGCCCGAACCGGACTCCCCCACGAGCGCGACGGTCCGGCCGGGCAGCAGGTCGAACGACACGTCGTCGACGGCCCGCAGGGTGGTGCGCTTCAGGCCCTTGCGGGTGTGGAAGTCCTTGCCGAGGTGGCTGACGGTCACACTGGTCATCGGTCCGTCTCCTGTGCTGCCTGGACCACGACGGCCCGGGTGTCGGTCTCGGGTTCGGCGCCGTCCTCGACCCCGGTGCGGATGAACGCGCCGCGGGCTCCGGACAGGCTCGGGAACGACTGCAGCAGCTTCCGCGTGTACGGGTGCTGCGGGTCGTGCTGGATCACGCTGGCACGGTCGCACTCGACGACCTCGCCGCGGAGCATGATCGCGATCCGGTCGCTGATCTCGAGCAGCAGCGGCAGGTCGTGCGTGATGAACACGACGGCGAACCCGAGCTCGTCGCGCAGCCGGACGATCTCGCGCAGGATCTCCCGCTGCACCACGACGTCGAGCGCGGTGGTCGGCTCGTCCATGATCATGATCTGCGGTTCGAGCAGCATCGCCATCGCGATCATAACGCGCTGCCGCATGCCGCCGGACAGCTCGTGCGGGTACGCGGTGATGCGGGACGGGTCGACGCCGACGCGGCGCAGGGCGTCCTCGGCGATGGCCCGACGTTCCCTGCGCGGCAGGCCCTTGCGGTGTTCGACCAGGGCGTCGTCGAGCTGGGCGCGGATCGTGGTGACCGGGTTGAGCGCGTTCATCGCCCCTTGGAACACCATCGAGAGCTTCGACCAGCGCACGGCACGGAGCTGCTCGTGCGGAAGCCCGAGCAGGTCGACGTCGGTGCCGTCCCGGTCGTGGAACGTGATGCTGCCGGACGCGACCTTCGCCGGCGGCCGGTGCAGCCGGGTGATGGCGTAGGCCAGGGTCGTCTTGCCGCAGCCGGACTCCCCCGCCAGCCCGAGGATCTCGCCGGGCGCCAGGGTGAGCGAGACGTCCTTCACGGCGTGCACGGGGTGCTCGGTCTCGTAGACGACGTCGAGGTGGTCGATCGTCAGCACGGCCGGGCGACGACCGTCGCCCGTGGCGTCGGAGGTGACCGGTCGTGCGGTGTCGGTGGCGCTCATCGGGCGACCCCCTTCGTGTCGTGACCGGCGGTGGCGACGCGGGCCGGGCCTCCCGAGCGAGCCGCACGCTTCGCACGACGGTCACGCCGTCGCTGCGCACGCACGTTCGCGAGTCGCGGGTTGATGACCTCGTCGATCGAGAAGTTCACCAGGGACAGGCCCATGCCGAGCAGGGCGATGAGCAGGCCCGGCGGCACGAACCACCACCAGGCGCCGTTCGCCAACGCGAAGCCGTTCTGGGCGTAGAAGAGCATCGTGCCGAGCGTCGACGAGTTCGACGCTCCGAGCCCGAGGAACGACAGCCCCGCTTCCCCGAGGATCGCGGCGATCACCGCGAACACGAACTGCGACGCGAGCACCGGCAGCAGGTTCGGCAGGATCTCGACGGCGATGACCCGCCAGGGCCGTTCGCCGGCGACCCGGGCGGCGGAGACGTAGTCGCGGTTGCGGATCGACATCGTCTGCGCCCGCAGCACCCGGGCGGACCCGGCCCACGACGTGATCGCCAGGACGACGGCGATGGTCCAGAGCCCGCGGGCCTCACGCGGCACCAGGCCGGAGATGACGATGACGAGCGGCAGGCCGGGGATGACGAGGAACACGTTCGAGAACAGCGAGAACGCCTCGTCCATGATCCCGCCCAGGTAGGCGCCGAGGATCCCGAAGAACGCGGACAGCACCGTGGCGAGGACGCCGACGATGAGCCCGATCTGCAGGCTGCCCCGGGTGGCGAAGGCGAGCTGGGCCAGGACGTCCTGACCGGTCTGGGTGGTGCCGAGGACGTTCTCGCCGCTCGGTCCCTGCAGCCCGGTGTCGCGGATGGTGGTCGGGTCGCCGACGAGCAGCGGTCCGATCACCCCGAACAGCGTGACGCCGGCGACGAGCGCGATGCCCGTGACGAGCCACGGGGTGAGGGTGGGGAGGAACCTGCGGATGCCGCCCTTCGACGCGCGCCGGGTGGCGATCGACGTGGTGCTGTCGGCCTCCTCGGTCAGTGCGCCGATGGTGGGCTCGGTCTCCTGCTGGATGTTGGTCATGGTCGTCTCCTCCCCTAGCTCCGTGCCCGCGTGCGCGGGTCGATCAGTCCGTACAGCAGGTCGACGACGAGGTTCGCGCCGAGGACCGCCAGGGTGATGAACAGGAAGATGCCCTGCATCAGCGCGTAGTCGTTGTTCGTCACGGCGGACAGCAGCTTCGACCCGATGCCCGGGTACGAGAACACCTGCTCGGTGACGACGGAGCCGGACACGATGAACCCGAGGGAGATCGCGAATCCGGCGACGGAGGGCAGCACGGCGTTGCGGGCGGCGTAGTTCCGCAGGATCTTGCCGTCCGACAGACCCTTCGCCTGCGCGGTGGTGATGTAGTCCTCGGACAGCGTCGACACCATCATGTTGCGCATGCCGAGCAGCCAGCCCCCGAGCGACGCGAGCACGATCGTCACGGCCGGCAGCACCCCGTACTTGATCGCCGAGGCGATGAAGTCCCAGTTGAACCCGGGGGTCAGGATGACGTCGTAGCCGCCCTGCGCCGGGAACAGGTGGATCCCGGTGGCGAAGAAGTACACCAGGATCAGCGCGAGCCAGAAGTACGGCACCGCGGCGAGCAGGGTGGTGGCCGGCACGAACGAGTCGAGCCAGGTGCCCGGCCGCCAGCCGACGAAGGCCCCGAGGCCGACGCCGATGATCGCGGCCAGGATCGTGGCGATCCCGACCAGCGCGATGGTCCACGGCAGCGAGCTGCCGATCACCTCGGTGACGGGTGCCGGGAAGTAGCTGACGGACACCCCGAGGTCACCGCGGAACACGTTGACCAGGTAGTGGCCGTACTGGGAGATGAGCGGCTCCGAGGAATCGCCACCGAGGAGCAGCTCGTACGCCTCCCGGGTCGCCGGGGTCACCTGCCCGCCGCGCTGCTGGAGCTTGGCGAGCAGGATGTCCACCGGGTTGCCGGGCAGGAGCCTGGGGATGATGAAGTTCAGCGTCAGGGCCGCCCACAGTGCGACGACGTAGAAGCCGATCTTGCGCAGGAAGTAGGTCATCGTCGAGTGCCCCTCGGTCGCGATCCCATCGGTGTCAGCCCTTCGCCGGCTTGAGCGCCTTGAAGATCTCGGCGTTGTCCGGGCTCGCCCAGACCGCCGGGAACGCGTACAGGTCGTCCTCCGTCGGCCAGCCGGTGAACTTCGCCGCGTGGAACTCGCTCGTCGTGCCGCCGGTCATCACGGGGATGTAGGGCAGGTCCTCGACGATGTGCTCCTGGATCGTGTCGAGCTCGGGCTGCGTCGCCGCGGTGTCCTCGGGGTTGATCGTGGCGAGCTTCGCGATGGCCTCGTCGACGTCGGGGTTGCTGTACCGCGAGATGTTCATCGGGGCTGCTTCACCGACCTTCGCGGTGTTCGCCGTCGTGAAGTAGTTGTTGTACAGGTAGTACGGGTTCGCCGTCGGGCCCTGGCCGAGCGAGTCGATCGCGAGCTCGAAGTTGCCCTTGGTCTTCTTGTCGGTCCACTCGTTCCACGACGACTGCTGCGCCTTGAGCTCGATGCCAGCGGCCTTGAGCTGCTGCGTCATGGTGTCGATGGCGGTGATGTAGTCGGTCCAGCCGGTGACGACCTCGACCGTCAGGGACAGCTTCTTGCCGTCCTTGGCGTAGATGCCGTCGGCGCCCTTCGCGTAGCCCGCGTCCTCGAGCGCCGATGCCGCTGCGTCGGTGTCGGGGGTCTCCGGCATGACGGCCGGTTCGATGTCCTTCGAGATGGTGTCCTTCTGCGTCGTGGTGAGCGCGAAGGTCGGCGAGATCTCGCTCGCGGTGTTCTCGAACGCCAGCGAGTTGAGCTGCTTGCGGTTGATGGCGTCGGCGATGGCGTGGCGGACGGCCGGGTCGGTCTGCGGGCCGGCGCAGCCCAGGTCGGTGTTCGCGCAGGTCAGCAGGGCCATCTGGTTCTGGCCGACGGTGATGCCGTCGTAGCCGTTGTAGTTGGCGGGGATGTCGTCCATGTTCGGCACCGGGCCGGTCTGCCAGTCGATCGACCCCTGCTTCAGTGCGTCGGCGCCGGCGGTGTTGCCGGAGAGCGACAGGTAGCGGATGGTCTTCACGGCCGGGGCGCCGTCCCAGTACTTCTTGTTCGCCTCGAGGGTGAACGCCTGCGCCTTGAAGGTGCCGAGCGCGTACGGGCCGGTGCCGACGGGTTCGCGCACGACGTCGGTGGTCGGGTCGATGTCCTTCCACAGGTGCTCGGGCACGATCCAGGTCTTGCCGAGCAGGTTCGGGCCGAGTACGAAAGACGGCTTGTCGAACGAGACGACCACCTTGTCGTCGCCGTCGGCCTTGGCGGTGCCGTCGTAGCCGATCGAGTTCAGGGCCTTCTGCTTCTTGAGCATGTCGAGCGTGAACACGACGTCCTTCGAGGTGAAGGGCTCGCCGTCGCTCCAGGTGGCTCCGTCGCGCAGCGTGATCGTGAGCTGCGTGCCGTCGTCGTTCCACTCGTAGGACTTGCCGAGCAGCGGCTTCGGGTCCTTCGTGTTGACGTTGGTGATGAAGAAGAGCGACTCGTAGATCGTGCCGACGCCGCCGATGTTGGACGGCGACCACGGGTTGAAGTTGATCTGGTAGTCGCCGGACTGGCCGGTGTACGCCACCAGGGTCGAGGCAGCGGCGTCGTTCGTGCTGGCGCTGCCGCTGGAGCTGCAGCCGCTGAGCGCGAGGCCGGCTGCGAGGAGAACGGCGCCGCCGATGGCGAGCCGTGAACGGGTTGGGTTGAACATCGTTGTCCTCTCGGTCTGCGTCGTCGCAGAGTCCACGTTGTGAGCGTGATTGTTACACGCGTAAACTAAGGCGGTCAAGGGGTCGGGTCACGGCCCCGTAACGATGAGGAGACGCAATGGAGCGGACCACCCTGGACGGCACGTGGACCCTCGAGGCGGTGACCGGGCCCGAGCAGTCGGCGGAGCACCGCGAACCGATCGCGGCGCAGGTCCCCGGCTGCGTGCACACCGACCTGCTGCGCGCGGGCCGGATCCCCGACCCGTTCGACGGCGACGGCGAGGCCGCCACCCAGTGGATCGGCGACACGGTCTGGCGCTACCGCCGCACCTTCGACTGGGCAGCGCCCGACGAGACCCGCCACGACCTCGTCGCCGAGGGCCTCGACACCCTCGCCACGATCGCGCTCAACGGCATCGTCGTCGCGACCACCGCCAACCAGCACCGCTCGTACCGGTTCCCCGTCGGGCACCTGCTCCGCCCGGGCACGAACGAGCTCGTCGTCACCTTCGACGCGCCCGTCCCCGCCGCCGAGCGCCTGTCCGCCCTGCACGGCGGCGAGCTGCCGCACGTCAACCACCACCCCTACAACGCGCTCCGCAAGAACGCGTCGAACTTCGGGTGGGACTGGGGCGTCGACGTCGCCACGAGCGGCATCTGGAAGTCGATCGGCATCGAGTCCTGGAGCGGCGTCCGCATCGCGGCCGTCCGCCCGCTCGTCGACCTCGACGGCACCACCGGTGTGCTGACGGCCCACGTCGACGTCGAGCACGCCGGCTCCACCGGCTCCTTCTCGCAGGCGATCGGCAGCGCGCCCGTCGCGTCCGCGGACGGTTCCGCGGGCACCGGCCTGGAGGCCCGGATCACCCTGGCCCCGCACCCCGCGTCCGCAGGGCGCCCGGGTTCCGACACCGAGCCTCCCGTCCGTCCCGTCGGTACCACCGACCGGGTGGTCGGCGCGCGCCCTGTCGTGGACGGCGCAGCGACCGTCCGCCTCGAGGTCCCCGACGTCGCCGTCTGGTGGCCCCGCGGCGAGGGCGACCAGCCGCTGTACGACGTCCGGGTCGAGGTCGGCGACGACGTCTGGACCGGCCGCGTGGGCTTCCGCACGGTCACGCTCGACACCGCGGCCGACGCCGGCGGTGCGCCGTTCCTGCTCCGCGTGAACGGCCGTCCGGTCATGGTGCGCGGGGCGAACTGGATCCCCGACCACGCCTACCTGACCGAGATGACACCCGCCCGGTACGCGGACCGGATCCAGGACGCGATCGACGCGAACATGAACCTGCTCCGCATCTGGGGCGGCGGAATCTACGAGTCCGACGACCTGTACGACCGGTGCGACGAGCTCGGCGTCCTGGTGTGGCAGGACTTCCTGTTCGCCTGTGCCGCCTACGCCGAGGAGCCCTGGCTCGCCGACGAGGTCGAGCCCGAGGTCCGCGAGGCCGTCACCCGCCTCAGCCCGCACCCCTCGCTCGTGGTGTGGAACGGCAACAACGAGAACCTCGTCGCCTACGCCGAGTGGGGCTGGCGGCCGTCGCTCGTCGGCCGGACCTGGGGCAACGGCTACTACCGTTCCCTGCTGCCGTCGGTCGTCGCCGAGCTCGACCCGACCCGGCCGTACACGCCGGGCAGCCCGTTCTCGTTCGACGAGTACCTGACGCCGAACGACCAGCGGAACGGCAGCGTGCACATCTGGGACGTCTGGAACCGCCTCGACTACCGCGCCTATGCCGACTGGGAGCCGCGGTTCGTGGCGGAGTTCGGGTTCCAGGGCCCGCCGGCGTGGTCGACCCTGACCGCAGTGGTGCACGACGAGCCCCTCGACCCGGACGGCCACGAGATGCTCGTGCACCAGAAGGCCGACCAGGGCAACCGGAAGCTCGCCGACGGCATGCGCGGCCACCTGCCCTCGCCGACGAACATCGAGGACTGGCACTTCGCCGCACAGCTCAACCAGGCGCACGCGATCCGCTTCGGCATGGAGTGGTTCCGCTCCCGCACGCCCGACAACACCGGCATGATCGTCTGGCAGCTCAACGACGACTGGCCCGTGGTGTCCTGGGCCCTCGTCGACCACGCCGGCATCCGGAAGCCCGTCTGGTACGCCGTCCGGCAGGCCTACCAGCCCGTGCTGCTCACCGTGCAGCCGTCGTCCGGGGGCGAGGGCGGTCTCGACGTCGTCCTCGTCAACGCGTCCGGGGCGTCGGTCGCCGACGAGGTCACGGTCTCCCGCGTCGCCTTCGACGGCACCGTGCTCGAGTCGTCGTCGTTCATGCTCGCAGCCGCCCCCGCCGATGCCGCCCGAGTCCAGCTGCCGTCGTCGCTCGCGGTGCCCGGCGACAGCGGTACCGAGGTCCTCGTCGTCACGGGAGCCGGCACCCGCACGGTGCACGACTTCGCCGAGGTCGTCGACCAGGCGCTCGAGCCCGCACCGCTGCAGACCGTCGTGACCCCGACGGCCGACGGCGCGACGGTGACCGTCACGGCGACGGCGTACGCACGCGACGTCTCGCTGTTCCCCGACCGCGTGGATGCGGCCGCCCGCGTCGACGACGGCCTGGTGTCCCTGCTCCCCGGCGAGTCGGTGACCTTCACGGTGACGGGTGTGCCGGGCGTCGCGACGGAGGCCCTCGTCCACCCGCTCGTCCTCCGCCACGCGGGTTCGCTCCTACCCTGACCCGGTGCGGCGCCCTGACGGTTCCGGTTCACGATCCCCCGGGCTCGCGAACCGGAACCGTCACCCCCGCCCGCTCTCCTCGCCCCCCATCCCGCGAGCGGGCGAAACACCCGGGTCAGCCACCGCCGTCACCCCGGCATTCCGCCCGCTCGCCCACCGCCCACGAGCCCACCACCCACGACGAACGGGCGAAACACCCGGGACACCCACCGCCGTCACCCCAGCATTCCGCCCGCTCGCCCACCGCCCACGACGAACGGGCGAAACACCCGAGTCACCCACCGCCGTCACCCCGGCATTCCGCCCGCTCGCTCACCGCCCACGACGAACGGGCGAAACACCCGAGTCACCCACCGCCGTCACCCCGGCATTCCGCCCGCTCGCCCACCGCCCGCTCGCGCCGGACAGCAGCGGACCGCGCGGCTGGCGGCGCTCAGTCGAGCGCGCTGAGCTCCAGCACGATCGCGGTCGCGGGCGCGAGCAGCGGGAGCCGTGCGCCGACGTCCTCGAACACGGCGCCGGTCAGTTCCAGGTGCCCGCGCACGATCCACTCCGGCGGCACCATGTCGAGCCCGTGCGGCACAGCGAGCCCGGACACCGGAGCGAGCCGGTAGCGCCGCGACCGGTCGAGTCCACGGAACCGGAGCGGCACCGGCAACGACCTCGGCCCCGTCTCCGTCCGTGCCACCCGCACCAGCGCCCGCGACCGGTCGACGGCCACCACCGACGTCGCCACCGTCCCCGGGTCCCCGAGGTCCAGGTGCCGCACCCGCCCGGAGTGCAGCAGCCCGCGTTCCCGGCGGTACAGCGCTGTCCAGGCCCGGAGCCGGTCGAGCTCCTCGGGCGACAGCTTCGTGATGTCGGTCTCGATGCCGGCCGAACCGAACAGCGACACCGCCATCCGGAAGTCCAGGTCGAGGTGCCGGCCAGTGGTGTGCGAGATCTCCGGCCCGACGTGCGAGCCGATCAGCTCGAGCGGCAGCAGCGCCTCGGTCCAGCGCTGGATCGGCAGTCGCTCGAAGGCGTCGTTCGAGTCCGACGGCCACACGCGGTCGGTGCGCTCGAGCACGCCGAGGTCGATCCGGGCACCGCCGCTCGCGCACGCCTCGATCTCGAGCCACGGGTGCCGCGCACGCAGCTCGTCCATCAACGCGTAGACGCCGCGGGTGTGCGCGTCGATGCCAGCTCGACCCGCGTGCACCGCGTGCACGATGTCGCGGTTCTGGTCCCACTTCACGAAGTCGACGTGGTGCTCACCGATCACACGGGACATGCTCTCGAGCACGTGGTGCCGGGCCAGCGGGTTCGCCATGTCGAGCACGTACTGGTTCCGCCACGTCCGCACGTCGTCCTCGGGGCGCTGCAGCATCCACTCGGGGTGCGCCGCGGCGAGCTCGGACACCGGGCTCACCATCTCGGGCTCGAACCACAGCCCGAACTCCATGCCAAGCGCACGCACCCGGTCGACGAGCGGCGCCAGCCCGTCCGGCCACACCGTCGGGTCGACCCGCCAGTCCCCCAGGGACGTCGAATCCGACCGCCGGCCGAGGAACCACCCGTCGTCGAGCACGAACCGCTCGACCCCGATGTCCGCCGCGGTCTCGGCCAATGCCACCAGGGGCTCGAGCTCCTGCCGGAAGTAGACGGCCTCCCACGTGTTCAGCACCACGGGCCGGGGCCGTCGCGGGTGCCCCGGGCGACTCCGCAGCGAATCGTGCAGGCGGTCGGACAGCCCGTCGATCCCGGTGTCGCTCCACACGAACACGGCGTCGGGGGCGGTGAACGACTCCCCCTCGACGAGTACGACCTCGCCCGCGCGCAGCAGTTCCCCGGCGCCGAGCAGCGGCCGCGCCTCGGCGAGCTGGTCGTACCGGTACACGGAGTCCGCGCTCCAGGCCAGGTGCACCGCCCACAGCTCGCCCTCGGCATCCGAGAACCCGGGCGTCCCGAGCACGAGCAACGTCGGCGAATCGTGGCCCGTGCGCCCGCGACGGCTCTCGCGTGCGTGGCTCCCGGCGGTCGCGGCCCGGCGCTGCGGTGTGCGCTCACGGGTCCACCGTCCGCCCAGGTCGAGCACCTCGGTGATCCGCTCCCCCACGGGCAGCGTCGCCTCGAGCGCCTGCAGGTGCACGGGCTCGGCGTGCGTGTTCGTCACCGTGTGCCGCACCCGCAGCACCCCCGCGGTGTCGAGCGCGAACTCGCTCCGGAGCGCCAACGGGTCCGACTCGGCGGTCACGACGATCCGCCGGTCATCCGCCAGGACGATCACGTCACGCCACCGCGGCACCAGCGGCATCCCGTCCACGTGCCCGGCGATCCCCGGCCGCCCCTCCCACCCGTCGCGCTCGGTCGGCAGCACCGTGAGCGGCCACCGCGCGTCGAGCGCACTCGGTCCGAGCGGCCGGCCGAGTGCAAGCAGCAGGTCGGCCGTGTCGTCCGGCGCGACGGGCCCGACGTCCCGACCCCAGTGCAGGACCTCGGGCAGGCCGTCCGCCGCGGATGCCAGCACCAGCGACACCCCGGCGGACCGCAGCACGTGCACGCGTCGATCGCCTGCACCGACGGCTGTCGACTCGCGCTCCACGACGGTCACGAGACCCGCTCCTCGCGCAGCACGCGGACGCGTCCGGCCGGCACGACGGTGTCCGGCCCGTGGCCGGACCCGTCGAGCAGGTCCGTCCCGGACGCGACGACCGTGACGTCGTCAGCACGGTGGTTGACGAGGAACAGGAAGGCGGAACCGTCGTCGCCGACGCGACGCACCGCCTCCAGGCCGGGAGGCCCGGTGACCGTCCGCAGGATCCCCCGCTGGGCGATCACCCCGTCCACGAGCCGTTGGATGCTGTCGTCCGCGAGCATCGCAGACACGTACCAGGCGCCGCCGCCGACGGCGCGGCGCGTGACGGCGGGCCGGCCCGCGAGCGGGCCGTCGGTGTACCGGAGCACGGACTCGGCGTCCTCGAGCACGACCGCTTCGGCCCAGTCGGTGACGACCTCACCGTCGTCGAGGGTCCAGCGCTCGTCGCGCTGCAGCGGGGTGAACTCCTCGCTCCAGGCGCCGAGCACCTGGCGGAACGCTCCCGGGTACCCGCCGGTGCGGATGCGCGCGGTCTCGTCGGCGACGCCGGACAGGTAGGTGACGATCAGAGTGGCGCCGCGGTCCAGCACGCCGGACAACCGCGCGGCGGTCGCGTCGTCGACGACGAGCATCGTCGGCACGACGACCACGTCGTAGCCGTCCAGGTCGGCGTCGGCGGGGACCACGTCGGTGAGCACCTGCCGGTCGTGGAACGCGCGGTGCCAGGCGCGGAGCTCCCGGCCGTAACGGAGACCCCGGTGCGGCTTGAGGCCCGACTGCACGGCCCACCCGGAGGCCTCGTCGACGACGATCGCGACCCGGGCCGGCTGGACTCGGGTGCCCTGCACGGGTGCGAGGTCCTGCAGCGCCCGGCCGAGGGCGAGCACCTCGCGCCAGATGCGCGTGCGGGTGCCGGCGTGCGGGAGCATCGCGGAGTGGAACTGCTCGGCGCCCGCGGTGGAGGCCCGCCACTGGAAGAACATCGCCCCGTCGGAACCGTGCGCCACGTGCGCCAGGGCGTTCCGGACGAGCTCCGCGG
The DNA here is from genome assembly GCF_003234595.1 of Curtobacterium sp. MCPF17_051. Lineage (NCBI taxonomy): Bacteria > Bacillati > Actinomycetota > Actinomycetes > Micrococcales > Microbacteriaceae > Curtobacterium > Curtobacterium sp. MCPF17_051. The sequence goes on along the minus strand of NZ_QKSE01000023.1, from coordinate 2,454 downwards.
GTTCCTTGGCGCGGTTGCGCTGCTGCCAGCTCGGGCCACCCGTCGAGTGCTCCATGAGCAGCCAGGGACGGCGATCCGCCGACATCCCGCGCATCCGGTCACCGGCCAGCGCGAGGTCCTGCTCGCGGCGAGCGTCGTCGACGAGCGTGTAGTGGTCGTTCGCGACGATCGCCACGTGCTTCGCCCACCCGGCGTAGTCGACGACCTGTGAGCCGGCTCCCACCATGAAGTTCGTGGTCACCGGCACGTCCGAGTGCTGCTCGATGACGGCCTTCTCGGCGTCGAACTGGCGGAGGAGGGCGTCGGAGGAGTACCGCTCGAAGTCCAGCGCGATCCCGGGGTTCGGCGCACCGCCGACCCCGCGCGGCGGCGAGACCTCGTCGAACGAGGTGTAGGTGTGCCCCCAGAAGGCCGTGCCCCAGGCGTCGTTCGCGGCCTCGACGTCGCCGTACTTCGCGACGAGCCAGTGACGGAAGTCCGCTGCCGACTCCTCGCAGTAGCACCGGCCGTTGCCGCCGCCGAGCTCGTTGCTCACGTGCCAGAGTCGCACCGCCGGGTGTCGGCCGTACCGCTCGGCCAGCGCGTCGACCATGCGGAGCGCGTGCTCCCGGAACAGCTCGGAGGCCGGGCACCACCCGAGTCGCCCACCGGGTCGTTCCCGCCGCTCCGTGGCGTCCACGGGCAGGATCTCCGGGTGTGCGGTCAGCAGCCAGTTCGGCGGGGCGGCGGTCGGCGTCGCGAGGTCCACCGCGATGCCGTGCGCGTGCAACAGCGCGAGCACGTCGTCGAGCCACTCCCACGTGAAGTCCCCCGGCGACCGCTCGAGCAGTGCCCACGAGAACACCCCGACGGTGACCAGGTTCACGCCGGCCTCTCGCATCAGGCGAACGTCCTCGAGCCAGGTCTCCCGGGGCCACTGCTCGGGGCTGTAGTCGCCGCCGAACGACAGGCCGTCGGTCGGCCACGGGACGGTGGGGGCAGCGGTCACGGCATCTCCTTCGATGGTGTGGACCGCTCAAGCCTCCCGTCTGCGCGCGCGTTTGTCAACGTGTGTAACTAACGCCTCCATACCTCTGCCTGGTCACTCAGCGGATCACTCCCCCAGCAGCCGGCGGATGGCGAGCACCGCCCCAGCGCGTGCCCACTCAGAGAACTCGAACGGCTGCACCTCCACCGTGACCGGCTCGTTGTACGGCGCCAGGGCGGCCCGCATCGACTCGTCGACGGTCGCCCGCGCCAGGTCGTACACGGGCAGCCCATCCCCCGTCAGCACGATCGCCGCGGGGTCGGCGATGTGCACCGCGGTGGCGAGCAGGACCCCGAGGGCGCGGCCGGCATCCTCGAACGCAGCGAGGGCTCCCTCGTCGCCGTCCCGCGCGAGCTCGACCACCTGGTCGTACGTCTTCCCCTCGTGCCCGGCGTTCCGCACGATGACCGGGCTCGGCAGGTAGCTCGAGGCGCACCCGGCGTGCCCGAGCCCGCAGTCCGGCCCACCGCCGAGGACCGGCAGGTGCCCGATCCGTCCCAGGCGCCCGTGCTCCCCGGTCGAGACCTGCCCGTTCGCGATCAGCCCGAGGCCGATGCCCTCACCGACGGTCACCAGCACCATCGATCCACGACCCGCGCCGGCGCCGAACCAGTGCTCCTTCGCCGTCAACGCGTGGACGTCGTTCGCTGTGAACGTGGCGATGCCCGTCCGCTCCTCGAGCATCTGGGCGAAGGGCACCTCGTGCCACCCGAGGAACACCGACCCGGCGACCACCGACTCCCCCTCGCGGACGATGACGTCACCGGGCAGCGAGACGCCGATCGCGCAGATCGCGGGGTGGGCCACCAGGAGTCGCTCCAGAACGGCCGTGATCTGCTCCGCGAGCGGCTCGGCGGCGGTGTCGTCGATGCCTTCTTCGTGCAGGGCGAGGACCCGTCCGCCCAGGTCCGTGACCGCGGCGTACAGGCGGTCCTTCGTGAGCTTGACGCCGAGGAACTCCCACTGCCCACTGCTCACCTGCAGGAGCTCCGACGGGCGACCTGTAGCACCTCGCACGTCCGTCCCCACCTCGACCACGAGGCGCTGCGACACCAGGATGCGCATGGCCCGGGTGAGACTCGCCCGTGAGAGCCCGAGTGACCGAGCGATCTCGGCACGGGAGAGCACCCCGTGGATGAGGATCTCCCGCAGCGCCAATCGGGAGCCGTCGGGCAGGGCCGGCCAGGCTTCGGTCATCGTTCCTCCGTCGTCGGCTGATCCTACGGCCTGTCCAGGCCCCGGCGACAAGGACCCAGAACGGGCCGCAAATGCAGAAAACCCCTGACCACGAATGGTCAGGGGTTCCCTGGTTCTTCTACGTTAAGTCCGGCGGCGTCCTACTCTCCCACAAGGTCCCCCTTGCAGTACCATCGGCGCTGAGAGGCTTAGCTTCCGGGTTCGGAATGTGACCGGGCGTTTCCCTCTCG
>NZ_QKSE01000022.1:0-55716 GCF_003234595.1 Curtobacterium sp. MCPF17_051 | reverse complement strand
GGCCTGTGCGGAGGAGATCCCGAACGCGGCACCGCCGAGGACGAGGGCGCCGGTCGTGGCGAGGGTGATGGAGGTCTTGAGGCTCTTACGCATCGTGATCAGTCCTTTGCTGTTGTCGCGCTCGGCGCGGCTGCTGTGTGCGCGCCGAACACACCCTCGGTGGGGTGGAGAACCAGCGATGTGCGGCTGGTGAGCGCTCCGGGTGTTTCCCGGTCGTTGCAGGTGATTCGGCACCCTGCGGCGAAGGGTTTGGACGGATTCGCCGTCGTTACCGCTCTGTGACCTTCGGGCTCATCCGGACAGCGAGCGCGCCTGCAACGACGTTCTCTGAGAGGCCGCTGAACGTGGTCCATAGAGAAAGGCATTCCCCATGGCATCGACGTCCAGTCGTCCCACCTCCGTCACCGTCTCGTTCGTCATCTGGCTCGTCGTGGTCCTGGCGAACATCCTGCAGGGCATCATCGGTCTGGTCTCGGGTGGCAGCTCGTCCGCCGCACAGGACGTCGGCACCGCCCCGCTCGTCGGCGGCGCGATCTTCGCGTTCATCCTCGCCGTGATCGAGCTCATCATCGTCTTCAAGATGCGCGACGGCCGCAACTGGGCCCGCATCGTGCTGACGGTCCTCGCGATCCTGCAGCTGATCGGTGTCGGCGTCGGCGCGGCCTCGGGTGGCAACGCCTTCGGTTGGATCGGTGGCATCGCGGTGCTCATCGCGACCATCCTGATGTACGTCGGTGGCGCGAACGGGTACTTCCGTCGCCACTGAGCGGGCGGGCGTGCGGATGCGCTCCTGCGTGACGCACACCGGTCGCTGAACGCGACCACCTGACGGACAGGAGGCCCGGTGCCAGCTGGCACCGGGCCTCCCGTCCGTCGTCTGCCCGGTCAGAACGCCTTGCCCGGGTTCAGGGTCCCCGCCGGGTCGAGCGCGTCCTTGACGGAGCGGTGCATCGCGAGCACGCGGTCGCCGAGCTCGACCCGCAGGCCCGGCAGCTTCAGCAGCCCGACGCCGTGCTCACCGGTCACGGTCCCACCGAGCGCCAGGCAGTCCGCCACGATCTGGTCGAACGCGGTCTTCGCACGGGCCTTCGCGGCGTCGTCGCCCTCGGGCGCGATGATCAGCGGGTGCAGGTTGCCGTCGCCGGCGTGCGCGATGTTGGCGATCGTGACGTCCTGTGCGTCCGCGGTCACCTGGATCCGCCGGAGCATCTCGGGCACCGCGCTCCGCGGCACGCAGATGTCCTCGGTCAGCACCGGACCGAGCCGTTCGAGTGCCGGGTAGGCGAGTCGGCGGGCCTGGAACAGTCGGTCGATGTCCTGGGGATCGGTGGCCCGCTCGACGTCCGTGCCGCCGGCCCGCGCGAAGACGTCGGCGACGTGGTCGGCGATCCCGTCGCCGGCCGCACCGCGCTCGTCGACCCGTGCGAGCAGCAGGGTGTCGACGTCCGCCGGCAGCCCGAGGTGCATCCAGGCGTCGACGGCTCGCAGGCAGGTGCGGTCGACGATCTCGAGTGCCGCGGGGATGATGCCCGCCCGCGAGATCGCGGCCACGGCGTCGCCCGCTGCGGTCAGCGAGGGGAAGTACCCGATCACGGCGCGCTCGTCACGGCCGGCCAGGGGGAGCAGCTTCACGGTGACCGACACGACGATGCCGAGCGTGCCCTCGGAACCGACCATCAGCCCGGTGAGGTCGTACCCGGCGACGCCCTTCGCCGTCCGGCGACCGAGCTCGACCACCGATCCGTCGGCCAGCACGACGGTCATGCCGAGCACGTAGTCGCGGGTGACCCCGTACTTGACGCAGCAGATGCCGCCGGCGTTCGTCGCGACGTTGCCGCCGATCGTCGAGATGGCCGAGCTCGCCGGGTCCGGCGGGTACCAGAGGCCGTGCTCGGCGACCGCCGCGCGGAGTGCGTCGTTGATGACGCCGGGCTCGGTGACGGCGTAGCGCTCGTCGGTGTTTACCTCGAGCACCCGGTTCATCCGCTCGAGCGACACGACGATCGAGTCGGCCATCGCGTTCGCGCCGCCGGACAGGCCGGTGCCGGCACCACGGGGGACGACCCGGACACCCGCGGCTGCTGCCCAGCGGAGGGCGGTGACGACGTCGTCGGTGCTGCGTGCCAGGACCACGGCGAGCGGCGCGGTGGAGTCGGCCCACTCGGCGTCGTCGTGACGGTAGCGCTCGAGCGACTCCGGGTCGCGGAGCACCTGGTCCGACCCCAGCAGGTGTTCGAGGGCGGTGGCGTCGGATGCGGTGGTGACGGTCATTCGGGGTGGGGGTCCTTCCGTGGCGCGGCGGTGCGGTTTCGGGTCCGTCGACGATACGCCGGTCAGTCCAGGCAGAACTCGTTGCCCTCGACGTCCTGCATGACGATGCACGACTCGTTCACCTGGTCCGCGGTCATGCGACGGACCTGGGTGGCGCCGAGTCCGACCAGTCGGGCGCTCTCGGCGTCGAGGGCCGCGAGCCGTTCGGCACCGACCAGCCCGGTGCCGACCCGGACGTCCAGGTGCACCCGGTTCTTCGCCGTCTTGCCCTCGGGGACGCGCTGGAAGAACAGGCGGGGCCCGGCACCCGTCGGGTCGACGCACGCGAAGGCCGATCCTCGGTGCTCCGGCGGCAGCGACCGGTCGAACGCGTCCCAGTCGGCGAACCCCGGTGGGGGCGGTGGCACCACGTACCCGAGGACCTCGCACCAGAACCGGGCGACACGCTCCGGCTCGGCGCAGTCGAACGTCACCTGGACCTGTCGCACCGTTGCCATGGCGCCGAGGATACGACGATGCGCGACCGGCGTCCGCTCAGCCGAGCTGGGCGGCCGCGGCTCGGAGCTCCGCGAGCGCGGCCGTGGCGTGGTCGGCCAGCCGGTCGTCGTCCGCGCGCCCCACACCGGACCACCGCTCGAAGCCCTGCTTGAATGCCAGGACACCCATCTCGGCGGCCAGCCGAGCGGGCGCGTCGGCGACACCGCGGCCGACCAGGGCGTCGGTCATGGCCGCGGCCATCCCGACGCTCTTCAGGGCGTCGCGCTCCTGCAGCTCGGCGCTGGCGGCGACGGCCGCTCGCAGTCGTGGTCCGAGCTCGCGGTTGAGCGGTCCCATCTCGTCCGAGGCCCGTTCCAGTCCCGCGGCGACGGCATCGAGCGGGGTGGCGCCGGCCGGTGCACCGGTGATCCCCTCGGCCAGGAGCCGGCTCAGGGTCTCCTGCCCGGCGACGAGCAGTTCGCGCTTGTCCGGGAAGTGCCGGAAGAACGTGCTCTTCGTGACACCGGCGCGGTCGGTGATCTGCGCGACGGTCGTCTCGTCGTAGCCCTGCTCGGAGAACAGGTCGACCGCGGCCAGGACCAGTCGTTCCCGGGCCCCGGGTTGCCATCGCACCATGGGACGATCATACGCGACGGGACAATTGTCCCATCGCAGGTGTACGGTGACGGTACAAAAGTCCCATCACTTCTGAGGAGCACCCATGCACGTCTTCGTCACCGGCGGCACCGGCACCATCGGCACCGCGGTCGTCACCGAACTCATCGCAGCCGGGCACACCGTCACGGCCCTGGCCCGGTCGGACCGGTCGGCCGCTGCCCTCGTCGCCGCGGGGGCGACCCCCACCCGCGGTGCACTCACCGACCTCGAGGTGCTGCGCGAGGGCGCACGCGCCGCCGACGGGGTCATCAGCCTCGCGTTCTCGAACGACTTCAGTTCGGCGGAGGCGCTCGAGCGGGGCATCGCCGAGGAAGGTGCCGCCATGGCCGCACTCGGCGAGGCGCTCGTCGGCAGCGACCGCCCGTTCGTCGTCGTCTCCGGCACACCGTGGGAGCCCGGTCGGGCATCGGTCGAGACCGACCCGCTCCCGCTCGAGGGGCCGGTCGCGGGTCGAGCCCGATCCGTCCTCGCCGCCCTCGACCTGGCGGCACGGGGAGTCCGGGTCTCGGCGATCCGGCTGCCGCGCACCGTGCACGCGGACGGCACGGGCGGGTTCGCCGGGATCCTGACGGAGGCGGCCCGACAGGCGGGGGTCGCGGGCTACCCCGGCGACGGCGAGCAGCGGTGGCCCGCCGTGCACGCCGCGGACGCCGCGGTGTTGTTCCGGCTCGCGCTCGAAGGTGCTCCGGCGGGGACCGTCTGGCACGCGGTCGCCGACGAGGGCGACCGGGTGCGTGACCTGGCCGAGGTCATCGGGCGTCGGCTCGGCCTGCCCGTCGAGCGGGTGGCCGACGAGACGTTCGGCGCGTTCGCGCCGATCTTCGCGATGGACCAGCCGGCGTCGAGTGCCCACACGCGCGGAGCGCTCGGCTGGGTCCCGACGCACCCGAGCCTGCTCGAGGACCTGGAGAACGTGCAGCGCTGAGTGCGGCTCGCACCGTCAGCGGTGGGCGCGCGGTGCGCCGGACGGGAGGCGCGGCGTCGGACCGCCACGGGCCTCCCGTCCGCCGTGCAGCCGCGTCAGTGCCGCTTGCCGCGCAGGCGGCCGATGCCCAGCACGATGCCGACGACGACCATGCCCAGCGCGAGGCCGACCACGGCCGACACGGCCGTGTCGGCGATCCAGACGACGACGGGGCCTGCGGCCTCGAGCGCGTGCTCGATCACGTGCAGCAGGTCGTACGGACCGTGCCAGAAGGTCTCGGCGAGGTTCGCGATGACCAGGTGGCCACCGACCCACAGCATCGCGACCGTGCCGATGACGCTGATGACCCGGAAGACCATCGGCATCGCACGCACGATGCGGGCACCGATCCGGCGGGTGCGGCGGACGGAGTTCTTCATCATCTGCAGGCCGATGTCGTCGACCTTCACGAGCAGTGCCACGGCGCCGTAGACGACCGCGGTCATGACCAGACCGATCACGATCAGGGCGCCGAGCGTCGGCCAGAGCCCCAGGTCTGGATCGAGGCCCGCCAGTGCGATGAGCATGATCTCGGTGCTCAGGATGAGGTCGGTGCGGATGGCGCCGAAGACGAGCTTCGGTTCGGTGACGGCCTCGTCGGACCCGCCCTCGTGGTGGACACCGAACCACTCGGTGACCTTCTCGGCACCCTCGAAGCACAGGTAGGTGCCGCCGAGCAGCAGCAGCCACGGCAGCACCCCGGGTGCGAAGGCCGTGAGCAGCAAGGCCAGCGGGATGATGATGATGAACTTGTTGAACAGGCTGCCGAGGGCGATGCGCCCGACGACCGGGAGTTCACGAGCGGGCTCGAGGCCCTGCACGTACTGGGGCGTGACGGCGGCGTCGTCGATCACGACCCCGGCGGTCTTCGCGCTGGCCTTGAGGGCTGCGGAGAGGATGTCGTCCACCACGGCGAGCAATCCGACTGACAATTCGTTCTCCACTCGTCTGACCTGTGACCGTGCACAGCGTAGTGGCCGCGGAGCATCCTGAACGCCAGCCACGGGGCGTCCGTAGGCTCGCGGCATGGCTGACTTCACCGCATCCCAGGCCGCCGTCGTCCGGATCGAGCGTTCCGAACAGGGGCGCTGGGACCTCTCCGTCATCAGCGACGCCGGTGTCGCGATGGGGCACGGGGTGTACCTGTTCGACGCGGACCACGACGACGCCGAGGACGAGCAGGCCGCGGCCCTCGACTTCGTGCGCGACTACGGGTTCCGGTTCGAGCGCGACGCGTTGCAGGCCGACGGTCCCGACGCCTTCTGGGCGCCGCTGCTGCCGTCCGACCAGCAGTAGGCGCTGCAGCGGGCGGGAATCAGCGCGCCGAGTCCTCGAACCCGATCAGCCAGGTGACCCCGTACGCGTCACGGACGATGCCGTCCCAGTCGCCCCACGGGCGCTGCTGCAGCGGGTCGACGACCGTGCCGCCCACGGCGAGCTGGTCGAACCACCGACGCAGGACGCCCGGTTCCGCAGCGCCGAGCAGTGAGAAGAGCAGCCCCGTCGCCGAGAACGGGGTGTCGCGCTCGCTCGCGTCCGCGGCGAACAGCTGCAGCTCACCGGTGAGCTGGCCGTGCGCGACGGCGTCGGCCGGACCGTCCGTGCGGGAGAAGTCCGCGTAGGTCGCGATCTGCACCTCGCCACCGAACACCCGCTGCCAGTGCTCGAGGGCCTGCCTGGCGGCGCCGGCGAACTGGAAGTACGGCGCGGGCCCGGTCGTGTGCATGCCCGGCAAGGTACTCCGGTGTGCGGAGTGGGGGAACCCCGGGGGCTCGTCAGCCGAGCAGCACCAGTGCACGCTCCACGACGTCCTCCGGCCGTCCGTCGCCGTGCAGCGCCCACCAGGTGAGTGCGGCGCTCGCGGCGGCGGCCAGCGTGTGGGCGCGCACGGCGACGGCGAGGTCGTCGGCGGTGACCCCGTCCCGCTCGGCCACGTACCGCAGGATCTCATCGGTCAGGGCCGTGACCGTGGCGGCACCGACGTGCTCGAGCGACGGGTTCGCGCGGATGACCCGGAGTCGGTGTCGGGTGACCTCGACCGCGTCCTCCGGGAACGTCGCTCCGATCCGGTAGGCCGCCCGGAGCGCCACCGCCGAGGGCTCGTCTGCCGGCCGTGACCGCAGGGCTTCGCGGAACCGTGCGGCGAACTCGTCGAGACCGCCCCACACCAGCGCCGCCTTGTTCGGGAACAGCCGGAAGAGCGACCGACGACTCACCCCGGCCGCCGAGGCGACGTCCTCCATCGACACCGCGTCGAAGCCCTGCTCGTCGAACAGCCGGAGTGCGACGAGGGACACGGCGTCGGGGTCGATGGTGCGCGGGCGCCCCGTCGGACGGTCGTTCGTCGAGCTCATGGAGACCTTTCGGCACTGAGTGCTATAACCGGTGTGGCGCAGTGAGCGCCTCTCATCGAGGAGACGACATGACCGACACCACCGCCGGACGGTTCACCGGCAGGACCATCATCGTCACCGGAGCGGGTTCCGGCATCGGACGCGCCACGGCGACGCGCATCGCGAACGAGGGCGGGCGCGTCATCGCGACCGACGTCGTGGCCGAGCGACTCGACGCACTCCGCTCGGAGCTCGAGGGCTTCGCCGTGGAGACCGTCGTCGGCGACGTCGCCGCGAGCGAGACCATCGACGCACTCATCGCCGCCGCCGGCGACCGGGTGGACGGGCTCGCCAACGTCGCCGGCATCATGGACGCGTTCCTGCCGCCGGACGAGGTCGACGACGCCACCTGGGAGCGTGTCTTCAGCGTCAACGTCACCGGCCCGATGCGCCTGACCCGCGCGGTGCTGCCGCTGATGATCGCCGCCGGCAAGGGCTCGGTCGTGAACGTCGCGTCCGAGGCCGCGTTGAAGGCCTCGGCCGCCGGTGCTGCCTACACCTCGTCGAAGCACGCCATCGCCGGGTACACCAAGAGCGTCGCGTTCTTCCACGGGCCGCAGGGCATCCGGGCGAACGCCGTGGCACCGGGTGCGGTCGCCACGAACATCGAGGCACCGATGCGCAGCGAGTACGCGGCCCGCCGGGTCGGTCCGATCATGCAGACCACCATCCCGCCGGTCGCCCAGCCCGAGCAGCTCGCCGCCGCCATCACCTGGCTGCTGAGCGACGACTCGGCGAACGTCAACGGTGCGGTGCTGCCGAGCGACGGCGGCTGGTCCGTCGTCTGACCCGTTGCTGCGGCACGAGACGCCGTCGTCACGTCGAGACGCCTCCGGGAACGGGGGCGTCTCGACGACTTCGCGGCGTCGGGCAGACACGACGGCGTGTTCGCCACCCGGACACCTGACGGACGGGAGGCCCGTGGCGACACCGCCACGGGCCTCCCGTCCGGCTCCGGGCACGCGCACGGCGCGACGTTCCTTCCCAGAACAGGTGCACTGGAAAGCGGAATCGGGCGTACCGGGCAGGAACTTCCTGCCAGGTACGCCCGATTCGACAAGGTGAGCTGGCCGGCGGCCTGCCGGCGGCCGGCGGCAGCTCAGAAGACGAGCGCCGCCATCTCGCGCACGACGGCACGGAGCCGGTCCGCGAGCTCGTCGTTGCTCCGCACGGTCTCGCGGTGCGCCGCCTCGCTGAGCGCCGACATCACCAGGGTCACCGCGGTGCGGGCGGTCTGCGCGTCCGTGCGGGTGCCGACGACGCTGAGCAGGGACTGGCGCGACTCGGCCATCCACTGCATCACCATCGAGGACATCTCCGGCCGGAGCACGAGCAGCTCCTTCATGCGGAGGCGGTCCTGCGAGAGCGGGACGGTGGCCGCGACCAGGGCGCACAGGTCGTCGACCAGGGCACCGTCGGCCTCGGCGAACCAGGCCGCGGAGTGCTCCGGGACCTCGACGGAGTCGAGCCCGAGCGCGGCGTGCGCCTTCGACGAGAAGTAGTTGAAGAAGGTGCGGGGGGAGACGTCGGCGTCGGCGCAGATCTGCTCGACCGTGACGCCGTCGAGCCCGTGCGCGGACACCAGGGTGAGCGCTGCGTCGTGCAGTGCCTGCCGGGTCTGCTGCTTCTTCCGTTCACGCAGCGTGCACGGCTCCGTTGCCGCAGCCGCTGCCGGGGTGGTGATCACGTGGACTCCTGGTGGGTTGGTGTGTGTGGGCGGGGCGCCCGCCCGGAAAGGGGCACGGACGGACGCCCCGGTCGGTCACCGACGGTGCGTCGGCGTGGATCCGGTCGGACCCGATCCGGTGGGACCCGATCCGGTCGAACCCGAACCGGTCGAACCCGAACCGGTCGAACCCGAACCGGTCGAACCCGAACCGGTCGAACCCGATCCGGTCGAACCCGAACCGGTCGGCACGGACCCGGTCATCGGGCCCGTGAACGAGCCGGCCTCGGCTGCGGCGGCGCCCGCCTCGGCCTCGAGCTGCGCCTCGGCGGACATGTCGGCCTGCTCCTGCAGGGCGGACCGCTGGCGCAGCGGCGGCACCCGGAAGAACCAGGTCAGCACGAACGCGAGCAGGATGACGCCGAGACCGACCCAGTAGATCGTCACGGACGAGGCGTTGAAGCCCGCCATGAACGGCCGGGTCAGGCGGCTGTCCGCACCGGTCAGGAACGAGGTGTCGTTCGTGCTGGTGGCGCTGTCGCTCGTGGTGTTGCCGTCGTCGATCTTCTTCGCCAGCTCCGGGGTGAGCTCGTCGACCCAGTAGGAGCGCTGTCCGGCGTCCGCCCAGTCGACGGACACGGTGCCGTCCTGCACGCTGGCGTGCGCCTGGTCGGCGACCTGCTCGAGTGCCGACCGTTCGGCGGTGGGCGTGGCCGCGGCGACCTGCTGGTCGATGACGGTCTGCGCTGCTGCGGCGGGCACGGCACCGGCGGTGACCTGCTGCTGCACGGCCGCGGTGACCTGCTCGGTGACCGCGGCGTCGGCGGCCTGCTTCGCCTTCGCCGAGGCGGCGTCGAGCTGCGACTGCACGGTCTTCGTCAGCGGGGTGACGACGGGCGTCCAGATCTTGTCCATGGCGCCCTGGTTCGCCTTCGCGCTGGCGACGGTCGGGTTGAGCGCGGCGTCGAGCGCCGGACCGAGGTCCTTCTGGTTCGCGGTCGCGGTCAGGATGTTCGCCGGCATCACCGAGAACAGGATGGACAGCAGCACGGCGGTGCCGAGCGTGCCACCGATCTGGCGGAAGAACGTGGCGGACGACGTGGCGACGCCCATGTCACGAGCCTCGACGGAGCCCTGCGACGCCAGGGTCAGCGACTGCATGACCGAGCCGAGGCCGAGCCCGATGAGGAACATGCCGATCATCAGGAACCACAGCGGCTTGTCGATCGTCATGAAGGTCAGGACGACGTAGCCGGCGGAGACGAGCGCGGTGCCGATGACCGGGAAGATCCGGTACCGGCCGACGCGGGCGACGATCTGACCCGAGGTGATCGAGGCGATCATCAGACCACCGACGAGCGGCAGCGTCGCGAAGCCGGACTCGGTCGGGGTCAGTCCGACGACGATCTGCAGGTAGAGCGGGATGGTGAGCATCGCGCCGAACATCGCGAAGCCGACCAGGAACCCGATGACGGTCGCCATCGAGAACGTGCCCGAGCGGAACAGCTTGAGCGGGATGATCGCCGCGTCGCCCATCTTCGACTCGATGAGCAGCAGACCGATCAGGCCGACGACACCGACGACGTAGCAGGCGAGGGCGGCGGGGGAGCCCCAGCCCCAGATGCGGCCCTGTTCGGCGACGAGCAGGAGCGGCACGAGGGTGACGATGACGGCGGTCGCGCCCCACCAGTCGACCTTCGGCTTCGCGTCGCCGGCGCCGTGCACCTTCGGCAGGTGCAGGAACACGATGACCATGAGGAGCGCCGCGACACCGATCGGCACGTTGATCAGGAGCACCCAGCGCCAGCCGGTGATCCACAGGATCTCGGAGGAACCGGCGAGCAGACCGCCGATGAGCGGGCCGATGACGGACGAGATGCCGAACACGGCGAGGAAGTACCCCTGGTACTTGGCGCGCTCGCGCGGGGCGAGGATGTCGCCCATGATCGCGAGCGGCAGTGACATCAGCGCGCCGGCACCGATGCCCTGCACCGCGCGGAAGGCGGCGAGCATGAGCATCGAGGTCGACATCGACGACAGGACGGCGCCGAGGATGAAGACGACGATGCCGAAGATGTAGAGCGGGCGGCGGCCGAAGATGTCGGAGAGCTTGCCGTAGATCGGCGTCGCGATGGTCGAGGTGATGAGGTACGCGGTCGTCACCCAGGCCTGCTGGTCGAGCCCGTGCAGGTCGTCGCCGATCGTGCGGATCGCCGTGCCGAACACCGTCTGGCCGAGCGAGGACAGGAACATGCCCGCCATCAGGCCGTAGATCACCAGGAGGATCTGACGGTGGGTCATCAGCGGCTGCTGGCCGGCGCCCCCTGAGGCCGCGGGGGCCTCGGCGGTGTGCCGACCGTGCTGCACCGGGACGGGTGCGGTGGCGGTCATCGAACTCCTTTTTCTGGCTGTGAAACTTTGCAGACCGCGCAACGATACATCTGTTGCTTCCGGCAAGCAACTAAATGTGCCCGCTACGCTGAGCGCGTGACCGACGACCGGCGTGCCGCCGAGCGACTTCTGCGATCCCAGCTCGACCGGCTGTGGGTCCGGCAGACCCTGCGCTCCTCGCTCATCGAGTCCCGGGGCGGGCTCGACCCGACGGCCCGCGTGATCCTGCGAGCCGTCGCCGGGCACGGCCCGGTCCGGGCGACCGCGATCGCCGACGCGACCGGGCTGTCGCGCCCGGTGATCAGCCGCCGGGTCGCCTCGCTGATCGAGGCCGAGCACCTGGTCGGGGCGCCCGACCCCGCGGACGGCCGCGCCACGCTCGTCGCCCTCGCCCCCGCCGGCCGACGACTGCTCGACGAGCTGGACGCCGCCGGCGCCGAGGTGTTCGACGACCTGACGGGGGAGTTCGCCTCGGACGAGCTGCGCTCGCTCGCCGAGATGCTGACGCGACTGAACGACCGGGCCGACGCGGTCCTGGGGATCGGCACCACGCGCTCGTGACGTGACCAGGGGGACGGACGGGAGGCCCGTGGCGGCGTCGCCACGGGCCTCCCGTCCCTGCGGAGCGCGCATTCGAGATACCGTTGGTGGTATGAGCACGGACACCACCCCCACCACTGAGACCCTCGACGACGGGCCCGTGGTGACGTTCGCCGATCTCGGCCTGAGCGACGCTGTGCTCAAGGCCGTCAAGGACATCGGCTACGAGACCCCTTCCGCCATCCAGGAAGCCACCATCCCCACGCTCCTCGCCGGGCGCGACGTCGTCGGCCTGGCGCAGACCGGCACCGGCAAGACCGCGGCCTTCGCGCTGCCGATCCTGTCCCGCATGGAGTCCGGCAGCAAGAAGCCCCAGGCGCTCGTGCTCTCCCCGACGCGTGAGCTCGCCCTGCAGGTCTGCGAGGCGTTCGAGCAGTTCGCGTCGCACATGAAGAACGTCCACGTCCTGCCGGTCTACGGCGGCCAGGCGTACGGCGTGCAGCTCTCCGCCCTGCGCCGCGGCGTCGACGTCATCGTCGGCACCCCGGGTCGCATCATGGACCACCTGGCGAAGGGCACGCTCGACCTGTCCGAGCTCAAGTACCTGGTGCTCGACGAGGCCGACGAGATGCTCAAGATGGGCTTCGCCGAGGACGTCGAGACGATCCTCGCCGACACCCCGGACGACAAGCAGGTCGCGCTCTTCTCGGCGACCATGCCCGCGCAGATCCGCCGCATCTCGCAGCAGTACCTGACCGACCCGGCCGAGATCACCGTCAAGACCAAGACGAAGACCGCCGCGAACATCACGCAGCGTTACCTGATGGTCTCGTACCCGCAGAAGGTCGACGCACTCACCCGTATCCTCGAGGTCGAGGACTTCGAGGGCATGATCATCTTCGTCCGCACCAAGAGCGAGACCGAGACCCTGGCCGAGAAGCTCCGTGCCCGCGGGTACGCCGCCGCCGCGATCAGCGGTGACGTCGCCCAGGCCCAGCGCGAGCGCACCGTCAACCAGCTGAAGTCGGGCAAGCTCGACATCCTGGTCGCCACCGACGTCGCCGCCCGTGGTCTCGACGTCGACCGCATCACGCACGTCGTGAACTTCGACATCCCGGTCGACATCGAGTCCTACGTGCACCGCATCGGCCGGACCGGTCGCGCCGGCCGCTCGGGTGACTCGATCAGCTTCGTCACCCCGCGCGAGCGTCGCCTGCTGTCCGCGATCGAGCGCCACACCAAGCAGCCGCTCACGCAGATGCAGCTGCCGACGATCGACGACGTCAACGAGACGCGCCTGACCCGCTTCGACGACGCCATCACCGCGGCGCTCGAGGACCAGGGCCGGATCGCGGCCTTCCGCGACGTCATCGCGCACTACGTCGAGCACCACGACGTCCCCTCGGACGACGTCGCCGCAGCCCTGGCCGTCGTGGCGCAGGGCGACTCGCCGCTGCTCCTCACCGCAGCCGACGACGCCCTCCGCACCCAGATGGAGCGCGACGCCCGTCGCAGCGAGCGCGACGAGCGTGGTGCCCGCGACGACCGTGGTGGGCGCAGCGACCGCGGCGACCGTGGAGGCGACCGCGACCGTGGTGACCGCGGACCGCGTCGTTCGCAGCCGATGACCCCGTACCGCATCGAGGTCGGCCGCCGCCACCGCGTCGAGCCGCGCCAGATCGTCGGTGCCCTCGCGAACGAGGGCGGTCTGCGCCGTGACGACTTCGGTGCGATCCAGATCCGTCCGGACTTCTCGATCGTGGAACTGCCGGCGGACATGGACGCCGGTGTGCTCGACCGCCTGACCGACACCCGGATCAGCGGCAAGCTCATCGAGATCCGCCCGGACCGCCGTGGTGGCGGGCGCCGGTACGAGGACCGCGCGCCGCGCGGTGACCGTGACGACCGTCCGGAGCGCAAGCCGCGCTACTGAGACGCGCCGCGTCCGAGACGCGACCCCCTTCTGACGGGAGGCCCGGTGCCGGCTGGCACCGGGCCTCCCGTCCGTCGTCGGTGCGGGTCCCGGGCCCCCGAGACGCCGTCGTGTCGGTTCCACGCCGCCGAGTCGGCGAGACGCCGTCGGATTCGGCGGTGTCTCGGGAACACGACGGCGTCTGCCGGTCCGGGCCTGCGGCATCTTGCGGTGCGGGGAACCGCAGATCCCGCCCGCAGGCGTTCCCCTGGAGTCCGCAGGGTGCTGTGATACCCGGAGCCGTGACGCAGGGAGCCGCGGGGAAGGCAGGGGAACCATCGTGTACCGAGCACTCATCACCGCGGTGGCCGCCGCGGCGCTCGTCTTCGGAGGTGCGGTGCCGGCGACGGCGCACACCTCTCCGTCGGTGCCGGGAGCACCGACCGCCGTCCGCGTCACCGGCGACGCGGACAGTGCCACGCTGACGTGGCGCGGCCCGGACCGCGGCGCCAAGGTGACCGGTTGGAAGGTCGCCGTCGACGCCGTCGCGAACCGGCACGACCACCAGGTCCACCGACTCCACCCGCGCGCCCGCTCCGACCGCTTCGACGAGCTCTCGCCCGCGACCACGTACCGCTTCTCGGTGCGTGCCCTCGGCCACCGGGGGACCGGTCGCACGGTCACGCTGCGCTGGACGTCACCGCCGGCACCCGAGCCGGAGACGACGCAGTCGCTGTTCGCCCTCGACGGCAACGGCGACGTCGTGCGGTTCCCGACCTCGGGCACGGACGAGCCCACCACGGTCGCGACCGACGGCGCCGGCTTCACCGCGAACGCCGACGGCGACGTCTTCACACCGTCGGTGGACGGCACCGCGATCCTGCTGCACCCGGCCGACGGCGGCGAGACCGAGACCATCGCGTCCGGTCTGCACCTGACCCCGGACCTGCGCTCCGACGCCGAGGGCAACCTGTACTGGGTGGACTCCGTGACCCGTGCGGTGCAGAAGCTGTCCGTGCGCGGCGGTGCTGCTGCCAGCGTGGTCGCCTTCGCGCCGCCCGAGACCTCGGCGACGCGCACGCTGTGGGCGGTCGGCCGTGACGGCACGGTGTCGACGTTCTCGAGCACGAGCCGCGGTGGCGTGGTGAACACCGCCAGCCCGGCAGGCACCGTCACCAAGCGGACGGTCGTCGCGCCGAACGGCAGCGGCCTCGGGTACCTGAACGGCCTGCTCGCCGACGGCCAGGGCACGCTCTACGTCAGCTTCCAGGCGTTCGGCGGGTCCGGGTACTCCGGCTGGTACGCGATCGCCGCGGCATCGACGACGATCACGCTGTTCGAACCCCGCACCGCGTTCCAGTACGCCGCGGTGAACTCGACCCACCTCACGCAGCTGCAGTCGGCGGAGTGGTGCCCGTCGGCCAGCGAGGGGAGTCCGAAGGGCTGCCACGTCGACCAGACCCTGACACACCTGGTCGCCCGCGACGCCGCGGGGACGCTCAGCGAGCACACGATGAGCGGTCCGACCGCGAACGGTCGTGGTGCCTTCGTGGGAGCCGCCGACGAGGACGGCGACGTGTTCGTCGTGATCGACGGCGGTCCGACGCCCGGGCTCTGGCGGGTGGGCGCCGACGGCGGTGCCGCCGAGCAGCTCTCGTCGGCGCAGTACTCGCGGCTCCAGGTGTCCTGAGCCGCGGCACGAGCGGGGCGGGGCGGGACGCAACGGCGCGTCCCGCCCCGCCCTCATGCGGTCATCCCGGCGACCGTCCGCCGGCACACCTCGTCCCACGGGGTGGGCTCGAGGCCGAAGCGGGTCCGGGTCTCGGTGTCGTCGACCACGTACGGGGCCGTCCACTGGTAGCCCAGTTGGGCGAGTTCGCGCAGCATCGGTGACACCAGCCCGAGGGCACGGACCGCGCCGGCCGGCAGGCGTCGGACCGGCACCGGGGGCTTCCCGGCCGCCGCCAGCACCTCGGTCAGCGCCTGCTGCTGCGTCCGTGGTGGGTTGCTCGGCACCGTCCAGGTCCGGCCGTGCGCGGAGTCGTCGGCCGCCGTCGTGACGAGGGTGCGAGCGACGTCGAGCACGTCGGTGAACGTGTGCGGCAGGTCGGTCCGGCCGATCATCGTCACGGGCTTCCCACGCAGGGCCGCCGGGAGCACCCGGGTGACGTGGCCGTTCCCGCCGATGCCCGGGCCGACGTAGTCCGAACCGCGGACCTCGACCGTGCGGATCCGACCAGCACGGTGAGCCGCCAGGGCGTCCGCCCAGATCCGGGCACGGAGGGCGCCCTTGTGGTCGGTCGCGGCATCGGGCAGACCCGGGTGCATCGGCCCGGTGACCGGACCGTACGGGTACAGGTTGCCGGTGATTGCGTACACGGCACCGGTCCGTTCGGCTGCGGTGAGCAGCGACGCGGCGAGTGGTGGCCATGCCCGCTCCCACTCCGGGTAGGCGCCGGGGTTCGCGCAGTTGTAGAGGACGGCGGCGCCGTCGGCGGCCCGGGTGAGTGCGTCGGGGTCCGATGCGTCGAGGGCGACGTGACCCACTGCCTCCAGCCCGGTGTCGCGACCCGAGCGGGTGGCGACCGTGACCCGGTCGCCGCGCTCCGTGAGCAGGGCAGCGACGTGACGGCCCACCGGGCCTGCGCCGATCACGAGGTGGTGTGACATGGTGTCCCGCTTCCGTCGGTCGGGCCCGGCGACCGCGGTGCCCCGTCAGCAGCATGCCCTGCCGGTGACCGGAAGGCGAGCGCTGCGTGCCGTGTGGTGTCCGTCCGTCCCCAGATCGGGGCAGGGGACTGACAGGAGGCCCGTGGCTGGGGTAGACAGGTCCCTACGCCGAGGTCGACACCGACGACCGGAGCGGGACCGGCAGGGTGGATCAGGAGGAACGCTTGCGACGCAGCACGTCCGGCGACGCCGCGGACGGGGAGACCCGGTGACCGCGCTCGACGTCAGCCGACAGGACCGCCGCCGCCTGGCCACCGGGACCGCCCGCCGACGCCTGGTGACCGTGCGGACGGTGGCGCTCCTGGCGTCCCTCGCCGGTGTGAACTACATCGTCTGGCGCTGGGCGGCCTCGGTGAACTGGCACTCGTGGTGGATCGCGGTGCCGCTGATCCTCGCCGAGACCTACAGCGTCATCGACTCGCTGCTCTTCGCCCTCGGGGCCTGGCGGCTCCGGGAGCGCGGCGAACCACCGGCGAAGCCGTCCACCGACGTCACCGTCGACGTCTTCATCACGACCTACAACGAGCCGATCGACCTGGTCGAGCGCACCGCCCGGGCGGCGAAGGCGATCACGCACCCGCACACCACCTGGATCCTCGACGACGGCAACCGTCCCGAGATGCGTGCGGCGGCCGAGGCGCTCGGCATCGGCGTCATCACGCGCGGCGCCGACTGGGTGGACCGGCCCCGGCACGCCAAGGCCGGCAACCTCAACAACGCCCTGCTCGCGACGCAGGGCGAGTTCCTGCTCATCCTCGACGCCGACCAGGTGCCGGACCCCGCGATCCTCGACCGCACCCTCGGCTACTTCAAGGACCCGCGGATGGCGCTCGTGCAGACGCCGCAGTGGTTCGAGAACGTGCCGGACGACGACCCCCTCGGCAGCCAGGCGCCGCTGTTCTACGGTCCGATCCAGCAGTCGAAGGACGGCTGGAACGCGGCGTTCTTCTGCGGGTCGAACGCCATCCTGCGGCGCGAGGCGCTCATGCAGCTCGGCATCTCGCGCTACGTGGCCGAGGTCGAGGCGTCCGTCCAGCGCACCCTCGCCACCTCGCGCAAGCTCCTCGCCCGCTCCCGCGAGACCGAGACCGACCCGCGCGTGCTCGCCGCCCTCGACGACGCCGAGATCGTGGTGGACCAGGCTCGCGACCAGGTGCGCGCCGGTGAGCCCCTCGGTGACGTGACGTACGCGTTCCAGCGGGGGATCGACGCCATCGCGTTCCGGTTTGCCGCCGCCGACCTCGAGTCCGTGCGGAACGACCTGCAGGAGCTCGCGGCGATGTCCACCGACGCCAACACCTTCGCGGGTCTCGACGACGCCGCGCTCGACGTGCTCGGCCGGCGCGAGGCCTCACCGGTCGCCGCCATCGAGTCGATCGCCGTGCTCGCCCGTGCCCTCGACGTCAACCGCGACGACGAGGCGCAGCCGATCATGCCGCTGGCGACGATCTCGGTGACCGAGGACATGGCCACGGCGATGCGCCTGCACGGCCTCGGCTGGAAGTCGGCGTACCACGACGAGATCCTGGCGAAGGGCCTGGCCCCCGAGGACCTGCCGACGATGCTCGTGCAGCGACTCCGCTGGGCGCAGGGCACCATGCAGGTGTTCTTCCGCGAGAACCCCCTGGTGCAGAAGGGGCTGTCGTGGGGGCAGCGGCTCATGTACTTCTCGACGATGTGGAGCTACCTGTCCGGGTTCGCTGCGATCGTCTACATCGCCGCCCCGGTGCTCTGCCTGTCGTTCGGGGTCATCCCCGTGCAGGCCTACAGCGTCGACTTCTTCGCCCGGCTCATCCCGTTCCTGGTGTTGAACCAGCTGCTGTTCTGGGTGGTGGCCGCCGGCAGACCGACCTGGCGCGGGCAGCAGTACTCGCTCGCCCTGTTCCCGGTCTGGATCGAGTCGGTGACCAGCGCGTTCGAGAACGTCTTCCGGGGCAAGCCGCTCGGGTTCCGCGTCACCCCGAAGGTGCGCGACGAGACCGAGCAGAAGCCGCGGTGGGACCTGGTCAAGCCGCAGCTGTACGCGATAGGCGCCCTGGTCGCGGCCCTGGTCATGATCGGCATCCGCTACCTGACCGGCCAGGCCGAGGGGATCGCGCCGCTCGTGAACACC
This sequence comes from Curtobacterium sp. MCPF17_051, assembly GCF_003234595.1. NCBI lineage: Bacteria > Bacillati > Actinomycetota > Actinomycetes > Micrococcales > Microbacteriaceae > Curtobacterium > Curtobacterium sp. MCPF17_051. Next base: position 37,581 of record NZ_QKSE01000022.1, on the reverse strand, counting down.
GCGTGGGTCGTCTTCGACCTGTTCATCTTCAGCATCGTGATCCGGGCCGTCCGGTACCGCGGCCCGGCCACCCCAGCCCAGTCCGAACACGAGTCGAGCACCGCCGGAGGACCCCTGTGAGCACCGAGACCACGTTCGAGGTCGCCGCGACGCCCGACTCGCTCGACGAGGTGCAGGACCGCTTCGCCGCGTGGTGGGACGGCCTGGGCATCGACGACGTCCGGCTCCGCTTCGCACTCGAGACCGCCCTGGCCGAGGTCGCCGCGAACATCGTCGAGCACACCGTCCGCGCCGACCGGGGGACCGGGCGCCGGTACACCGTGCACCTCGAGGCCACCGAGCAGGCCCTGACGGCGGTGCTGACCGACAACGGGATGCCCGCCGACATCGACCTGAGTGCCGTCACCATGGCCGACGTCGAGCAGGAGAGCGGGCGCGGTCTGGCGCTCGCCATCGCGGCGCTCGACCGGCTCGAGCACCGGCACGAGCCCGGCCACAACGTCTGGACGCTTGCGTGCGACCGGTGAGGAAGCCGGTGACCCGCGCGGTCGCCCTCATCGTCACGATCGCCACGCTCCTGCTCGGTGGTGCGCTGCCGGCGTCCGCTGCGTCCGTGCACCCGACGGCCGCCGTGCAGCCGGCCGAGGGGTCGACGTGGTTCGGCCCCGACCTCGACTGGGCCAGCGATTCGCCCGAAGGGTACGAGGGGCGGCTCGGCGCGACGCCGTCGATGTACGGGGTCTCCGTCGACTACCCGCTCGACCGCACGGCGAAGCAGGAGCTCCTCCGCTCGGCGCGTGCGGCGGCGACCCAGGGTGCGGTGCTCGTCGTGAGCCTCGAACCCGACCGCGAACTGCGGTCGCTCGACACCGCGGACACCCGTGCCGTCAACACCGTGTTCGAGGACCTGCACGACCAGTACGACACCCAGGTGCTCGTGCGGTTCGCACCGCAGATGAACGGCACGTGGGTCCGCTGGGGCCAGCAGCCGACGGAGTTCGTCCGGGCGTTCCGGGCGCTCGGCACGACCGTGCACGCGGGCACGTCGGACGCGCTCATGGTGTGGTCGCCGTCGTACGGTGCCGGCTACCCGTTCGGCGAGTCCGCCGGGCGGCTGCGGAACCTGTCCCCGGTCGACGTCGCGAAGGCGGACACGAACGGCGACGGACAGCTCACCGCCGCTGACGACCCGTACGGGCCGTACTGGCCGGGAGCCGAGGCCGTCGACTGGGTCGGGCTCTCGATGTTCTCGTACGGCAAGGGCGACCCGACCGAGGCCGCCGGCCGCGCCGTGCCGCTCACCCGCAGCGGTGAGGTCGAGGCCCGGTTCGACGAGGACTGGGGGTACGACCAACCCCAGTCGGGCACGTTCTACGACCGGTTCGCCGCGGCCGACGACCGCCCGATGCTCCTCGACACCGGCGCCCTGTACAACCGCGAGCTGCAGGGCGACGCCGAGCTCCAGGTCAAGCGGAGCTGGTGGCGGCAGGTGCTCGCCGCCGTGCAGGAGCGTCCGCTGATCCGGGGCATGACCGTGCTCGAGGCCGAGCGACGCGAGCCCGAGGCCGGCAACCGCGTGGCCGACTGGCGACTCACCGCGGACCCGGGCGTCGCGGAGTCCTTCCGCGCCGACCTCGAGGGATCCGGTGACTTCGCCTTCGGTCCGGTCACCGACCGCGTGACCGTGCAGCAGGGCAACGCCGCGATCTCCCAGGAGTACGAGACCGGCGGCGAGCAGATGGCGTGGATCGTCTGGCTGGCCGCCGGCCTGGCGATCGTGTTCCTGCTGAGCGGGGTGTTCGGCCGGCTCCTGCCGAGCTGGCGCTACCCCGACGACGGCAAGCCCGGCCGTGACCTGCGGCTCGACCTGTTCCGCGGGTTCATCATCCTCGCCGTGGTGATCACCCACATCGAGATCGGCGGGCCGTACTCGTACCTCACGCTGCACGCCGTCGGGGCGATCACCGGCGCCGAGATGTTCGTGTTCCTGTCCGGCATGGTCCTCGGCATGACGTACCCGTTCGCCGTGAAGAAGTTCGGCGAGTGGGCGGCGGCCGTCGGGGCGTGGAAGCGCGCGCGCAAGCAGTACGTCGTCACGCTCGTGGTGATCCTGGTGGTCTTCGCGCTGAGCTTCGTCCCGTTCCTGAACACCGACGCCATCACCACGTTCACCGACCGCGGCACGGGGACCGGCGGTGTCGATGCGGAGGGCCGGGTCTACGACCTGTACCCGAACGCGATGCAGCTGCTCGCCTACCCGCCGCCCTGGTACGCGATCCGGCAGTTCCTGCTGCTCGAGATGGGGCCGTGGCCGTTCAACATCATGGGCCTGTTCGTGGTGCTGAGCCTGTTCATCCCGGTGTTGATCTGGGTGATCCGCCGCGGGTTCTGGTGGGCGCTCCTCGCCGCCAGCTGGGCGCTGTACGTGTTCCAGGCGCTCAACCCGGAATTCCGTCCGCTGAACTCCCAGTTCGAGGCGGTGTTCCCCCTGTTCACCTGGCAGGTGGTGTTCACCCACGGGCTCGTGCTCGGGTACTACCGGCGGCAGATCGTCGGTGCGCTCACCGGGCGTCTCGGCAAGGTCCTGGTCGGCGTCGCCGTCGTCGGGTACGCGGCGTTCCTGGTCTACGTGTGGGCCGGCGACCACTTCGGGTTCACCCCGGTGCCGTTCCCGGCGACGATGTACGAGTCGCTGTACAACGCGGCGTACCAGCGGGTGGACCTGCAGTGGGGCCGCCTGGTGGACATCGCGTTCTTCGCGATCGTGTCCTACGCGATCCTCACGGTGTTCTGGAAGCCCATCGCCGCCGCCATCGGCTGGCTCTGGATCCCGCTCGGGCAGGCGAGCCTGTACGTGTTCGTCTGGCAGGTGTTCTTCGCCTTGGCGATCGCGTCGATCCCCGGAGTGCCGTGGGGCAACTTCTGGATCGGGTTCGTGGTGCACACGGCGCTGATCCTGCTGGCCTGGTACATGGTCCGCAAGAAGTTCCTGTTCTCCGTCATCCCGCGCTGATCACGAGCACGGACGGACAGGAGGCCCGTGGCGGCGTCGCCACGGGCCTCCTGTCCGTCATGCGCTCACGCGATCCGCGTGACGCCCAGCGGCGTCGGGTCCACGGGGTCCGGCGGGACCGGGAGCGACCCGCGGATCTGGTTCTGCGCCTGGCAGTCGCTGGTGCAGTTCGTCGCACCCTGCGACAGTTCGACGGCGTCCTCGCCGAGCACCCCGCCCAGCCGCCCGCCGGGCTGGACCGTCCACGTGGTGGTGGTCGTGGTCTGCGAGGTCTTCGTGGCGACCTGCGGGCTGTCCTTGCCGAGGAGCATCTGGTGGGCACCGCTGCCCGCGGACACCGCGGCCGTGCCGTCGCCGAAGTTGATCTTGCCCGTGTACGGGTTCGTGAAGTAGAACAGGCCCGCGCCGAGGGTGTGGGTGAACGTCACCGGCCCCGCGAACTCCGTCTCCATCTGGAAGACGCCGCCCTGGGCGCCGTCCTTCGCCTGGACCTTGAGCTTCCCGGCACCCGTCGAGAAGATCACCACGAGGGTGTCGTCCTTGACCTCGAGTGACGACAACTTCGTGCTGGCGAGCTGTGCGGCGGTGAGCGACGGGACCTTCGACGCGAACACCACGGTCGGCCTCGTCACCATCCGCTGGCTGTCCGGAGCGCCGGTCAGCGTGTAGTCGTACACGCCGAGGTCGGCGACCCGGATGTCGAAGCCGTTGTGCTTGCCCCGTACCGCGATCGTGCCGGAGACCGGGGTGTCGCGCACCCTGAGTTCCTTGCCCTGGGCGGGGTTCGTCGTGACCCCGTTCACGGTGACGGCGTAGTCGCCACCGGTCGAGGTCTTGCCGGACGCGTTCGCGGGGGAGACCCCGACGAGGGCAGCGGCGGCGACGGTGCCGAGGGCGATCGCGGCGACGATGCCGCTGCCGATCCTGCGTGAGCGCTGGGTGTGCATGGGTGCCTCCTGGTGGGCCTGTCTGGCCGGTACGACGATCGTCGTCGCCAGCCCGACTCCGCACCATCAGACCTTGGTACTAGTACCCGGTCAGCAGCGTTCGGCAGGGCACGGTCACCACCCGTGGTCGCGCGCCCACAGCGCGGCGCTCGTGCGGTCCGCGACGCCGATCCGCCGGAACAGCGACCCGACGTGCACCTTCACGGTGCGCTCCGCGATGCCGAGCTCCGTGCCGATCTGCCGGTTCGACATGCCCCGGGCGATGCGGACGAGCACGTCCCGTTCCCGGGGCGGGAGCTCCGGCCCCCGGTCCGCGACGGCTCCGGCGGCTGCACCGGGCAGGAGCGCCCGGGCCACCCGGGGGTCGATCGGCGTCTCGTCGCGCGCTGCGGCACGGACCGCCGCGACCACGTCGTCGGGCGCGGCGTCCTTGAGCAGGTAGCCCGTGGCGCCGGCCGCCAACGCGGCCCGCACCCGGTGGTCGTCCGAGAACGTCGTGATGACGAGGACCCGGACCGACGGCAGGAGCGCCCGCACCTGCCGGGTCGCCTCCACGCCGCCGGCACCGGGCATCGAGAGGTCCATCACGACGACGTCGGGACGGAGCGTCGGCACGAGCGACACCGCCGCTTCGCCGGTGGCTGCCTCGCCGACGACCTCGCAGTCGTCCGTGGTCGCGAGCACCGCGCGCAGCCCGCTCCGGACCAGCGCGTGGTCGTCGACCAGCAGGATCCTCACCGCAGGGCCTCCGCGTCGACGGGGACCTCGAGGTCCCAGGTGGTGCCGGCACCCGGAGCGGTCCGGAGCAGCAGGGACCCGCCCGTGTCCTCGGCGACCTCGCGCAGCAGGGTCGTGCCGAGGTGTCCGGTGCGGCCGCCTTCGATGACCACGGCGGGGTCGAAGCCCGCCCCGTCGTCGTGCACGACCACCCGGACCGAGCCGCCGGCCTGCGTCACCGTGACGTCGACCCGGCCCGCACCGGAGTGCTTGACGACGTTCCAGACGGCCTCACGGACGAAGCGCACGACCGCGAGCAGCGCGCCGGGGGACGCGTCGACCGCGTCCGGCACCCGCACGGTGGTCGCGAGCCCCGCTGCGCGCGCGCGGGCACAGGCGTCGTCGAGGGCGGCGCCGAGTCCCTCGGGCGTCGGCGCCGCCGGCCGGATCGTCGCCATCGAGGTCCGCAGCGACGACACTGCACCCCGGAGCACGGTGGCGGCGTCGCGCGTGGCGGGATCGGCACCGAGGGACAGTGCGAGTCCGGCGACGTCCTGCACCGGTCCGTCGTGCAGTTCGGCGGCCATCCGACGGCGTTCCGCGGCCTCGGCGTCGAGCGCGCGACCGAGCAGCCGCTCCCGCAGGCGCTGCCCGGAACGGATCCGCAGCAGCAACCCGAGCAGCAGCGGCACCAGGAGCGCGAGCACCACCGCCACCGTGCCGAAGGCCAGGACGGCGAACGACCGCCGCAGGTCCGCGGCGCGCGCGAGCACCTGGTCGTACGGCTGGTACGCCTCGAACAGCAGCGCCTCGCCGGACGGCGTGTGCACCGCCTGGTAGGCCTCGAGCAGCGGCCCGCGCCCGCGCTCGTAACGGTTCTCCGGCTCGGTCAGGTCGGACACCTCGGCGTCGGACCGGTCCGACTCCAGCGCCTCAAGGTCCTCGTCGGACAGCGGGAAGCGCTCGCCGACCAGTCGACGTTCGTCCGACCAGAGCACCGTGCCGTCGGCCGCCCAGAGCTTCATCCGGACCGCCGATCCGGTGCGCAGCTCACCGGCCACCGCGTCGTCCAGGCGCGTCCGTGCGGCAGCCCGGTCGACGGCGGACCGGGACGGGTCGGCGACCGCGTCGAGCAGTGCGGGTTCGACCACGACGCGTGCGAGCGCCGCGGTGTCGCTGGTCGCGTCACGGACGGCGAACGACTCCGCGATGCGCTGCGCCACCAGCGTGCCGGCGGTCGCGACCGCGGCGCCGCCGACGACCGCGGCGAGCACGACGCCGACCAGGACGAGCCGCCAAGGAGTCCGGCCGGTCCGCCGGCGCGGGTCGGCCGCGACGAGCACGACCGGCTCCGCCGCCGTGTCACTGTCCGACGACCGTTGTCCGTGCACCCGGACACCGTAACCGGCGGCGTCCCCGCCGAGCGCGCGCGGGGCCCGGATCGCCGCAGAACGCAGGCCTGGAGGCCCGTGGCGGCGTCGCCACGGGCCTCCAGGCCTGCTCGGGGTGCGTCGTACCGCACGTGGTGAGCAGGAACGGTCGGGTCGCCGCGCGCGACCCGACCGTTCCTGCTCACGAAGCGGGCAGCCGCTCGCGCAGGGCGCCGCGGACCGACTCCCACCCCGCCAGGCGGTCGCGGATCGCGTCGTCCTGCTCGGCGGCCAGGGCGTCCCGGTGCGCCTGTTCGAGCACCTCGTCGATGACGACCCGGCGACCGCTGCGGGCCGAGGTGATGGCCGCGTCGACCATGGTCAGACTCATCACGTTGCCGTGCACCTCGCCGTCCGGCACCTCGCCGGAGCGGACCGCCCGGACGAAGGACGCCAACGACCCGGCGATCTCGTGCCCGACCGACGGCGCAGCGGCAGGGGAACCGGGGGTGCCGTCGAGGTCGCTCGACGGGTGGTGGTCGCCGTCCCAGAGTGCCGTGCCGGCCGCTCCGGAGGCACGCCAGTCGCCGTTCCACGAGGTCTCGGCACCCGGCGCGCACCACGAGCCGTCGTAGACGTAGCGGACGTCGTCCTCGAACGTGAAGACGGCTGCCGCGGCCGCGTCGCCCCGGTACCAGGACCACGACGGGTTCCACGACTCGCAGTACACCGACACCGGGTCGCGTTCGAGCACGTACCGGGCGGAGTCGAAGGCGTGGATGGCCATGTCGAGCAGCAGGACGTCGTCCATCTCCTCGCGGAAACCACCGAAGTGCGGAGCCTTCGCGAACCGGGTGCTCAGCCCGCCCACGGCACCGAGGTCGCGGACGTGCTGCCGGAACGCGACGAGCTGGTCGTTGTAGCGGCGGGACTGCGACACCATGAACAGCTTGCCGGTGGCCTCGGCGGCGGCGGCGAGCGACAGCGCCTCGGCGACGGTCTGCGCGGCCGGCTTCTCGCCGAGCACGGGGAGCCCTGCACGGAGCGCCTGCAGCGTGACCGGGTGGTGCGCGACCGGCACGGTGATGTCGAGGACGGCCTCGGCACCGGTCTCGGCGGCCAGCACGGTCAGGTCCGTGCCGACCGGGATCGACGGGTCACCGGTGTGCTCGGCCCCGGCGCGGGCGGCGTCGAGGTCGAGGTCGACGATGCCGACCAGCTCGACCTCGGGGTCGGCTGCGACGGTGGCGAGCCAGGCCCGCCCCATCCCGCCGGCGCCGACCTGCAGGACGCGCAGCGGGCTCACGCGTCGACCGCTTCCGGCTCGGCGTCGTCGAACGGGCCGCGGTAGTGCTGCCCGTCGAAGTACTCGCCCAGGTCGTAGCGGCGGAGCGTCGGGATCTCCCGCTCGCGCTCGGGCCGGGCCCACTCGGCGCCGTTCGCGATCACGCGACGGACGTCCGGGTGGTGGTAGACGGGGAAGTCCTGGTCACCTGGGGAGAAGTAGAAGATCTTCCCGAGTCCGCGGCGGTACGTCATGCCGCTCCGGAACACCTCGCCGCCGGTGAAACCCGAGATGAACACGAGCTCGTCGGGCGTCGGGACGTCGAAGTACTCGCCGTACATCTCCTGCTCGGGGATGACGATCGGGTTCGGCACCCCCCGGGTGATCGGGTGCTGCGGGTTGACGGTCCAGACGAGCTCCTGGTCGTGCTCGCTGCGCCAGCGGAGGGTGCAGGTGGTGCCCATCAGCTTGCCGAAGATCTTCGACCAGTGGCCGGAGTGCAGGACGAGCAGCCCCATGCCGGAGAGCACGTGCCGGTGCACCCGGTCGACCACGGCGTCGTCGACGTCCTGGTGTGCGGCGTGCCCCCACCAGGTGAGGACGTCGGTGTTCGCGAGGACCTCGTCGGTGAGGCCGTGCTCGGGCTCCTGCATGGTGGCGGTCCGGACGACGGCCTCGGGCAGGTGCTCGCGGATGCCGTCCGCGATCGCGCCGTGCATGCCGTCGGGGTAGCGCTCGGCGACGTGCTGCTCGACCTGTTCGTGGACGTTCTCGCCCCAGACGGTGATGCGGAGCGGGGTGGTGGTCATGGTGTGTGCCTTTCGGGGGTGGTGGGACCCGGTCACTTGACTGCGCCGCCGGTGGCCCCGGCGGCGATGAACTTCTGCGCCACGAGCAGCAGCACGATGGCGGGGATCGAGGCCATCACCGCGGCGGCCATGACGGTCGACCAGTCGGCGGTGAAGGTGCCGATGTAGTTGTAGATGCCGAGCGTGATCGGCCGGACGTCCTCGGTGGTGGTGAGGGTCAGGGCGAACAGGAAGTCGCTCCAGGTGAACAGGAACGTGAACAGTCCGGCGGTGATCAGGGCGTTGGCGCTGATCGGCACGACGACCGAGCGGAAGGCCCGGAAGTTGCCGGCACCGTCGACCTTCGCGGCCTCGATGATCGACGGCGGGATGTTCTGCATGAACGCGCGCATGATCAGGATCGCGAAGGGCACGCCGGCGGTGCTGTCGGCCAGGATCAGCCCCGGCACGGTGTTGAGCAGACCGAGGTCGTTGTACGCCGCGTACAGGGCGTTCGCGACGACGATGCCCGGGATCATCTGCGAGATGAGGATGCCGAACAGCACCGCGTTGATGCCCTTGACCTTGAACTGGGCGAGCGCGTACGACGCCGGCGTCGCGATGAGCAGACTGACGACGACGCTGCCCAGGGCGATCACCAGGCTCGTGACCAGGGCGCCGCCCTGGTCGGCGATCGCCTGCGCGTAACCGCCGAGCTGCGCGTTGATCGGGAACCAGGCGGCCTCGATGGCGGAACCGGCCGGCTGCAGGGAGATGTTGATCATCCAGTAGACGGGGAACAGCATCACGGCGAGGATCAGGATCCCGACGCCGGACAGCACCCACTGCTTCGCGCTCGTGGGACGGACGGGTCGCCGGGTGCCGCGGGTGACCACCGCGCGGGTCCGGAGGACGTCGTTGGTGGACGCTGCGTCAGTCATCGACGGCCTTCCTGTTGAGGCGGAGGTAGACGATCGCGAACAGCGCGGAGATCACGATGAGGATGTTGCTCAGCGCGGCGCCCTGCCCGAAGTCGAACTGCTTGAACGACAGGTCGTAGGACTGGGTCGCGATGGTCTGGGTGGCGTTCGCCGGCCCGCCGTTCGTCAACCCGAGGATGATGTCGAGCACCTTGATCGTGTAGACGACGCCGAGCACGAGCGTGACGCTCACGACGGGTCGCAGCATCGGCCAGGTGATCGCCCAGAAGGCCTTCCACCCGGTCGCGCCGTCGAGTGCAGCTGCCTCGTACAGCTCGGTGGGGATGTCCTGCAGACCGCCGTACAGGATCGTGGTGTTGAAGGGGATCCCGATCCAGATGTTCACCGCGATGACGGTGATGAGCGCCACGGCGGGACTCGTCAGCCACGGGACCGACGGGATGCCGAAGGTGCCGAGGAACTGGTTGACGACGCCCGAGTCCTGGTCGAGCATCCACTTCCAGACCGCGCTCGAGACGATGAGCGGCAGCAGCCAGGGGAGCAGGAGCAGGGAGCGCAGGAGGCCGGACAGCGGGAAGTTCCGGCGGAAGAACAGGGCGAGCAGCAGGCCGAGGACGAACTGGCCGACGATCGACCCGATCGTGAACAGCGCCGTGTTGAGCATCGCCGTGCCGAACAGCTGGGACGACACGACCGAGGCGTAGTTCGCCAGGCCGACCCACGGTGCCTCGCCCGTGTAGAACGTCGACGTCGTGTACGCCTGGAAGCTCATGACGATGTTCTTGACCACGGGGTAGCCGAAGAACAGCAGCAGGAAGAGGACGGCCGGCAGCAGGAACAGCAGCTGCGCGATCCGTTCGAAGCGCAGCGAGCGGCCCGGGCGGGGCCGCCGGGACGGAGCGGGTGCTCCGTCCCCGGCGGCCCGCCGTGGGGCGACGGGGGTCGCGGTGCTCGTCATGCTCAGTTGCTCGACTGCGCGTTCCGCAGGGCGTCGGCCGGGGAGTCCTGCCCGGTCAGCGCCGACTGCACGGCCGTGTAGATCTTCGTCGCGGCCTTGGGCCAGTCGGCACCGAGCTCGCCGGTGCGGGCACGGGCGTCGGCGACGAGGTCGACGAACACCTGCTCCTCGGGGACGTCCTTGCCGAACTGCTGGGCGACGTCGGTCTTCGAGGGGATCGTGTACCGCAGCTTCGCCATCGCGAGCTGGTTCGCGTCGCTGTTCATGCAGTCGACGATCTTGGCGGCGACGGCCTGCTTCGCCTTGTCACCGGTGTTCGGGACGGTCCAGACCTCGCCACCGAGCGGGGCCACGGCCTTGTCGCTGGCGGACTGCACGGGGATCTGGGCGATCCCGTAGTCGACCTTCGACTCCTTCAGGCCGGGGATCTGCCACGGGCCGTTGATCATCATCGCGGCCTTGCCGGCCATGAACTGGTCGTTCACGTCGGCCTGGGTCCAGTTCACGACGCTCTTCGACATCGAGCCGTCGTCGACCAGGCCCTTCCAGAGCGACAGTGCTTCCTCGGTCTCCGGGGTCGCGATGTCCTTCTCGTCGCCGCCGTTCGACCACATGAACGGCAGGAACTGCCAGGTGCCCTCGTACGTGGCGTTGGCGTCGACGGCGAACCCGTACTGGTCGCCCTCGGTCAGCTTCGCCGCGGCGGACTGCAGCTCGTCCCACGTCTTCGGCGGGGTGACACCGGCCTCGGACAGCGCCTTCTTGTTGTAGAAGAGCGCGATGGTGTTCACGGTGGGGGCGAGGCCGTAGACCTGGTCCTCGTAGGTCCCGGCCTGCAGCACGCCCTTGGCGTAGCCGTCCGTCGAGATGTCGTAGTCGGACAGCGGCGACAGCGCACCGGTCTCGGCGATCTGCTGCAGATCCGGGTTGTCGAGCATCAGGACGTCCGGCAGGGTCTTCGACGACGCCTGCTGCAGGACCTTCTGGATGAGCGACGAGCCGGGGACCAGGCTGCGCTTGATGGTGACGTCGTTCTCGGCCCCGCACTTGTCGAGGTACTCGCCGATGACCTTCTTGTCGTTGCCCTGGTTGTAGTAGTCGAGCACGGTGATGGAGTCCACCTTGCCGCCGGAGCTCGCGGACGAGCCGCCGGAACAGCCGGCGAGGACGAGGGGGACGGTCGCCAGCATGGCGACCGCGCTGAGGACCGGGGCGATCCTGCGGTGTCGAGGCTTCATTGCTTCGCTCTTCTCTGGATGGTTGCCGGACACGAGTCGAACGTGTCGCTCGTGGATCGGGGACGACCGGACCAGAACCGCTCCGTCGCGTCCCGAGTGGGGTCGAAACTAGCATCGAAGCGGTTAGATGGTAAAGCGCTTAGACGAACTTTTTCGGGCACCGCCCCCGCTACAGTGAGCGGGACAGGGTGAGGGAGCGGCATGGCGACGATGCAGCAGGTCGCCGACCGGGCGGGCGTCTCGATCGCGACGGTGTCCTTCGTCGTGAACGGCAACAAGCGCGTGTCCGCCGACACCCGTGCCAGGGTCACGGCGGCGATGCGTGAGCTCGGCTACCGGAACAACGTGGTCGCCCGGGCACTGGCGTCGCGCCGCACCCGGATCCTCGCGCTCGTGTTCCCGGTGCTCGAGCACCGGCTCGGCCAGACCGCGCTGCAGTTCTTCACGAGTGCCGCGAGCCGCGCCTCGGAGCTCGGGTACCACCTGGTGCTCTGGCCGGCGGTGACGACGGCGGACGACGTGCAGGACCTCATCTCGGGCGGTCTCGCCGACGGGGTCGTGGTGATGGAGGTCACGATGCACGACCCCCGGATCGGCCGCCTGACCGAACTCGAGGTCCCGTTCGTCGCGATCGGCCGCACCGCCGACCCCTCGGGCATCTCGTACGTGGACATCGACTTCGAGCGCACCGTCGAGGACGCCCTCGACCACCTCACCGGGCTCGGGCACCGTCGGATCGGCCTCGTGGTCGAGGACCTCGACGGCACGTCGATGGCCGACTACGGCCCGAAGGTCCGCTCCGAGGCGGCGTTCCGCGCCGGCATCGCGAGCCGCGGCCTCACCGGTACCGTGGTCGCCGCCGGTGCCTCCGCCGAGGGAGGGCGCCGTGCGGCGGGGGACCTGCTGGCGCGCGACCCCGACGTCACGGCCGCGATCATCATGAAGGACGACTCGAACTTCGGGCTCGTCAGCGGGTTGCGGGCCGGCGGGCGCCGGGTGCCCGAGGACGTCTCGGTCATCGCGATCGTGTCCTCCGACGGCGCCGGCGCGGCGACCGAACCGGTGCTCACGACGCTGAACGCCCCCGGGCCGGAGCTCGGCCGCCTGGCGGTCGAGTCGCTGGTCGACCGCCTCGAGGGCGGCAGCACCGAGCGCACGCACACGCTCATCCCGTGCGCCCTGCACCTCGCCGGATCGACGGCCCCCGCCCCCGCTTGACCCCTGCCGGTCTGGAGGCACGGGTCGGCGCCGCCACGCGCCTCCAGGCAGCCGCCAGCCACGTTCCGGGCTGCGCGACAGTCCACGGATCCCCGAGCGCGTGAGGTGTCGTCCAGACCGAAAGGTGCCCGGCACGGCACCGCCGCCGGCGCCCCTGCCGGACAGACCAGGCTCCGCCTGGTTGTGTGGACGTACAGGTTCGCAGCACCACACGTCGAGGAGGACGGATGGCAATCGACCGGAGGACGTTCATGCTCGGGGGAGCGGGGGTGCTGCTGCTCGCCGGCTGCTCCACCCGACCCGAGCGCACGCGGGTCGAGGACTGGCCGACCGAACCGCCCGAGGGCGAGGCGACGATCAGCTGGTGGGCCGGGCAGGTCGCCTCGAAGGACGGCGGTGACCTGCGGCGCCGGCTCATCGCGGAGTTCCAGGAGGAGCACCCGAACATCCGCGTCCGGATCGTCAGCGCCCCGAGCGACACCGACACGAACCGCACCAGCCTGACGACCCAGATCGCGGCGGGCAGCAGCACACCGGACGTCTACCTCGGTGACGTCGCCTGGCCCGGGCAGTTCGCGAAGAACAAGCTCGCGACCCCCGTGAACCAGCTCGTCGGCGAGGACTTCTTCGACCAGTTCCCCGAGGGCCTGCGGCTGGCGGCGAGCGTCGACGGGACCTACTACATGTTCCCGCTGTACATCGACGAGTCGTTCTTCCTGTACCGGAAGGACCTGCTCGCGAAGCACTCCCTGCAGGTGCCGGGGTCGTGGGAGGAGGTGCGCGAGACCGCCGCGAAGCTCGTCGACACCGGCGACGTGTCGTACGGGTTCGCGTTCCAGGGCGACGTGTACGAGGGACTGACCTGCAACGTCACCGAGTTCGTCGCCGACGCCGGCGGTTCACTGCTCAACGACGACCTCACGGCACCTGCGACGACGAGCTCCGAGACCAAGCGCGCGTTCGAGTTCATGCGGTCGCTGGTGACATCGGGAGCGTCGCCACGGGCCACCCTGACGTACCAGGAGCAGGACACCAACGACGCCTTCTCCGGCGGCCGCGCGGCGTTCCTCCGCAACTGGTCGTACGCGTGGGGGATCGCGAACGGCCCGGACAGCCGGGTCGCCGGCAAGGTGGGTCTCGCCGCCCGGCCGACGTTCGACGGCATGGACGAGCACCACTCGACGATCGGCGGGTGGGGGAACTACATCAACCCGCACACGCAGGAACCCGCGGCGGCACTGACCTTCGCACGCTGGATGTCGAGCGAGACCGCACAGCAGTTCCTGACCCGTGAGGGCGGTGTCCTGCCGGCCCGGTCGGCGAGCCTCGTCAGTGCGGACGCCAAGCGCCAGGAGCGCCCGACCTACGACACGGCGGCGGGCATCACGCTCGTGCCCCGTCCGACCTCGACCGCCTACTACCCGAAGGTGTCGCAGGGCGTCTACCAGAACGGCAACAGCATCCTCGGCGGGCAGGCGACCGTCGACGGCGGTACCAGCGCGATGGCCTCCGCCATCTCGCTCGCCCTGCAGGGAGCGGCGCTGTGAGCGCCGGCACGGCGACACGACCGGCACGGCCTGGAGGCACGGGTCGCGTCGATCCGCCACCCCGGCCGACGGGGCGGTCGCGTCTCGACCGCATCCGCTCGCGGGGCGCGTGGGGCTTCGCGGCCCCGGCGCTCCTGGTGGTCGCGGCGGTGACGATCTTCCCGGTCGTGTACTCGGTGGTCCTGAGCTTCGCGGACGTCGAGGTCGGCTACGAGGGCTTCACGATCCAGTCGTTCGGGCTCGACAACTACGCGGCACTGCTGCAGAGCGCCGACTGGTACCGGGCGCTCGGCTTCACGGTGCTCTACACGGTGGTGACGGTGTCGGTCGAGCTCGTGCTCGGCATGCTCGTCGCGCTGGTGCTCGAGCGCCTCGGGGCCACCCGCGGCTGGATGCTCGCGCTCATGCTCATCCCGTGGTCGCTCGTCACCATCGTGAACGCGCAGCTGTGGAAGTACATCTACGACAGCACCTACGGCGTCGCGACGTGGTTCTTCGGGTTGTTCGGGGAGGCCCCGGTGATCCTCGGCGAACCGGTGCCCGCGATCACCGGGCTGATGGTCGCGGACATCTGGAAGACGACACCGTTCGTCGCGATCATCCTGCTCGCCGGGCTCGTGCAGATCTCCGAGGACCACTACGAGGCCGCCGAGCTCGACGGCGCGAGCACCTGGCAGACGTTCTGGCGCGTGGTGCTGCCACAGCTCACGCCGACCCTGACGATCGCGGTGCTGTTCCGCATCCTGCAGGCCTTCGGCGTCTTCGACCTGCCGTTCGTGCTGACGAACGGCGGACCGGGCACCGCCACCCAGTCGCTCGCGATCATGGGCTACAAGGTGCTCTTCCAGGACATCAACATCGGACCGGGCGCGGCGATCGCGACCTCCACCGCGGTCATCGTCGCGGCCGGGTGTCTGCTGTTCCTCCGGGCGTTCCGGAACCAGGCGAAGGGAGGGGACGACTGATGCCCCGTCAACGTGTGCGCAAGGGCTGGCGGAAGTGGGTCAACACCGTCAACGTCAGCGGTGTCGTCATCGCGGTGCTCACCGCACTGCCGCTCTACTGGCTCGTCACGACGTCGCTCAAGCCGGCGTCCGAGATCGGGCAGTCGCCGCCCACCGTCTGGCCGCAGTCGTTCACCTTCGACAACTTCGTGGTGGCCTTCCGCGACAACGCGCTCGGCCAGTACATGGTGAACAGCGTCATCGTGTCGGTGTCGACCACGGTGATCGTGCTCGCGCTGGCGTTCCTCGCCGGGTACGCCCTGGCCGGCCGGTTCATCCGGGGGCGAACGGCGATCATGACCTCGCTGCTCATGCTGTCGGTGTTCCCGGCGATCGCGGTGCTGACGCCGCTGTACCTGCTCGAGCGCAACCTGGGGCTGCTCAACTCGTACCCGGGCCTGATCGTGCCGTACGTGGCGTTCAACCTGCCGTTCGCCATCTGGATCATGCGGAACTACCTGCAGGGGATCCCGTCGACGATCGAGGAGGCGTCCGAGATCGACGGCGCCGGGGCATGGCGGACCGTGCTGTCGGTGATCCTGCCGATGGCGAAGCCGGGCCTGTTCACGGTCGGCGTCTTCACCTTCACGGCGTCGTGGAGCGAGTTCCTGATGGCGCTGACCTTCAACAGTGAGAACTCGTTCCGGACGATCCCGGTCGGCATCGCGCTCTTCGGGACGCAGTTCACGGTGCCGTTCGCGCAGATCTTCGCCGCGAGTGTCGCTGCGACGGTGCCGATCGTCATCCTGGTGCTCGTGTTCCGTCGCTCGATCGTGTCCGGTCTGACCTCCGGCGCGGTGAAGGGGTGACGGGTGTCCGGCATGCGGAGATAGGTAGGGAACTTACCTAGCTGCGCATGCTGGACATTCGTCAGGGCGTCGTCCTGACCGCCCGTAACCTGCCGTCAGGGGCTCGGTGCGCCGAGATCGACGGCCGCGACGATGCGGTCGATGATCCGCACGAACCTGGCCCGCTCCCGTTCCGAGAAGGAGGCCATCAGGTCGTGCAGGTGCTTGTTCGTGCCGTCCATCGCGCGCGCGTAGTCGCGGCGGGCAGCATCGGTCAGCTCGATGTGCCGGCTGCGGCCGTCATCCGGGTTCGGGATACGACTGAGGTGTCCGCTGTGCTCGAGTCGGTCCACCATGCCGGTGACCGCCGGGCCGGTGAGCCCCAGGTGCTTCGACAGGTCCTTCACGCGCACCGTCCGGCCCGCTTCCTCGGCGCGCGAGACGAACTGCAGCAGCGTCAGGTCGCCGCCGGAGACTCCGAGCTCGTCGCGCAGGCGCCCGCGCAGTTCGGAGACCGCGGCCTCGAGCCGGGTCAGAGCCGCGTCCAGGTCGACATCGCTCACGACAACGCCCCCTCTGCACGGGTCTCGTCCGGATCACGATACGCCGCAGTCACCGCCCCAGCGTATCCACATAACGCGAAGCGTGGAACGGTTCAGGTGGCGATGACGGATTCGGGGCACCGTGGCTGACCCCGTCCCGACTCCGCAGTCCGCTTCCCGCGCCGGTGAACCGGTCCGTTTCGAGGTCTCCGGCGGGGACCCCGACTCGGCCGAGCGCGACCTCGCCGCCGTCCACGGCGCCGATCGGTGGTCCGTCCGGCGCATCGACGACGACTTCTCCTACCGGTACACGGCCGTCGGGGACTCCGACGTGAGCATCCGGCGTTCGCAGCTCCGCGGTGCCGTGCGCGGCTCGGTGCCCGTCGGCACCGACTACGTGGTGACGTGGATCACCAGCGGGACCGCGCACCTGGACTCCGGGCGCGTCCGGATGGAGTTGCGCCGCGACGTCCCCGTGCTCCTGCCGCCCGAGGACGACTTCGTGTTCACGGCCGAGGACCACGACCAGCGGTTGGTGCACTTCGGGCGGGAGTACGTGCACCGCGTCGCGTTCGAGCACCTGGAGGTCGACGCCGCACCACTGCGGTTCGACCCCACCCGCGCGCCGGAGCCCGACACGGCGGAGCGCTGGCAGGGGGCGCTCCTGGCGCTGTCCCGGGCGCTGCGCGCCGAGGGGCCCGACTCGGACGCGTGGCACGAGGCCAAGCGGTCGGCGGCCACCGCGTTCCTGGACACCTTCCCGCCGCAGGCCGACGACCTGCCCGCGGTGCTCGGCCTGCCCCGGAACGCCCGGCTGCGGGCAGCAGTGGAGTACATCCACGCGCACGCCGCCGAGCCGGTCACCGTCCAGGAGCTGTCCGAGGTCGCCGGCCTGAGCGTGCGGTCGGTCCAGGAGTCGTTCCGCCGGGTGTTCGACGTGTCGCCGCTGACCTACCTGCGCGAGGTCCGGCTCGACCGGGTGCGCGGGGAACTGCTCGAGCTCGACCCGCAGGCCGGGGTCGTCGGCGACGTCGCCCGACGGTGGGGGTTCGCCCACCTCGGCCGGTTCTCGGCGGCGTACGCTGCCCGGTTCGGCGAGTACCCGAAGCAGACCCTGCGCCGCTGACGACGGCGGGTGCTCAGCGGCCGGGTGCCGGCCTCGGCGCGGGGCCCGTGCTCGCCCGCACGCGCAGGGTCGTGGGGAGCCGGACGTGGTCCGTGGTCGGTTCGCCACGGAGCATCGTCAGGAGCATCTGCACGGCGTGTGACCCGAGCTCGGCGAGCGGCTGCGACACCGTGGTGAGCGGCGGGGTCGTGGTGGACGCCTGCGGCACGTCGTCGAAGCCGACGACGGACAGGTCCTGGGGCACGCGGAGCCCGAACTCGGCCGCGGCGCGGAGCACGCCGATCGCCGACGAGTCGTTCGCGGCGAACACCGCGGTGGGGCGGTCGGCGAGGGCCAGGAGCTCACGGGCGACGGCCGCGGACTGGTCCTCCTGGTAGCCGCCGTCACGCAGCAGGCACTCGTCGACCGTGATGCCCGCGGCCGTCAGGGCCGAGCGGTACCCGGCCGCGCGCAGCTGGGCGGAGGCCAGGTCGGCGCGTCCCTGCAGGTGCGCGATGCGAGTGTGTCCGAGTGCGAGCAGGTGTTCGACGGCCTGCACCGCGCCGGCCTCGTTGTCGGCGTCGACGGTGGCGTGCCCTTCCGGCCCGGTGTGCGGGTCGATCGCCACGACGGGGATCGACGAGCTCGACAGTGCCGTGGTCGGGGTGACGACGATCGCGCCGTCGATCAGGGTGCCGGAGAGGCGGGACAGCGACCGGCGCTCCCACCCGGGTCGGTCGGCGCCGGTCATCAGGCCGGCGTAGGCGAGCAGCTCGTAGCCGGTGCCGGTGGCCGCCCGCGAGATGCCGCGGAGCAGCTCGGTCGAGAACGGCTCGAACTCGGGCACCAGGATGCCGACGACCCCGGTCCGCGAACTCCGCAGGCTCCGGGCGACCAGCGAGGTCTCGTACCCCAGGTCCTCGACCACCTGCTGCACGCGGAGCATCGTGGCGGGTGCGACGCCGTCCCGCTGGTTGATCACCTTGGACACCGTCGGGATCGACACCCCGGCCACCCGCGCCACGTCGCCGATCGTCACCCGGCCGGCACCGGGACGCGCGCCGAGTGCCGAGTCCATGTGCACACCGTACCGCTGCGGCACCATGCAATCGAGTAAGAAAACGTTATCGATATCGATTGACACCGGCCCGGAGCAGCAGGCATGCTCTCCGCAGCGGCAGTCGATGTCGCGCATGTCAACGACGACACTTCAGGAGTTCCACGATGACGAGGAAGATCCGTGCCGCGGCAGCCATCGCGCTGATCGGGGCGACAGCACTGGTGGCCAGTGGGTGCTCGGCGGGCAGCGATGCCTCCGAGGACGGCGGGAAGGTCACGATGACCTTCTGGCACAACTCGACCACCGGACCGGGCAAGGCCTACTGGGCCTCGACGGTCAAGGCGTTCGAGGAGAAGTACCCGAACGTCACCATCAAGACCCAGGCGATCCAGAACGAGGACCTGGACGGCAAGCTCCAGACCGCCCTCAACTCCGGCGATGCCCCCGACGTGTTCCTGCAGCGCGGCGGCGGCAAGATGGACGCGATGATCGCTGCCGGGCAGCTCATGGACATCTCCGACTCCATCAGCGCCGACGCGAAGAAGTCCATCAGCGCGGGCACGTTCGCCGGGTACGAGAAGGACGGCAAGACGTACGCCATGCCGGGCGCGGTGCTCCCCGAGGGCATCTGGTACTCGAAGGACCTGTTCAAGGAAGCCGGTATCGAGGGCACGCCCACGACCATGGACGAGCTGAACGACGCGATCACGAAGCTCAAGGCCAAGGACATCGACCCGGTCGCCGTCGGCGCGAAGGACGCCTGGCCGGCCGCCCACTGGTACTACAACTTCGCGCTCCGCGAGTGCAGCCAGAAGACGCTCGAGGACGCCGCGGAGTCGCTGAAGTTCGACAACGCCTGCTGGACGAAGGCGGGCGAGCAGCTCGAGGACTTCAACGCCACCAAGCCGTTCAACAACGGCTTCCTGACCACCGCCGCACAGCAGGGCGCCGGCAGCTCCGCCGGTCTCCTCGCCAACCACAAGGCCGCGATGGAGCTCATGGGTGCGTGGGACCCGGGCGTGATCGCGTCGCTGACGCCGGACGCCAAGCCGCTGCCCGACCTCGGCTGGTTCCCGTTCCCCGCGATCGACGGCGGCAAGGGTGACCCGAAGTCGATGATGGGTGGTGTCGACGGCAACTCCTGCTCGGCGCAGGCCCCGAAGAAGGCGTGCACCGACTTCCTGAACTTCATCGTGCAGAAGGACAACCAGGAGGGCTACTACAAGGCCTTCAACGCCATCCCGGTGAACAAGGAAGCCCAGTCGGTCGTCGACTCGGACTACCTCAAGTCGGCCCTGGCCGCCTACCAGGAGGCCCCGTTCGTCTCGCAGTACCTCGACACCCTGTACGGCCAGAACGTCGGCAACGCGCTGAACACCAGCGTGGTCGACCTGCTCGCCGGCAAGGGCGACGCGAAGGACATCGTCGAGACCACCAACCAGGCTGCGGCCAAGGGCTGAGCATGACCCTCGACACCTCGCTCGGTACGACTCCGACCACCGGGTCGGACACGGCCGCGGGGACGTCCCCGGCGGGGAGCGGTTCGCCGCTCCCCGCCGGTCGGCGGACCAAGCGCCGCATCGCGGACTGGCGGAAGCGCGTCGAGATCGCGGTCCTCGCCGGACCAGCGGTCATCGTCTTCGTCACGTTCGTGATCCTGCCCGTGGCGCTCGCCGCGTACTACGGGTTCTTCAAGTGGCAGGGCTACGGCCCGCCCACCGACTTCGTCGGGCTGCAGAACTACCTGATCATCTTCCAGGACAAGGCGTTCCACGCGGTCCTGATGCACAACGGCTTCATCGTCGTGCTCTCCCTGGTGCTGCAGGGGCCGATCGCGATCGTGCTCGCACTGCTGCTCAACCAGAAGATGCACGGCCGAGGACTCGTCCGCGTGCTCGTCTTCGTGCCGTACGTCATCTCCGAGGTGATCGTCGGCACCGGGTGGAGCCTGATGCTCCAGTCGAACGGCGCCGTGAACGACCTGTTCCAGAGCATCGGCCTGGGCGGCCTCCGTGCGGACTGGCTGTCGAACCCCGACATCGCCATCTGGACGCTGCTCGTGATCATCTCGTGGAAGTACATCGGCTTCGCGGTGATCCTGTTCCTCGCCGGCCTGCAGAGCATCCCCGAGGAACTGTTCGAGGCCGCCGCCATCGACGGTGCCGGCTACTGGCAGATCCAGCGGCGCATCACGCTGCCGCTGCTCGGTCCGACCATCCGCATCTGGGCGTTCCTGTCGATCATCGGCTCGCTGCAGCTGTTCGACCTCGTCTACATCATCTGGGGGCAGTACATCGCGTCGACCGCGGGCACCTCGACGATGGCGACGTACATGGTCGCCAACGGCCGGACCTCGGGCAACTTCGGCTTCGGCAGCGCCGTCGCGGTCGTGATGTTCGTGATCTCGCTCGTGGTCGCCCTGATCTACCAGCGCTTCGTGCTCCGCCGCGACACCGCGGGTGCACTCACCGAGAGGAAGAACTGATGGCCACCACGAGCATCGTCGCCCCCGGGCGCCGGGCCGTGCGGGAGCGCCGGTCCAGTGCCGCGATCGGACGCGCGAACCCGCTGACCTACGTCGTCGCGATCCTGTTCGTCGCCGCCAACCTGGCACCCGTGCTCTACATCGTGCTGGGCGGCTTCCGGACCAACTCGCAGATCACCACGAGCCCCGCCGGGCTGCCGGCACCGTTCGAGTTCGGCAACTACGGGTCCGTGCTGTCGAGCGGCATCTTCTGGCAGCAGCTCGGCAACTCCACGATCAGCGCCTTCACGACCACCCTCGGGGTCGTCGTGCTCGGGCTGATGGTGAGCTTCGTGCTCGCCCGCTACCGGTTCGCCGGCCGCGGGGCGCTCTACGCCCTGTTCGCAGCGGGCCTGATGTTCCCGATCACGGTCGCGATCACCCCGCTGTACCTGCTCGTCAAGGACCTCGGTCTGACGAACAGCCTGGCCGGCGTGATCCTGCCGCAGATCGCGTTCGCGCTGCCGACCACCGTCATCATCCTGGTGCCGTTCCTGCGGGCGATCCCCGACGAGCTCGAGGAGGCCGCGTCGATCGACGGAGCGAGCCGTCTCGGGTTCTTCTTCCGGATGGTCGTGCCGCTGTCGCTGCCCGGCGTCGTCACGGTCGGCATCCTGGCGTTCATCGCCAGCTGGAACAGCTACATCCTGCCGCTGTTCATCCTGAACAACGAGGCCGCGTACACGCTGCCGCTCGGGGTCCAGTCGTTCTCGTCGCAGTACTCCGTCGACACCGCCAAGGTGCTCGCGTTCACCTCGATGTCGATGATCCCGGCCCTCGTGTTCTTCACGATCTTCCAGCGCCGCATCGTCGGTGGCCTGACCGGGGCGGTGAAGGGGTGACCGCGACCGACGCGACGCAGACCGCCGGACACGACCCGCGCCTCCAGGCCGACAGCGTGACGGACGCGACGGACGCGACGGACGCGACCGCGACCACCGCCGGAGCCCGCGCCGACGCCCTGCTCGCCGTGATGACCCTCGACGAGAAGGTCGCCCAGCTCGTCGGCTACTGGCTCGACCAGAACGGCGTCGTCGCCCCCATGCAGGGCGAGATGGCGGCCGTGCAGCAGGGCAGCACGCTGGCGGACATCACCCGCGACGGCATCGGGCAGTTCACCCGCGTCTACGGCACCCGTCCCGTCGAACCCGACGAGCGTGCCGCCTGGCTCTGGGCCGAACAGCGCCGACTGCAGCGCGAGACCCGGCTCGGGATCCCGGCGCTCGTCCACGAGGAGTGCCTGACCGGCCTCGCCGCGTGGAAGGCCGCGACGTTCCCGACCCCGCTGGCGTGGGGCGCGTCGTTCGACCCGGAGCTCGTCGAGCAGGTCGGCGCCGCGATCGGTGCGTCGATGCGGCAGCTCGGCGTCCACCAGGGGCTCGCACCGGTGCTCGACGTGATCCGTGACCCCCGCTGGGGCCGGGTCGACGAGTGCATCGCCGAGGACCCGTACCTGGTCGGCACGGTCGGCACCGCGTACGTGCGCGGGTTGCAGTCCGCCGGGGTCGACGCGACCCTCAAGCACTTCCTCGGGTACTCGGCGTCGCAGGCGGGACGGAACCACGCCCCCGTGCACGCCGGGGCCCGCGAACTCGCCGACGTGTACCTGCCGCCGTTCGAGATGGCGCTGCGGGACGGCGGCGCCCGGAGCGTCATGAACTCGTACGCCGAGATCGACGGCGTGCCCGTCGCGGCGAACGGCGAGCTGCTCACCGACCTGCTCCGCGGCCGGCTCGGCTTCGACGGCACGGTCGTCGCGGACTACTTCTCGGTGGCGTTCCTCGAGGTCATGCACGGCATCGCCGCCGACCGTGGCGAGGCCGCGACGCTGGCGCTCGAGGCCGGCGTCGACGTCGAGCTCCCGACCGGTGACGCGTACCTCGCGCCGCTCGTCGAGCGGGTCCGCAGCGGGCAGGTGGACGAGGCACTCGTCGACCGCGCCGTGCTCCGGGTGCTCCGGCAGAAGGAACGGCTCGGCCTGCTCGAACCGGACGCCTTCGCCGGAGACGCCTCCACCGGGATCGACCTCGACACCCCGCTGCACCAGGCACTCGCACGCCGGCTGGCGGCGAAGTCGCTCGTGCTGCTGTCGAACGACAGCGGCGCCACCGACAGCGGCAGCGCCGACGGCGCCAGCGACGCCACCCCCGTCCTCCCGCTCGCGGCAGGCGCCTCGGTCGCGGTCATCGGCCCGAACGCCGACCGAGCCGAGGCCCTGCAGGGCTGCTACTCGTTCGCCAACCACGTGCTCGCCTCGCACCCCGACCTGCCGCTCGGCTTCGCGATCCCGACCGTCCGCGAAGCCGTCGCCCAGGCCCTCGGCCCGGCAGCGGTGCGCTTCGCAGCGGGCTGCGCCGTCACGGGCGACGACCGGGCCGGCTTCGCCGACGCGGTCGCCGTGGCGTCCGCCTCGGACGTCGCGGTGGTCGTCGTCGGTGACCAGGCCGGACTCTTCGGCCGCGGCACGGTCGGCGAGGGCAACGACACCGATTCGCTCGACCTGCCCGGCGTGCAGCGCGAGCTGGTCGAGGCCGTCGTCGCGACCGGTACCCCCACCGTGATGGTGCTGCTCACCGGCCGGCCGTACGCGATCGGCTGGGCGCTCGACGGCGACCAGCCGCGTCCGGCCGCGGTCGTGCAGGCGTTCTTCCCGGGCGAGGGCGGCGGGCTGGCGATCGCCGACCTGCTCACCGGTGTCGCCTCGCCCTCGGGCCGCCTGCCGCTGTCCCTGCCCCGGTCCGCCGGTGCGCAGCCGTTCACGTACCTGCACCCGCGGCTCGGCGGTCCGTCCGACGTCACCGCCGCCGACTCGACGCCGGTGCGACCGTTCGGCTTCGGCCTCGGCTACACCGACTTCGCCTACGACGAGCTCGTCGTCGACCAGGACGTCCGCTCCGACGGCGTCTTCACCGCGTCGGTGACGGTCCGGAACACCGGGTCCCGTGACGGCGAAGACGTCGTGCAGCTCTACGGGCACGACGTGCACGGCAGCGTCACCAGGCCCGAGGTGCAGCTCCTCGGGTACGCGCGGGTCGCGCTCGCCGCGGGGGAGTTCGCGCGGGTCCGCTTCCGCGTCCCGGTGCAGCGCTTCGCGTTCACCGACCGCCGCATGCGCAGGGTGGTCGAGCCCGGCGACGTGCAGGTCTGGGTCGCGTCGCACGCGGCGGTGTCACGGCCGGGAGGCCCGGTGGCAGCCGGTGGGATCGTCGCCTCGGGCGACGGGCCGGTCCGACACCCCGTCCCCGGCACCGCCACGGAGCGCGCCACCGTCGCGGTCACCGGCGCCGTCCACGAGGTCACCCTCGACGACCCCCGCCTGGTGGAGTGGTCGCTCGTCTGACCGGGAGACGGACAGGAGGCCCGGTGCCAGCGTGCACCGGGCCTCCTGTCCGTCAGTGGGTCGCGGTCACCCGACCGGTTCGATCCGGTCGGACAGGTCCAGGGACCAGACGGCGACGCCTGTCAGGCCGAGCCGGTCCGCCAGCGCGATCCGCTCGCGCAGCGAGCGTGCGTCGGACCACCAGAGCACCTCACCGCTCGGCAGGGTCGCGGTCCACTCGCCGACCGTCGCGTCCCACCGGGCGGTCGCGCCCGCTTTCCGGACCCGGAGCCGGGCCTGGGCGTCGGAGAGCTGACCGGCCGGACGCGTCCCCTTCCAGTGGTAGCCGTACCCGGCGACACCGAGCACGATCTGGTCGGCGGGGGCGAGGGTCGCGAGTGCACGGGCGGCCTTCGACGACCACGCGAGCGACCCGACCGGGCCGGGCGCGTCCGGTTCCCAGGGGCCGTGCTGGTCGTAGGCCATGAGCGTCAGGTGGTCGAGCGGGGCGCGGAGGGCGCGCACGTCGTAGCCCAGGCGGGCGTACCCGGCGGCTGTGGTCGACGCGGACAGGGCGATGTCGAGCCGGACGTCGTCGCCGACGGCGGCTCGGAGCTCCCAGGCGAAGGCGGTGAGGCCGGGCTTCTCGGCCGGGGTCAACGCCTCGAGGTCGATCATGATCGAGTCCCAGCCGCCCGTGGTGACGTCGGCGGCGAGCGACCGGACGACCCGGGCGCGGTTCGCGGGCGAGGTGAGCAGCTTCCGCGCGATCGGCTCGCTGAAGTCCCCGTCGGCCTCGGAGTAGTTGCTCACGAGCAGCTGTGCGGTGAGCCCGTTCGCGTGCGCCCGGTCGCGCTGGGCCTTCGCGGCACGCGAGGGGACCGTGACCTTCGTGCCCGTCCGGTTCAGCAGCAGGCCGTCGACGCCGACCACGTCCATCGCGGCGGCGTTCGCGTCCACCAGGGCGGTGTCGGCGTTCTCGGGCTGGAAGCCGGTCACGTCGAACCCGTCGGCCCGGGCAGCGGTCGGGGTCGTGCAGCCGGCGAGTGCGAGTCCCGTGGAGAGGACGGCTGCGAGCAGCGCGGAGCGGCGTCGACGCGGGGTGGTGGTCACGGGGAGGGGCGTCCTGTCGTTGGTACCCGGTCGGGGCGTGTCGTCGGCGCTCCGGTCAGGAGGCGCTGATGGTCGTGGTGGGGCGTGCCGGCGGGGCCCCGGCGACTTCGTCGGCGGAGACCGGGCCCTCGGCGTCCGTCGGTTCCGGGCTCAGGACGAGGCCGGAACCGCTCGCCGCGCTGGCGTAGAGCTCGTCGAGCCACGAGCGGTTCACGCTCGGTGACTTGCCGCCGGCGAACTTGAAGTGCAGTCCGCAGTAGGGGTGGATCCAGATGCTGCTGCGGCCGCCACCGACGGCGGGGTCGTCCTTCCACGAGAACACGAAGCTCTCTCCGCGGCGGATGAGGTTCACGATGACGATCTGCAGGTGCGTGAGCGCACGGTCGTCGAGGCGGAGCTCGAGGGGTTGCGAGTCGTAGATGAGCTGGCCCATGGCGCTGCCTTCCGTCGGGTGGGACCCGCCGCACGTGCCGGGCCCGCGGGGTCCATCCTCCCCCGATTCCTCGACCCCTGGCGCTTTTCGTCCATCCACGGCGTGATCAGTCCCGTTCCGTGCCGGCGGCCGACGGCGGGACGGTCGGTGCCGACCACGGTGGGAGCTCGGCCGACGGGTACCCGCCGTGCTCATCCGGCGCCCGCAGCATCGGGTTGACCGCGCGCAGCCGGATGCCGGAGCTGTCCCCGGTGACCCCGCGGACGGCGCTCGCCAGCAGGAACGCGACGACGTCGGCCGTGCTGCCGTCGGGGTCGTAGCCGTGCCAGGGGCGGTCGTCGCCCTGGGCGCGTCGCAGGGCACTGGCGAACGTCGCGTCGGCGTCGTCGACCTCCACCTCGCAATCGAGCACGATCCGGAAGCGTGATCCCTCGCCCGGGGGCCGAGCGAGGTCCGGCGTGGCGAGGGGCTCCGGGTCCTCCGGGTCGAACGACCGGAGCGCTGCCGACGGTGCGGTGCCGAACGCGGCACGGTACTCGGCAGCCATCCGCCCGGCGTTGCTGAAGTGCCAGTGCTTCGCGACGTCTGCGATGGTGCGTCGGTCGGCCGGTGTCATCGACAGCAGGTCGCGGCGGACGCCCTCGAGCCGCACCCCGCGCAGGTACGACGCGGGTGAGGTCTGCAGCTCCCGCCGGAACGCGCTCTGCAGGCCGCGGGTCGACAGGTGTGCGGCGGCGGCGATGTCCGGTACGGAGATCGCTTCACGGGCGTGGGCGTGCACGAACCGCAGCGCCTCGTGCACGCTGCGGGACAGCCGTGCTCCGCCGTGCTCGGGACCACTCGCCGTGGTCGGTGCCTGGTCCATACGTGGAGGGTACGAGTCGGTCGGGCGGATCGGCCCCCGACGCCACGACGCCGCCGTTATCCGGGGTGCGCGGATGTGGATCGCACCCGTTCGGGGGCCATTGTGGACCTCGACGGAGGCGCTTATCGTCCAGAAGGTACTCAAACTGTCCCCCTCCGAACAGGGTCGGAGGTGCGGGGGCAGATCGGAGGATCTCATGAGTGTTTACGAACGTGCACCGGGGGTCGCCCCGGTCCACATCACCTCCTACCGGGCGCGGGCACGGGCTGCCCGACGCGGGTGGATCGTGCAGTCCGAGGACGACGTCGATCGCGAGCGCTTCACCTTCGCGGACCTCCGCGCACAGCGGGGGCGGAACCCGTGAGCAGCGACACCGTCCCGCGGGCCGTGGTCGGCCACGCACCCCGGGCCGCCGAGCGGTGCGGCCGGACCCCCTCCGACGCCGTCCGGACGGTCCGTGCCGTGTACGACGGTCGCGACGTTCGGTTCGCACCCACCGACCGGTTCGCGTTCCGCCACCGGACGGTGCGCCACCACAACGTCGCGCTGCTGTCGTCGGCGGTGTCGACGGCCGCCGCCGCCTCGTTCACGCCGGACGGCACGCCGGTGCTGGCGTGGTCGACCGTGGGGTGCCTCCGGGTCGACGACGACGCGCCCACCCGTCCCGGTGTGCCGGTGCTCCTGCCGACGGACCGACCGTTCACCCTGATCGTGCCGGCGGGGACCGTCCAGGTGCTGCGGGTCGACCGCGGCTTCCTCGACGCCGTGAACGGGGTCGTGTTCGACCACCGCTTCGCCGGGCGACTGCGATCCCGCCCGGCCGAGGCCGAGGTCTCCCACCTGCTCGCCCGCATCGACGCGGTGGCGGTCAACGCGCTGCACCCCGACCGCAACCCGGGCGGCCACCTGTCCGCACAGGTGCTGCTGGCCGAGTCCGTCCTGCGGGCCTTCGGCGGGACGGGTGCCGAAGGCGACGCACCGCCGGTGCGCCGGACGGTGAACACCGTGCAGCTCGCGCAGGCCTGGCTCGCGGAGCACTGCGACCGGCCGCTCCAGCTCGCGGACGTCTGCGGGGCCGTCGGGGTCAGCTCCCGCACACTCCAGGAGAACTTCGTGCAGCACGTCGGGGTGAGCCCCATGACGTACCTGCTGCAGGTCCGCCTCGACCGGGTGCGGATCGCGCTCCAGCTCGCCGACTGCGCGCAGACGACGGTGGCCGAGGTCGCGCACCGGTGGGGCTTCCGCCACATGGGGCGGTTCTCGAGCACGTACCACCAGCGCTTCGACGAGTACCCGAAGAAGACGCTCCAGACGAGCACCTGACCCGCCCGTGCGCACGCGACAACAGCGGCTGATCGGGCTGGCGGAGCGGGTCCTGCTCCACCAGCCGGACGTGGTGCCGGACAGCATCCTGTTCGAGTGGGGCGACCAC
The DNA here is from genome assembly GCF_003234595.1 of Curtobacterium sp. MCPF17_051. Classification (NCBI taxonomy): domain Bacteria; kingdom Bacillati; phylum Actinomycetota; class Actinomycetes; order Micrococcales; family Microbacteriaceae; genus Curtobacterium; species Curtobacterium sp. MCPF17_051. The sequence goes on along the minus strand of NZ_QKSE01000022.1, from coordinate 9,374 downwards.
CGCGGACGCGACTGGGAGCAGACCCTCACCGTGCACTACGACGTCGGTGGAGGGAGCCCCGGCCCCCACCACCGGCACCACTACTTCATCTGACCGGGCTCTGCAGCCGGTCCGCCAGGAACGCAGCCTGACGCTCCCAGTGCCGGAAGCCGCCACCCTCGTGCCCGTTGTACGGGTACACGACGATCTCGCGGTCGGTGGAGCCGAGGGCGTTGAACGCGGCGAAGGTCGTGCGCGGCGGAACGACGTCGTCCATCAGCGCGACCGAGAACAGCGCAGGGGCGGTGATGCGGGCGGCGTGGTTCACCCCGTCCAGGTACGCGGCGGTCTCCCACACGCTGTCGGCCGCGTCGCGGTGGACGGCGAGGTACTGCGCGAGCTCCAGGTACGGACCGCCGACCGCGACGTCGGTGCCGTTCCGCCAGTCGGCGAGGAACGCCACGTCGGGCAGCACCGCGGCGACCGGTCCGACGTGTGCCTCGACCAGGGCCGCCGCGGCGATCGTGATGCCGCCGCCCTGGCTGCCCCCGGTCAGGGCGATGCGCTCGGGGTCGATCCCGGGAAGCGTCCGCACCGCCTCGACGAGCCGCACGGCGTCGGTGTAGACGCGGCGGTAGTAGTGCTCGGCCGGTGAGCCGATGCCGCTCGTCATCCAGCCGCTGGCGTGCGGTGCGGAGCCGTGCGGGTCCGGGGTGTCGCCGCCGGCCCACCCGGAGCCCTGGCCGCGCGTGTCCATCACGACGTGCACGTAGCCGGCGAGGGCCCAGTGCACGCGCTCGCCGGGGCGACCACGGCCACCGCCGTAGCCGAGGAACTCGACGACGACCGGCAGTGCGCCGGGGTCGTCGGACACCGGGCGGTTGACCCACGCGCGCACGGGGTCGCCGGCGAACCCGGGGAACGTCAGGTCCTCGACGACGAGACCGGTCACCGGGGTCTCGGCCGGCACGAGGGTCGACTCGACCCCCTCGCCCGCGGTCCGGGCGGCGGCGATCGTGTCCGCCCAGAAGGCGTCGAAGTCAGCGGGACGACGGACGTCCGAGCGGTGGGCGCGGAGCGCGTCGAGGGGCAGGTCGGTCAGTGGCATGGGGTCCTCCGGGGACGATGTTGCCCCGGCGCCCTGGTGGAGGGCGCCGGGGGCGGGGAGTGTCGGATCCGGTGCGTCGGTCAGCGCGCCGCGGCGCGGTACTGCTCGAGCACCGCGGGGTGCGGGTCGGACGGCACGGTGGTCGTCGCGGTGTCCCACGTCGGCAGTGCGCCGGTGAGCGCCCACGCGGCCTGCTTCGCAGCACCCGCGGCGACGTACTCGCCGGGCTCCGGCACCAGGACGTCACGGCCGAACACCTGTGCGGCGACGGTGCGGACCGCCGGGTTCCGCGCAGCGCCACCGATGAGCAGCAGCCGCTCGACGGTCACCCCGGTGCCCTGCACCGCGGCCAGTCCGTCGGCGAGGGCGCAGAGCATCCCCTCGACGGCCGCCCGGGCCAGGTGCGCCCGGTCGGTGGTCGCCGGCGTCATGCCGAGCAGTGATGCGGTCGCGTTCGGCCGGTTGGGCGTGCGCTCGCCGACGAAGTACGGCACCAGGACGAGGCCGTCGGCCCCGGCCGGCGCCTGCAGCGCCAGTTCGCCGAGTGCGTCGTGGTCGACGCCGAGCAGGCCGCCGATCACCTCGAGCACGCGGGCCGCGTTGAGCGTCGTGACGATCGGGAGGCGCGACCCGGTCCCGTCGGCGAAGCCCGCCACGGTCCCGCTCGGGTCACGCACCTCGGCGTCGCTGACCCCGAAGACCGTGCCGCTGGTGCCGAGGGACACCGCGACGTCACCAGGGCCGAGACCCAGGCCGAGCGCTGCCCCGGCGTTGTCGCCGAGTCCGGCGCCGACGACGAGGCCGGACCGGGCGACAGCGCCGCCGGGCAGCTCGACGTCGGTGGACAGGGTGCCCATCGCCTCGTCGGGAGCGACCACGCGGGGAACGACCACGGCGTCGTCGTCACCCATCGACGCCGGACGCATCGGTCGCCCGAGCGCGAGCTCGAACAACTCCGGGTCGTACTCGCGGCGCACCGGGTCCCAGTACGCCGTGCCGCTGGCGTCGGACGCGTCCGTCGCCAGGGCGTCGAGGTCGGGGCCGAGCGGGCTCTCGTCCGCCGGGCCGTGGCCGCGGAGCCGCCACGACAGCCAGTCGTGGGGGAGCGCCACGGCCGCGACGCGGGCCGCGTTCTCGGGCTCCGCGTCGCGGAGCCACCGCAGCTTGGTGCCCGTGAACGACGCGACCGGCACCAGCCCCGTCCGGGCGACCCAGGCCTCCCGGCCGAGTTCGTCGACCATCTGCGCGGCCGCGTCCGCACTCCGCACGTCGTTCCAGAGCAGGGCGTCGCGGACCACGCGGCCGTCGGCGTCGAGCGCGACCATGCCGTGCTGCTGCCCGGCGATGGCGACGGCACCGACGTCGTCGAGGCCACCGGCGTCCGCGACGGCTGCGCCGAGGGCGTCCCACCAGTGGCGGGGGTCGACGGAGGTGCCGTCCGGGTGGGACGCGCGTCCCTCGCGGACGACCGCACCGGTCGCGGCGTCACGGATGGTGACCTTGCAGGACTGGGTCGACGAGTCGACGCCGGCGACGAGCTGGCGCTCGTCCGTGTTCTCAGCCACGAGCACCCATCAAGTGCTCCATCGCGAGCTGCTGCAGGCGGACGAAGCCGAAGCCCTTGCCGCCGAAGTAGGCGTCGGCGTCGAAGTCCTCGTAGGCGGAGCGGTCGGCGAGGAACGCGTCGTACGACTCGCCGTCGTCCAGCGTCGGCGTCGACAGCTCGCCGACCTTGGAGGCCTCGAGCGCCGCCTGCACCTCGGGGTCGGCGCGGAACGCCTGCGCACGCTCCTTGAGGAGCAGGTACATGCGCATGTTGGCCGACGCGGAGTCCCAGACGCCGGTGATGTCCTCGGTGCGGCTCGGCTTGTAGTCGAAGTGGCGCGGGCCGTCGTACGCCGGGCCGCCCTGCGGGGCGCCGTGCTCGAGCAGGTCGACGAGCGAGAACGCGTTCTGCAGGTCGCCGTGACCGAACACCAGGTCCTGGTCGTACTTGATGCCGCGCTGACCGTTGAGGTCGATGTGGAAGAGCTTGCCCTGGTAGAGCGCCTGGGCGATGCCGGCCGTGAAGTTCAGGCCAGCCATCTGCTCGTGGCCGACCTCGGGGTTGATGCCGAACAGCTCCGGGCGCTCGAGCGTCTCGGTGAAGGCGATCGCGTGACCGAGGGTCGGCAGGAGGATGTCGCCGCGGGGCTCGTTCGGCTTCGGCTCGATGGCGAACCGGATGCCGTAGCCCTTGTCGGTGACGTACTGGGCGAGCAGGTTGACGGCCTCGCGGTACCGCTCGAGCGCGGCCTGCACGTCCTTGGCGCTGTCGTACTCGGAGCCTTCGCGGCCACCCCACATCACGAACGTCGACGCGCCGAGCTCGGCGGCGAGGTCGATGTTGCGGAGCACCTTGCGGAGCGCGAAGCGGCGGACCTGCCGGTCGTTCGAGGTGAAGCCGCCGTCCTTGAAGACCGGGGCGGAGAACAGGTTCGTCGTGACCATCGGCACGACGATCCCGGTCGACTCGAGCGCACCCTTGAGGCGGTCGATCTGGGTCTGGCGTTCGGCGTCGGTCGAGCCGAACGCGAACAGGTCGTCGTCGTGGAAGGTCAGGCCGTAGGCGCCGAGCTCGTCGAGCTTCTCGACCGCCTCGACCACGTCGAGGGCGGGTCGGGTCGGCCCGCCGAAGGGGTCGGAGCCGTTGTAGCCGATGGTCCAGAGACCGAAGGAGAACTTGTCTGCACGGGTGGGCGTCGTTGCCATGGTGGTCACCGTTCGTCGTCGAAACAAAATGTTGCCGCGCCCAACATAAGCGGTAGTGTTGGCTGTGGCAAGCACGTGATCGCAAAGGAGCGAGCGGATGGCAAGTGAGTCGACGGTGCAGCAACGACTGCGGGTCGCGATGGTGGGGCACGGCTTCATGGGAGCCGCGCACTCACAGGCGTGGCGGACCGCCCCCAGGTTCTTCGACCTCGGCGCCGAGCCGGAGATGGCGGTGATCGTCGGGCGTGATCCCGGACGCACCGAGGCCGCTCGGCAGCAGTACGGCTGGCAGGCGGCGTCCACCGACTGGCGTGCCGTCGTCGCCGATCCGGACATCGACGTGGTCGACGTCGTTTCGCCGGGGTCCTCGCACGTCGAGATCGCGATCGCCGCGCTCCAGGCCGGCAAGCACGTCCTGTGCGAGAAGCCGCTCGCGAACACCGTCGCCGAGGCCGAGGCGATGACCGCCGCCGCCGCCGCCGCCCGTGCACAGGGTGTCCGGGCGATGGTCGGGTTCAGCTACCGCCGGGTGCCGGCCATCGCGTTCGCCCGGCAGCTGGTGCAGGACGGCCGGATCGGCACCGTGCGCCAGGTCCGTGCGCTCTACCTGCAGGACTGGCTCGCCGACGCCGACGGCCCGATGACCTGGCGCCTCGACAAGTCGCTCGCGGGCTCGGGGGCGCTCGGGGACATCGGCGCACACGCGATCGACCTGGTCGAGCACGTCACGGGCGCGTCGCTCGCCACCGTGTCCGGCACCCTCGAGACCTTCGTGACCGAGCGTCCGCTGATGGCCGAGGGGGTGGGGCTCTCCGGCACCGCGTCGAGCGAGCGCGGGCAGGTCACCGTCGACGACGCCGCGTTCTTCACCGCACGGCTCGACGGCGGCGCGGCCGACGGTGCGATCGGCACGTTCGAGGCCACGCGCTACGCGACCGGGCGGAAGAACGGTCTGACGCTCGAGATCAGCGGTTCCGAGGGCGCGATCCAGTTCGACCTCGAGTCGATGAACGAGCTCCGGCTGTACGAGTCGAACGCACCGGCGGGGGAGCAGGGGTTCCGCCGCATCCTCGTCACCGAGCCCGAGCACCCCTACATGGCCGCGTGGTGGCCGACCGGGCACCTCATCGGGTACGAGCACACCTTCAGCCACCAGGTGAAGGACTTCGTCGACGCCATCGTCGCCGGCACCGACCCGTCGCCGTCGTTCGCCGACGGCCTGCACGTGCAGCGGGTCCTCGACGCGGTCGAACGCAGCGCCGCCGCCGGCAGCACCTGGACGGCGACCTCGTGAGCGCCGCCGAGCAGACCCGCCAGGCGCTCGTCGTCCGCGGCGGGTGGGACGGCCACCAGCCCGTCGAGACCACCGACCTGTTCATCCCGTTCCTGCAGGACCACGGCTTCGCGGTCCGGATCGAGGGATCGCCCGCCGTGTACGCCGACCAGGAGTACATGGACACGGTCGACCTGATCGTCCAGGTGAACACCATGACGACCATCGCCGCCGACGAGTTCGCCGGTCTGCAGCGGGCCGTCCTGAACGGCACCGGCCTGGCCGGCTGGCACGGCGGCATCGCGGACTCGTACCGCGACAACGCCGACTACCTGCACATGATCGGCGGGCAGTTCGCGCACCACGCGGGCAAGCACCCCGACGAACGGGTCGGGGAGCAGTCGGACAACTACATCCCCTACACGGTGCACATCACCGACCTCGGGCACGAGCACCCGATCACGCAGGGCATCGATGACTTCGACCTCGTCACCGAGCAGTACTGGGTGCTGAGCGACGAGTACGACGACGTCCTCGCCACCACCACGCAGGAGGCCCGCTCGTGGGACCCCTGGAACCGCCCGGTCACCGCACCGGCGATCTGGACCCGGCAGTGGGGGAAGGGACGGATCTTCGTCTCGGCCCCCGGACACCGGATCGAGATCGTCGAGTCGCAGCCGGTCCGCACCATCATCGAACGGGGACTCCTGTGGGCAGCACGGTGAACGAAGGGGTGCTCCGCGTCGGAGTCGTCGGCGTCGGGGTCATCAGCCAGCAGTACTTCGAGCACTTCCCGGCCCTGCCCGGCCTCGAGCTCGCCGCGGTCGCCGACCTCGACGTCGCCCGTGCCGAGCAGGTCGGTGCGGCTCAGGGCGTGCGCGGGACCACCGTGGACGACCTGCTCGCCGCCGACGACGTCGACGCGGTGCTCAACCTGACGATCCCGGCCGCGCACGCCGACATCGCCACCCGGGCACTCGCAGCAGGCAAGCACGTCTACGGCGAGAAGCCGCTCGCGATGTCCACCGCCGAGGCCGCACCGGTGCTCGAAGCCGCCCGCGCCGCCGGCCTGCGCGTCGGCAGTGCCCCGGACACCGTCCTCGGCACGGGTATCCAGACCGCACGGGCCGCCCTCGACGACGGCGCGATCGGCACCCCGGTCGGCGCTGCAGTCGCCTGGAGCGCACCCGGGCACGAGCTCTGGCACCCCGCGCCGGCGTTCTACTACCAGCCGGGCGGCGGACCGCTCCTCGACATGGGGCCGTACTACCTGACCAGCCTCGTCACGTTCTTCGGGCCGGTCGTCCGGGTCAGCGGCAGCGCCACCCGCTCCACCCGTGAACGGACGATCGCGACCGGACCGAACGCCGGCACCTCGATCCCGGTCGACATCGACACGCACGTCGTCGCGATCCTCGAGCACGAGGGCGGCGTGGTCTCCACCGTGAGCGTCTCGTTCGAGGTCTGGGCCACCCGCGCCCCGCTGTTCGAGGTGTACGGCACCGCCGGCACCCTGGGGGTACCGGACCCGAACCGGTTCTCGGACACCGTGTCGATCGCCACCGCCGACGACCGCTCGTGGCGCGACCTGCCGGTCGCCGCCGGGTACGCCGACGCCGGCCGCGGTTACGGCCTCGCCGACATGGCGCACGCGATCGCGACGGACCGGCCGCACCGTGCCTCCGGCGACCTCGCGTTCCACGTGCTCGAGGTCATGGAGGCGGTCTCGGCCGCCGCCCGAGACCACTCGGTCGTCGACGTGCACTGGCGCGTCGAGCGACCCGCCACCGTCCCCGCCGGGTCCGCACCCGGATCCTGGTGACGGAACCCGACCACCGCGAAGAAGGACGACGACGATGACGACGACGGACGCGAGCGACACGACGGAGACGACCCGGGCCTCCCGGCCGGTCACCCTGTTCACCGGACAGTGGGCCGACCTGCCCTTCGAAGAGGTGGCCCGGCTCGCCGGCGAGTGGGGCTACGACGGGCTGGAGATCGCCTGCTGGGGTGACCACCTGGACGTCCGGCGCGCCGCGACGGACCCGGAGTACGTGGCGGACCGGCTGGCGATCCTGGAACGCCACGGCCTGCGGGTCTGGACGATCGCGAACCACCTGGTCGGCCAGGCCGTGTGCGACGACCCCATCGACCAGCGGCACGAGGACATCGTCCCGCCGCGCGTGTGGGGCGACGGCGACCCCGAGGGCGTGCGGCAGCGTGCGGCCGAGGAACTGCAGTGGACTGCCCGTGCCGCCGCAGCGCTCGGTGTCGACACCGTCACCGGCTTCTCCGGCTCGTCGATCTGGAAGACCGTCGCCGGGTTCCCGCCCGTGCCCCCGGGGATGATCGACGCCGGGTACCAGGACTTCCACGACCGCTGGTCACCGATCCTCGACGTCTTCGAGGAGGTCGGCGTCCGGTTCGCACTCGAGGTGCACCCGTCCGAGATCGCCTACGACTACTGGACCGCCAAGCGCACGCTCGAGGTGTTCCAGGACCGGCCGGCGTTCGGGTTCAACTTCGACCCGTCGCACTTCGTCTGGCAGGACCTCGACCCCGCCGCGTTCCTGCTCGACTTCGCCGACCGGGTGTACCACGTGCACTGCAAGGAGTCGGTGAAGCAGCTCGACGGGCGCAACGGGCGGTTGTCCTCGCACCTGCCGTGGGGCGACCCCCGGCGCGGGTGGGACTTCGTCACCGCCGGTCACGGGGACGTGCCGTGGGAGCGGGTGTTCCGCGTCCTGAACCACATCGGGTACGCCGGCCCGACCAGCGTCGAGTGGGAGGACGCCGGCATGGACCGGCTCGTCGGCGGGCCCGAGGCGCTGGCGTTCGTCCGGCAGCTCGGTACCATCGCGCCGCCGGACGCCGCGTTCGACGCCGCGTTCTCGCGGTCGCGCTGACCGGCACCACGCTGCGGGGCCGTGCGGTCGCCGAGGTTTCGCACGGCGCGACAGTCCACGGGGCCCGCCGGTGCGAAACTCGTCGCTCAGCCCGAAACCCCACCCACGACCTCACCCACCAACGAGGAGGACCCATGGCACGGCAGCCCACGGCGACGCCGGGCAACGCCGCGCGCGTCCTCCGGCTCGTCCACGAGGACGGCCCCGTCACCCGCGCCGAACTCACCCGGCGCACCGGCCTGAACCGCTCGACCATCCTCGCGCTCGTCGGGGAACTCGTCGACGCCGGTCTCGTGCACGAGGAGACTCCCGCCGCGGGGACCCCCGGTACCGGTGTCGGACGACCGAGCGGGGTCGTCCGGGCGTCCGGCGACGTCCTCGCCGCCGCGGTCACGGTCGAGATCGACGCCGTCGGGGTCGCCCTCGTCGGCCTCGACGGCACCGTCCGCGACCGGCTGGTCGAGCCGCAGACCACCGTGCCCACCGCGGCGCAGGCGATCGACGCCGTCGCCCGGGTCCTCGCAGCACTCCTCGCCCGCACCGGACCGGCGGCCCGGATCGTCGGGGTCGGTGTCGCCGTGCCCGGCATCGTCCGGGTCGAGGACGGCACCGTCCGCGACGCCCCGCACCTCGGATGGCGTGACGAACCCCTCGCCGCACCGCTCGCGGAACGCCTGGGGCTGCCGGTCCGGGCCGCGAACGACGCCAACCTCGGCGCCTGGGCGGAACGGCTGTACGGCAGCGCCCGCGGCGTCGACGACCTCGTGTACCTGAACGGCGGCGCGAGCGGCATCGGCGGCGGGATCGTCAGCGCCGGCCGGCCCTTCAGCGGCGCCGACGGGTACGCGGGCGAGCTGGGGCACACCTTCGTCGCGGCGAACGGCATCCGCTGCCACTGCGGTGCGGTCGGCTGTCTGGAGACCGAGGCCTCGCGCTCCGCGCTCACCGCGGTCACCAGGACCCCGCCGGACGACCTCGACGCGCTCGCCGCGGCGCTCGCCGAGGGCCGGCCCGAGCTGGAGCGGGTCGTCGACCGACAGGTCACCGCTCTCGCGACCGCACTGCGGAACGCCATCCACACCGTCGACCCCGAGGTCGTCGTGCTCGGCGGGTTCCTCGGTGCGCTGCTCGGACACGTCGGCGACCGGATCGAAACCGACGTCCGGGCGCAGACGATGGCCGCCATGACCGACCGGCTCCGCATCGTCCCGGCGGCACTCGGCCGCGACGTCCTGGTCCGTGGCGCCGCCGAGATCGGCTTCGCGGAGCTGCTGCGCGACGCCACCATGCCCGCGGCGCCAGCGCCGGCGCCGGTGCCGGCGACCACGTCCGCGGCGCCCGCCGCCGCCCCCTCCAC
>NZ_QKSE01000021.1:0-57535 GCF_003234595.1 Curtobacterium sp. MCPF17_051 | reverse complement strand
ATCGCGATGAACCAGACGACGCCCGGGGTGACGTCGACGTCGGGTACGACCGAGGGGCTGGGGCTGGGGGTGGCGGCGAGTGCCGCCGCGATGGTGCTCACGAGGTCGGTTCCTTGTCGGCTGGGATCCCGGCGAACAGGTCGGTCTCCGGGAGCTCGGTCGGCACGCGTGCCTCCACGAGCTGGTAGTCCTCGGTCGGCCACACCGTCGCGAGGAGGTCGTTCGGCCAGTAGAAGAAGGCGCTGTCCGGTGCGACCTGGCTGGCGTGCGCGCGGAGTGCGGCGTCACGCTGGTCGAAGTACTCGTGCACGTCGACGTGGGTGGTGGCGAGGTCGGGCCGGTCCGCGAACCGCTCGACCCACTCGCGCAGCTGCTCGATCGCGGGGCTGTCCGGGTCGCGCTCCTGCAGGGCTTCGAAGATCGTGCGGAAGCGGCGCGGGTTCATCGTGCGCTCGTAGTAGAGCTTCGCGATCGACCACGGGGCGCCGGCGGACGGGTACGCCGACGGGTCGGCGGCGGCGGACCACGCGGCCATCGACACCTCGTGCGTGCGGATGTGGTCGGGGTGCGGGTAGCCACCGTTCTCGTCGTAGGTGACGAGCACGTGCGGGCGGAACCGGCGGATGACGCGGACGAGGGCCTCGGTGCTGTACTCGAGCGGCACCGTCGAGAACGTGCCCGGCCGGACCGTCTCGCCCTTCTCGGCGTCGGGCAGCCCCGAGTCGTGGTAGCCGAGCCACACGTGGTCGATGCCGAGCGCCTGCTGCGCGGCGGCCATCTCGGTGCGGCGGTACCCGGCCATGTCACGGTGCGCACGACTCGTCGCCGGCTCGCCGAGCTGGTCGTTCAGGATGTCGCCGGCCTCGCCGCCGGTGCAGGACACGACGAGCACCTGGTGCCCGTCGGCCACGTACTTCGCGGCGGTCGCGGCTCCCTTGCTCGACTCGTCGTCGGGGTGGGCGTGGACGGCCAGCAGACGGTAGGGCACGTGGGGTTCCTCACTGCGGGTGAGCGGCGTCGGACGCGGGCAGCGCACAGCATCGCGTGAACTACCCTGGGATCAGGATATCCACCCCGGGAGCCCCGAACTGTCCGAACAGCACCAGACCGCCACCCTCGACGAGCGCTACGGCCGCACGCCGGCCCGCAAGCGCCGCAGCCGCCTCTTCGCGATCGTCGCGGCCATCGCGGTCGTCGTGGTCTTCGGTGCGTGGGTGATCTGGGCCGGGCTCGACCAGTCCGACCGCGGCCTCGACCAGGACGTCATCGGGTACGAGGTCCTGTCCGAGCACAGCACCGTCGTCCACTCGCAGGTGTCGGTCGACCCGGGCGTCGAGGCGAAGTGCGCCGTGCAGGTCCTCGACAAGAGCTACTCGATCGTGGGCTGGAAGGAGATCACCGTGCCAGCGTCCGAACAGCGCAGCCGGAGCATCTCCACGCAGGTCACCACGACGACGCGGGGCGTGACCGGCTTGATCCACGACTGCTGGATTCCCTAGACTGTCCTGATTCGCCTCTCGAGACCGACCACTCGGCCGGTCTCGTTTTTTCATGGTCGAAGGGACAGAACATGAGCAACGACACGCAGGTCACCTGGCTGACCCAGGAGGCGCACGACCGTCTCAAGGCGGAGCTCGACGAGCTGAGCGGCGAGGGCCGTGCCGAGATCGCGCGCCGCATCGAGGCCGCTCGCGAAGAGGGCGACCTCAAGGAGAACGGCGGCTACCACGCCGCGAAGGACGAGCAGGGCAAGATCGAGGCCCGCATCCGCGTCCTCACCGAGCTCCTCAAGCACGCCACCGTCAGTGAAGCGGAGTTCGACGGGACGGTCGAACCGGGCACCGTCGTCACGGCGGTCATCGCCGGCGACGAGTCCACCTTCCTGGTCGGCAGCCGCGAGATCGTCGCCGAGGGCTCCGACCTGACGGTCTACAGCCCCGTCAGCCCCGTCGGCGCGGCCATCGTCGGCCTCAAGGCCGGCGACAAGGCCACGTACACGGCGCCGAACGGCAAGGAGATCGCCGTCGAGGTCGTCAAGATCGAGCGCTACGAGCCGTAGACCGGCCCGCCGACAGACAGGAGGCCCGTGGCGACACCGCCACGGGCCTCCTGTCTGTCCGCTGGTCGCGCCCAGGGCGGGCACCGCACTTCCGCCAGTCCACGCGTCGAACGACTCGTGGATCGTCGCGGACTAGTGCTCGAGGAGTTCCGGGCGGAAACCGACCTCGTGCAGGCGCTGGATGACCTCCTGCGCGTGCTCGGGGCCGCGCGCCTCGATCGACAGGTCCAGCGCGACCTCGTTGATGACGAGGCCCTGCCCGTGGCGGGTGTGCAACACCTCGACCACGTTCGCGCCGGCGTCCGAGATGACCTGCGCGACGCGGGCGAGCTGGCCCGGGCGGTCCGGCAGCATGATGCGGATGCCGATGTACCGCGAGGCCGCCACGAGCCCGCGGGTGATCACGCGCTCCATCATGAGCGGGTCGATGTTGCCGCCGCTCAGCAGCACCACGGTGCGGCCGGTGTCGCGGACGGCACCGGACATGATCGCGGCGACGCCGACGGCCCCCGCTGCCTCGACCACGAGCTTGGCGCGCTCGAGCAGGACGAGCAGCGCGCGGGCGGTGTCGTCGTCCGAGACGGTGACGATGTCGTCGACCAGGTCGCGGATGATCGGGAAGTTCAGGTCGCCGGGGCGCGCCACCGCGATGCCGTCGGAGATGGTCGGCTTCGTGGTGATGGTGACGGGCTCGCCGGCGGTGATCGACGACGGGTAGGCCGCAGCGTTCTCCGCCTGCACGCCGATGACCCGGATCTGCCGTCCGAGCCGCTCGGCCATGCCCTTCACGGCGAGTGCGATGCCGGAGATGACGCCGCCGCCACCGATCGGCACCACGACGGTGTCGACGTCCGGCACCTGGTCGATGATCTCGAGGCCGAGCGTGCCCTGCCCGGCGATCACTGCCGGGTGGTCGAACGGCGGGATGAACACGGCGCCGGTGTGGGCGGCGAAGTCCTTCGCGGCGCTCAGCGCCTCTTCCACGGAGTGGCCGCGCAGCACGACGTCGGCTCCGTAGTGGCGGGTGGCCTGCAGCTTCGGAAGGGCGACCCCGACCGGCGTGAAGATCGTCGCGGGGATGCCGAGCTCGCGGGCGGCGAGGGCAACACCCTGCGCGTGGTTGCCGGCGCTCGCGGCGACGACGCCCTTGGCACGCTGCTCGGCGGACAGGGTCGAGAGGCGGTTGTAGGCGCCGCGCACCTTGTAGGCACCCGTGCGCTGCAGGTTCTCGCACTTCAGGTGCACCGGCGACCCGAGCAGCTCGGCGAGGAACTGCGACGTCTCCATCGGGGTGACGCGCGCGACGCCCTTGATGGTCTCGCGCGCCGCCTCGATGTCCGCGAGCGTCGGGATCGCGGTGAGCGTGTGCGGGGAGGCGCTGGTGTCGGTCACTCCCCCATCATCGTCGTTCCCGGCCCCCGCGGCGAACTCGTGACGCTCAGTTGGTGCTGGCGGTGTCTTCTTCGGCCGAGGGACCCGAGTCGACGCCCGGCGCCGGGACGTCGTCGCCGACCTTGTGCCGACGGCGTCGGAGCAACTGGATCTGCCCGTGCTGTCCGCGCTTCGGCGTCGCTTCGAGGACGTGGTCGGAGTCGAGCCGTCGCCAGCGTCCGCTCGCGATGGTGGTGACCATGGCGTTCAGGGTCGCGATCAGCGGCACGGCGAAGAACGCGCCGGCGATGCCGGCGAGACCGGAGGCCGCGGTGACGCCGAGGACGACCGCCAGCGGGTGGACCTTGACCGCGTTGCCCATGACGAGGGGCTGCAGGATGTGCCCCTCGATCTGCTGGACCAGCAGCACGACGCCGAGCACCAGGACCGCGGCGAGGGGGCCGTTGAAGATCAGCGCGACGAACACCGCCAGGAAGCCCGTGACGATGGCGCCGACGACCGGGATGAAGGCGCCGAGGAACACGAAGGCGGCGATCGGGATCACCAGCGGCATGCCGCCGAAGAAGAGCCCGACGATGAAGGACCCCAGACCGATGCCGACCGCGTCGACGAAGGCGACGAAGATCTGCACCCGGATGAAGCTCGTCAGGGTGATCCAACCGGCGACACCGGCACCGTCCACCGCTGCGCGCGCCTTCTTCGGGAACAACCGGACGGACCAGCGCCAGACGTTCTTGCCGTCGATCAGCAGGAAGATCGTGGTGAACAGGGTGATGAAGAGCGCCGCGAACACGTGCGTCGCACCCGACCCCGCGCTGGCGACCCCGGACAGGATCGAGGCGGAGTTGTCCTGCAACCACTTCGTGCCGTCGTCGAGCCAGCCGTTCACGTCGGACTGGTTGATGCCGAACCCGGAGTTCAGCACGAAGTCCTTGATGTTGGCGTACTGGTCGATCGTCCGGTCACGCAGCGACGGGTACGACGCGATGATCTGGTCGACGACGAGCCAGATCAGGCCGCCCAGGGCCGCGACGCCGCCGAGCAGGCTGATGACGACCGCCAACCACTTCGGCACGTGGTGTCGCTGCAGCCAGTTCGAGACCGGCACCAGGAGCGCCGAGACCACGATGCCGATGAGGAACGGGATGAGGATCTCGCTGAAGACCGTGACGAGCCAGATGAAGACGGCGATCACGCCCACGACGACGAGTGCACGCCACGACCAGGCACCGGCGATGCGGACGCCGATCGGGACCGATTCCTCGACCACGGGGTCGGGATGTGTCTGCTTGCTTCCCCATGCCATGGCCCGAGTGTATCGACGTGCTCTCGGCCAGGTGCCAGATACGGCATACGTTCGTGGACGCTCATGTCGGCGGGGTTCGGTAGCGTCGCCGCATGCCCAGGTCGACGCTCTCCGCCGCCGAGGCCCGCCGGGTCGCACTCGCCGCACAGGGCTTCGGACGGCCACCCGCCGAGCCGGTCTCGACCCGTGCGCTGAACGGCGCGTTCGGCCGGCTCGGGCTGCTGCAGATCGACTCCGTCAACGTGTTCGAACGCAGCCACTACCTGCCGCTCTTCGCCCGGCTCGGGGCCTACGACCGGTCGACGCTCGACCGGCTGACGCTCGGACGCTCGGGTCCGTACACCGAGTACTGGGCGCACGAGGCGGCGTTCATCCCCCGCGACGACCTGCGGCTGTTCCGGTGGCGGATGGACGCCCTGCGGGAGCGTGACGCCGGCCCGACCAGGGTCGACGGCGTCACCCGGACCGCTGCCGTCCGGCGCGAACTGCACGCGCTGCTCCGGGCCGAGGGGCCGATGCGGGCGAGCGCGGTGGAACACGAGTCCAACGTGCGACGCGGCCCCTGGTGGGGATGGAGCGACGTGAAGCTCGGGCTCGAGCAGATGTTCCGCTGGGGCGAGGCGGTGAGTGCCGGACGAGCCGGTTTCGAGCGCGTGTACGCCCTGCCGGAGCAGGTGTTGCCCGCAGGCTTCCTCGAGACCGCGCCGCCGCGTGCCGACGCCGTGCTCGAGCTCGTCCGTCGGGCCACGCGGGCGCTCGGCGTCGGCACCCGATCGGACATCGCGGACTACTACCGGCTGCGCTCCGACGACACGGCCACCGCGATCGCCGAGCTCACCGACGCCGGCGAGCTCCTGCCGGTGCGTGTCGAGGGGTGGGGCGAGCGGGCCTGGCTGCACGTGGGCGCTCGGGTCCCCCGGCAGATGACCGCCGACGCGGTGCTGAGCCCCTTCGACCCGGTCGTCTGGTTCCGGCGGCGGGCCGAGCGGATGTACGGCTTCCACTACCGGATCGAGATCTACACGCCGGCCCCGAAGCGGGTGTTCGGCTACTACGTGCTGCCGGTGCTGCAGGACGACCGGCTCGTCGGCCGGATCGACCTGAAGAGCGACCGGCAGCGCGGGGTGCTCCGCGTCCGGACCGCGTGGCAGGAACCCGGCGAGCACCTGGACCCCGAGCGTCTCGCCGACACACTGCGACGGACTGCGAGCTGGCAGGGCCTCGGCGCGATCGAGGTGACCGACCGCGGCACCGCTGCTGCGGCCGTCGCCGGAGTCCTCGGACTGCCCCTGGTGGCACACGAGTCCGCTGACGACGCGGACGCCCCCGAACCGGTCACGTCGGCTGACGACTCGGCCGCGGACGGCGTCGGCTGACCCCTCAGAACCGGTCGGCGTTTGCGCGCAGCCGCGCGATGCGGTCGGGCAGCGGCGGGTGTGTCGAGAACAGCCGGTCCATCACGCCGGGGCGCATCGGGTCGGCGATCCACAGGTGCGCCATCGAGGAGTTCTGCGTCTGCATCGGTCGACCGTACGCACCGAGCTTCTCGAGGGCCCGCGCCAGGCCCTCCGGGTGACGGGTCGTCATCGCGCCCGTCGCGTCGGCCAGGTACTCGCGCTGCCGGGACACCGCCGCCTGCACCCCGGCCGCGGCGATCGGGGCCACGATGACGGCGGCGATCCCGGCGATGAGCAGCACCGGGTTGGCGCTGCCACCGTTGTCGGAGTTGCGATTCCGCCCGCCGGACAGACCGCTGAAGATCGAGATGCGGAGCAGGACGTCGGCGATGAGCCCGACGGCCACGACGAGACCGAAGACCATCGTGGACACCCGGATGTCGTAGTTCCGGACGTGTCCGAGCTCGTGCGCCATCACACCCTGCAGCTCCTGGTCGTCCATGAGCTCGAGCAACCCCGTCGTCGCCGCCACCACCGCGTGCTCGGGGTCACGCCCGGTGGCGAAGGCGTTCGGCGAGGGGTCGGGGATGACGAACACCCGGGGCATCGGCATGCCGGTCGCGATGGCGAGGTTCTCGACGGTGCGCCACAGCCGCGGTTCTGAGACGCGGTCGATCTCGACCCCGCCGGCGATCGCGGTGGCCTGCCGCGCCGCCAGGAAGTACTGCA
The DNA here is from genome assembly GCF_003234595.1 of Curtobacterium sp. MCPF17_051. Classification (NCBI taxonomy): domain Bacteria; kingdom Bacillati; phylum Actinomycetota; class Actinomycetes; order Micrococcales; family Microbacteriaceae; genus Curtobacterium; species Curtobacterium sp. MCPF17_051. The sequence goes on along the minus strand of NZ_QKSE01000021.1, from coordinate 50,652 downwards.
GCACCGCGTACCCGAGCGCGACCACGAGGACGATGAAGCCGATCGAGACGTTGCCGGCGAGGTACCCGCCGAGGAACCCGAGCGCACCGATGATCAGCAGGAACACCAGGACGATGACGACGGTGTTGCGCTTGTTCCGCGCGATGGCGCTGTACACGTCGGCTCCCACGCCGGGGTCAGAACTGGACGCGCGGCGGCTCGGCGATGGCCGCCGGCTCGTTCGTCTCGAAGAACGGTGCCTCGGAGAAGCCGCGGTTCTTCGCGAACGTGGAGTTCGGGAACACCCGGATCTTCGTGTTCAGCTCGCGCACGCCACCGTTGTAGAACCGGCGGGCGGCCTGGATCTTGTCCTCGGTGTCGACGAGTTCGGACTGCAACTGCAGGAAGTTCTGGCTCGACTGCAGCTGCGGGTACCCCTCGGCCACCGCGAACACGCTCTTGAGCGCCTTCTGCATGTGCCCCTCGGCGGTGGACGCCGTGTCGGCGTCACCGGCGGACAGGGTCTCGGCGCGGGCCTTCGTCACGTCGTCGAAGACCGCCTTCTCGTGCGTGGCGTACCCCTTGACCGTGTCCACGATGGTGGGGATGAGGTCGGCGCGGCGCTTCAGTTGCACCGAGATGTCGCTCCAGGCCTCGTCGACCCGGACCTTGAGCGTGACGAGGGAGTTGTACGTCACCCAGAGGTAGATCCCGATGATCACCAGGACGACCACCACCACTCCGACGACGATGAGCGTCGTGACGAGTCCGGTGTCCATGCGGGCGTACTCCTTTGCGCGTCGGGATCCGCGGTGCTGCGTTGGCCTGAACGGCCATCGTGAAGTCTATCGACGCGCTGAGCATGCTCCGTTCCGTGAGCAGTGTTCACGGCCGATTCCCGAGTCACGCACACCGGGCTCCCGGACTGCGGCCCGATACGGAACCTCATCCGCGAGGTGTATTGACCGGAGGCCGCCGATCCCGTGGGATGGGTCCGGTGAACACGAGCGGGGAGAACGTGGACGAGGGGGCTGTCGGGGGCGTCAGCCCTCGTCGTCGTGCCCGCTTCGCCCTGCTCGCAGCGGCGACGACGGTCCTCGTCGCCGCCCTGCTCGGCGCCGCGGCAGCCCCGGCCGTCGCGGTCGACGCGGTCGACGCGGGCGGCCCGTCGCTCGTCGCGGCCGCTGCGGGCGCCCCGGCAGCCCCCGCCGCCGCTCCTCCCACCGCCACGCCCGGAACGAGCGAGATCGCTCCGCCGAGCACCGGCCGTCCGGGCGCTCCGACGCCCGCACCCACCCGACCCGCCGTGCGGCCCACCATCGCCGACCCGGGTGACGTCACGACGGGTACGACACGCTTCCACGGCACCGGCACCCCCGGGCACGCGGTCCGGGTGGCGGGGCCGGGCGCGACGGGTTCGTCCGGGTGCACGACCCGGGTCGACCCGAACGGATCGTGGGCCTGTCTCGGCACCGTCCGCTCCGGTCCGCAACAGGTGTTCACGGTGCGCGACCTCACGGCCGCGCTGCCCGTCGCGAGCGCACCGGCATCGGACGTCATCGTCCCGCCGACCCTCGCGTCCGCCGGGCCCACCGGCGGGACGGTCTCCGGTACGGGGTACCCCGGATCGACGGTGACGCTGTCGGTGTCCGGGTCCTCGGCGCAGCAGACCGCCCGGGTCGGTGCGGACGGCCGGTGGGTCGCCGCCCTGGGGACCCGGGCCGACGGCCGGTTCACCGTCACGGCGTCGCAGACGGCCAGCACGGCCGACGGGTACCGGTCCGACCTGCGGAGCGCGGCCTCCGCTCCCGTGACGGTCACGGTCGACCGCACGGCGCCGGCAGCCCCGCGCATCACGACACCGGACGACGGCCAGCGCATCGGCACCCGCGGGACGACGGTGGCCGGGACCGGTGAACCCGGCGCCCGCGTGACCGTGTACGTCGACCGTGCGCCGGTGTGCGGCGTGGTGGTCGGGTCGGACGCCGCATGGTCGTGCTCCACCACGGGGTCGACGTTGCGCGCCGGCGGGCACCAGCTCACCGCGACGCAGCACGACGTCGCGGGCAACTACTCCCGGTCGTCGGCCGCCGTGCGCGTCACGGTGCGGTCCACCACCACGGCCCCGACCGCAGCACCGACGCCGGGCGCCACGGACACCCCGGGGACACCGGGCACCTCGACGCCGGGGTCCAGCGCGACGGCGGGCACCCCCGGCACGACCGGCCACGGCGGCACCGGCAACAGCACGCACCCCGACGGCCCCGGGGGCGACGGCGACGACGACAGCGCCGCAGTCGGCACCGGCAACGGCAACGGGTCCAGCAACGGCACCGGTACCGGCAGCGCCCCGACCGGCGTCGGCAGCACCGGAGGCCACCCCGACTGGTCCGGCCCCGCGGGCGACTGGACTGCGGCGACCACCTACGACCGCACCGTCCCGACCATCCAGGCGGCGTTCTCGTGGCGGACCGTCCTGGTCGCCACCGCCGTCGCCGCCGGGTTCCTCCTGCTGATCGCCGCGCCGCTCGCCCTCGTGGCCGCAGTCACCCGCGGCCGCCTCCGCTCGCCGTTCGCCGGGCTGCTCGGACGCAACCGCTCGCGGTCGGACCGCGCCCGGGGCGACGACGTCCTGCCGACCTGGGCGTCCATCACCATCGCGGTGTCCGTCGCGGCGCTGTGCACCCTGCTCGGGGTCGGCGTCGAGCTCGAGGCCCGGTACGCCCGTCTGGCGATCGCCGTCCTCGCGGGTACCGGTGTCCTGACCGCCGCCGTCGTGTTCGCCACGCGGTGGGCCGCCGGCAGCGATCACCGCACCGTCGGGTTCCGGGTGTCGCCGTGGCTCGTGCTCGCAGCGCTCGTGGCGTGCGGCGTCACCCGTGCGGCCGACCTCTCCCCCGCCCTCATCGTCGGTGTCGTCCTCGTGCCGTCCGGCCGCCCCGGACTGGGGACCGGCCCGCTCCGCCTCGGCACCGGGATCGCTGCGAGCGCCCGGGGTGCGACCTGGCGGGTGCTGGCCCTGCTCGGACTCGCCGCGGCCGGCTGGGTGCTGCACAGCCTGCTCGCCGGTGGGGGTTTCTGGGTGTCGCTCGGGTCGGAGTTCGCCATCACGCTGTGCGTCGGTGGCCTCGGTGCCGTGGTCGCGACCCTGCTGCCCGTCGCGGGTTCCGCCGGCAGCGCGATGCTCGCCGCCTCCCGCGGTCGGTACGTCGCACTCGCGGTGGTCGCCGTGACGCTGACCACGGCGGTCTACTCGGGGGCGACCGGCACGCACGCCGCACCGGCCCTGCTCGTCGGGAGCGCCGCGGCCTGTGTTGCGGCCGCGATCGCGGCCCTGGTCTGGCTGCGCACCGACCGGCGCGCGGCGCGCGTCTGAGCCGGGCCGGGCCTCCAGAGCGGCGCTCCGCACCGGCCGTGGGACAGAAGACGCACATCAGAGCCGGTTCGCGGAGCGCGGGCTAGTGTGACGAGCGGTGCACGTCACACCGCACGGACGACGCACGCCGCACCGGACCAGCGGTGCAGCAGGACGCGCGATCGGTGCCCGCGCGCAGCACCGACGGTGCGCGCCGCACCGCACGACCGCGGCAGGAGCGATGATGACCGACACCCGATCCGACTACGACGCGACACGCTTCCGCGAGGTGTTCGAGGGCAGCTTCACCTACGCGAACGGCTTCGCCCGCAACACCCACCGCTTCGCCGGCCGACCCGCGCTGCGCGAGCCGGAGACGGACCGCTCGTGGACCTACGCCGAGCTCGGCGACGCCGTCGACCGGATCGCCGGATGGCTCGTCCGGCACGGCGGCGGACGGGGATCGATCGTGATGGTCGAGCTGTTCAACACACCCGAGTTCGCGATGCTCTACCTGGCATGCCACCGCATCGGCGCGGTGTTCTCGCCGACGAACTTCCGGCTCGCCCCGGACGAGGTCGCATTCATCATCGAGGACTCCGCACCCGCCGTCCTGGTGCACGACACCGAGCGGACGAGTGCGATCGCCGCCGCGCTCGGGTCGTCGCCGCACCTGCCGGACCAGGTCGTCCCGGTCGGCGGCGACCACGACCGGTTCGCCGAGCTGCTCGCGTCCGAGCCCCTCTCCCCCGAGGAACTCGCGGCGATCGGCCCGCGCAGCACCTACGACGAGTCGACCCGGCTCTACACCTCGGGCACCACCGGTCGCCCGAAGCCCGTCCCGCTGCCGAGCCTCGTCGAGGTGCTCAGCGCGCACGACGTGGTCATGCACTTCCCGCTCAGCCCGTTCGACAAGACGCTCAACATGTCGCCGCTGTTCCACCGTGGCGGCTTGTTCTCCGGCGGCCCGAACCCGGTGTTCTACGTCGGCGCCGAGCTCACCACGTTGCGCCACTTCGACGCCGACCGCGTACTCGACCTGGTCGAGTCCGAGCACCTGACGTTCCTGATCGGAGCACCACCGAACCTGGTGCAGCTCGCCGATGCACAGGAACGTCGGGCGAGGGACCTGTCGAGCCTCAACGGCATCGTGACGATGGGAGCGCCGCTCGACCGCGCCGCGGCGCTGCGCTACCAGGAGCTGCTCTCGCCCCGCATCTTCAACGGCTACGGCACGACCGAGACCTTCTGGAACACGTTCCTGCGCCCCGAGGACTTCCCGGACGGCGCCGGCTCCACCGGGCGCGCGTCGACCGACGACGACGTCGCCGTCGTCCGCGTCCACGAGGACCGGCTGGCCGACCCGACCGACACGGTGGCGAAGGACGGCACCGACATCGGTGAGTTCGCCGTGCGCACCGTGAAGTCCGGCTACTCGTACCGGAACCCCGGGCTCGAGGCCGAGAAGTTCGCGAACGGTTGGTTCTACCCGGGCGACCTCGCCACGTGGGACGAGCACGAGCGGGTGACGATCGTGGGCCGCAAGGACGACATGATCATCTCCGGTGGCGAGAACGTGCACCCCGTCCAGGTCGAGGCCGTGCTGCAGGAGCACCCCGGGGTCGTCGACTCCGTCGTGGTCGGCGTGCCGGACGCGCAGTGGGGCGAGGTCGTCACGGCGTACGTCGTCCGCGCCGGCGACCGGCTGCCGACCGACGACGCCGAGGCCGCCGCCGTCCTCGAGGAGTGGACCGGCTCCCACCCCGGCCTCGCCCGGTACAAGCGCCCTCGGCGGTACCGCTTCGTCGCGGACGTCCCCTACAACGCCACCGGCAAGAAGGTGCACTACCTTGCGAAGGCAACGGCCGCGGCGGACCAGGCAGCAGGCCGGCTGATCGAGCCGTAGCGGGCCCGGTACCCGGCCGGTGACGGACTGGAGGCCCGTGGCGGCGCCGCCACGGGCCTCCGGGCCGTCAGCTGGTCGCGTCCACCGCGCGCCGGGGCGCGTTGCGGGCGAAGAGGCCGGGCAGGAGCCCGCCGATCTTCGTCCCGATGCACAGGCTGACGAAGGTCGCGAGCGGGGTCGCGAGCGCCTCCGGGTCGAAGGTGGCGACCGCCACCAGCCCGACCGTCCCCGGCACGAGCAGCAGGAACGCCGGGAAGAACGAGACCGTCGCCGGGATCGCCGGCACGAGCCGCTCCAGCAAACGGGTCGCGACGAACAGCAGCGCCGCTGCGGCCCCGGTCGCGACCACGCTGCCCCAGAGCGGCGTGGTCGCGCTCACCACCGCGTACGCGGTGACCATGACCGCCACCGACACGAGCGTCAGGCGCCACCCGGACCGGAACACCAGGCCGAGGCCGACCGCCAACACGACGACGGCGACCCACGACACCCAGTACACGGGGACGGACTCCCAGCCGGCGAGGTCCGTGCCGACCCCCGCGACCTCGCCGACGAGCGCGGCCGACGACGGATCGACGTGCAATCCGGTCAGGGCGCTGCCGGACGCGATGCCGGCGGCCATGAAGCCGAGCATGATGAGCCCCTGCACCAGCCGCGACGACCCGGTGACGATGTCCGCGGCGGTGAGTTCGAGCAACGCGTTGGTGATGAGGGCGCCGGGGACGAACACCGCCACCGGGGCGCAGACCGCGAAGAGCGGGACCTGCTCGAACCCGGTGCCCGCGGCGACGAGGCCGACGATCGCCGTCGACACGAACGCGGCCAGGAACGGGATGATCGCCACGGCTTCGCGGAAGCGCCGGAGGACCAGTCCGATCACGCCGACCAGTCCACCGACGACGAGCGCCAGCACGATCGCCCACCAGGGGCAGCGGAAGACGACGGCCAGGCCGGCGGAGGTCAGGGCGTTGCCGAGGATCCACGGCAGGGCGGGCGGCGGGACGGTGCCGGCGCGGATGGCCCGGACGCGGGCGGGGATCTCGGCGAGGGCGATGGAGCCGCTCTCGAGCCCGAGCACGACGCGGTTGGCGCGGGCGGCCTGGCGGGAGGACAGTTCGACGCCCTCGGCGTTGACGATGGTGGCGGCGCCCGTCGAGACCTCGCTCACCATCACCAGGGCGGGCAGGACCCCGATCGCGAGCGTCGGTCCGACCCCGGCGGCGTCCCGGGCCTTCTCGAGCGCCGACCGGACGTCGGTGACGGAGCTGCCCGCGTCCAGGAGCAGGGCTCCGAGGGTGCCGAGGAGCATGCCGACCGGGACGCTCTCGCCGTCGACGACCTCGACGTGGGCCTCCGGTCGGCGGAGGGCGTTCTGCAGGTTGGCGAGTGCGCTTCCGAGTCCGACCACGATCGTCGATGCTACTGGGCGTGCGGCGTTCGGTACCCCCGGTGGGACTCGAACCCACAACTCGGCGATTGTGAGTCGCGTGTCGGTTCACGAAGTCGGTACCCCCGGTGGGACTCGAACCCACAACTCGGCGATTTTAAGTCGCATGCCTCTACCGATTGGGCCACGGGGGCGGGCCGCAACAGCCTACCGATGCACGAAGGCGGCCACCCTTCGCAGGTGACCGCCTTCGTGACGAGTGTTGCTACTTGGCGTCGGCCTCGGCCTTCACCGGCTCGGCGGCGTTGGAGACGTCCTTCGCGGGCTCGCCGTAGACGGGGCCGGCAGCACCGGCGACCTTGCCCTCTTCCGGAGCCGGGGCCGCGGCGGGCGCGGCCGGGGCCTCGGCAGCGGGCTTCGGACGGGACGCGAACGCCTCGAACGCGGCACGCGGGGTCTCGCGGTCGTCGAGCGACACGATGTCGCGGCCCAGGAAGAAGCCACCGACCCAGTCACCGATGACGCGCCACTTGCGCTCCCACGACGGCATGGCCAGGCCGTGGTAGCCGCGGTGCGCGCCCCAGGCCAGGAAGCCCTTCATGGCGAACTTGCCGGACTGGAACACACCGGTGCCCAGGCCGAGGCCCGCGACGGCACCGAGGTTCTCGTGCTTGTAGTCGGTCGTCGCCTCGCCACGGATGGTCGCGACGACGTTCTTCGCCAGCTGCTTGGCCTGGCGCACGGCGTGCTGTGCGTTCGGCACGCAGAACCCGCCGACACCGCCACCGGTCAGGTCCGGCACGGCTGCGACGTCGCCGCAGGCCCATGCGTCGGCGATCACGCCGTTGTCGTCGACCACGCGCAGGTCGGGCTGCACGCGGATGCGGCCACGCTGCTCGAGCGGGAAGTCGGTGCCCTTGACCATCGGGTTCGCCATGACACCGGCGGTCCAGATGATGAGGTCGGACGGGATGGTCTCGATCGCGCCGTCGCTCGTCTTGAACTCGCAGACGCCACCCACGGCCGAGGCCAGCTGGGTCTCGAGGTGCACGGTCGCGCCCCGCTCGGCGAGGTTCTTGAGCACCCAGTGCGACGTCTCGAGCGAGACCTCGGGCATGATGCGGCCCATCGCCTCGACCAGGTGGAAGTGCGTGTCGTCGAAGGACAGCTGCGGGTGGCTCTTCAGCAGGTCGGTGACGAAGGAGCGGAGCTCGGCGAACACCTCGATGCCGGCGAAGCCGCCACCGACGACGACGACGGTGAGCAGGCGGTCGCGCTCGGGACCGGCCGGCAGGTTCGCCGCCTTGTGGAAGTTGCTGAGGATGCGGTCACGGATCGACGCGGCTTCCTCGATGGTCTTCAGACCGATGGCCTCGTCCGCGACGCCCGGGATCGGGAACGTGCGGGACACCGCGCCGGCGGTCATCACGATCTGGTCGTAGGACTCCTCCCACGCCTCGCCCTCGGTCGGGGTGATCGTCGCCGTCTTGGTGGCGTGGTCGACCTTGGTGACCTTCGCCGTGACGACGCGGGTCTTCTTGAGGTGACGACGGTGCGCGACGACCGCGTGACGCGGCTCGATGGAACCGGCGGCGACCTCGGGCAGGAACGGCTGGTACGTCATGTACGGCAGCGGGTCCACCATGACGACCTCGGCTTCGCCCTGGCGAAGGTGCTTCTCGAGCTTCCATGCGGTGTAGAAACCGGCGTAACCGCCGCCGACGACGAGGATCTTGGGCACGGGGGATGATCTCCTTGGATGGGGGTGTGCGGGAGTCGAGTCAGACTTCGCCGCCACCCGCCCCGACTCCAGCGTCTGCACCGTCATCATACGCCCGGCACTCACACCGGGAGGGCGACCAGTCCGCGCGCTCGAGCGCGAGGTCGCCGATGGGGTTGACGCCGGGTCCGGCGGCGAGGGCGTGGCCGACGAGGGCGTGCAGGCACTTCACGCGGGTGGGCATGCCACCGGCGCTGATGCCGTCGATCTCGTCGACGTGTTCGATCGACTCGCGATCGGCCAGGTAGGACTCGTGGGCCGTGCGGTACTGCGCGGCGACTTCGGGGTCCTCGAGCAGGGCTGCCAGCTCGGGCATCACCTGGTTGGCCTCGAGGGTGCTGACCGCAGCGGTGGCCGCGGGGTGGCACAGGTAGTAGAACGTCGGGAACGGGGTGCCGTTCGACAGCCGGGGCTTCGTGGAGACGACGGTGGGGTTGCCACAGACGCAGCGTGCCGCGATCCCGATGACGTCACGTGCCGGTCGGCCGAGCTGCGCCGACACGACCTGGACGTCGCGGTCGGAGGGCGGGTCGAAGGGAGGGGTCGTCACGGGAACGTGAGCCTACCGGAGAAGCGGAACCCCTCGCACCGTCGGGCCAGACGGCCCCGCGCCCTGCGGTCCGGGACTACTTGCTCTCGCCCGTCCCGGAGACGTCGGGCGCGACGAGGTCGGCTGCCCGCTCGTCGGTGAGCCCGGACTGCAGCACCGACGAGAGCATCGCCTGCACCCAGTCGACCTTGGGCGTCTGCACCTTCGCGCTCACGGGGGTGCCGGAGTCGGTGGTGGGGGTCGTGTCGGCGGCCCCGCCCTCGGTGCCCATCACGAGGTAGCTCTCCTCGCCGGGGTACACGTAGAGCAGTCGGTCGCGGGCCTGTGCCTCGATGTACGCCGGGTCGTCCCAGCGCGCGACGTCCTGCTTCTTCTGCGCGACGTCGGCCTTCTGGCTCGCGACCTCCTGCTGCTGCTGGGCGATCTGCTCCTGCTGCTGGATGAGCGTCCGGAGCGACGGCGCGAGCACCACCACGAAGAGCACGATGATCGCGAGCATGAGCAGGCTGAACCCGGAGAAGTGGATCGAGCGGTACCAGGGCTGCGCGGGCGTGCTGCCGTCGGGCATCGCCACGGGGACGCGGCGGACGCGGGGCTTCTGGCTGGGCACGGTCCGACGATAACCCGGCACGGTCGGTCCGGCCGCCCGGCACGCGGCCGTTCGGCGCCCTCCCAGCGTCTCGCGTCGTCACGTCTCTGCCCATCCGAAGACGCCGTCGTCTCGTCGAGACGCCTCCGGATTCGGCGGCGTCTCACGAACTTCGCGGCGTCAGCCTGACACGACGGCGTCACGCAGACGGCGGGCGGGTCCGGGTCCGATCGAGGCAGCCGGGAGGCACGGCTTCGGCCCGCCCCTGAAGTCCCGCACCTGGAGTGGTCACCACACACCGCCCGACGCACGTCCGGTGGTCGCGTCCTGTCGGTCAGGCCCGGGCCAGCCGACAACTCGTGACCACTCGACGCAGCGCGCGCGGCACGTCCTGACCGCTCGACTCTTCGGGGCCGCACACACGACGAGACGCCGTCCTCGCGGAGGAGGACGGCGTCTCGGTGGTGCGGGTACTGCTGGACGGGCCGGCTACAGCGACGCGGCGCGCGGGAAGGCCGAGCGACCGGCGTACACCGCGGCGTCGCCGAGCTCTTCCTCGATGCGGAGCAGCTGGTTGTACTTCGCGACGCGGTCCGAGCGGGCCGGGGCGCCGGTCTTGATCTGGCCACCGTCGACCGCGACCGCGATGTCCGCGATCGTGGTGTCCTCGGTCTCGCCGGAGCGGTGCGACAGGATCGAGGTCAGGCCGTGACGGTGCGCGAGCGAGACCGCGTCGAGCGTCTCGGTGAGCGTGCCGATCTGGTTGACCTTGACGAGGATCGAGTTCGCGGCCTTCTCGTCGATGCCCCGCTGCAGCCGCTTCGGGTTGGTGACGAACAGGTCGTCGCCGACGATCTGGACCTTGTCGCCGAGCTCGGCGGTCAGGTGCGACCAGCCTTCCCAGTCGTCCTCGGCCAGCGGGTCCTCGATGGTGACGAGGGGGTAGTTCGCGACGAGCTCGGCGAAGTAGGAGGTGAACTCCTGGCTCGAGAGCTGCTTGCCCTCGAACTGGTACTTGCCGTCCGAGAAGAACTCGGTGGACGCGACGTCGAGGCCGACGGCGATGTCCTTGCCGGGCGTGTAGCCGGCCTTCTCGATCGCGGTGAGCAGGAAGTCGAGCGCCGCGCGGTTCGACGCGAGCTCCGGCGCGAAGCCGCCCTCGTCGCCGAGGCCGGTGGCCAGGCCCTGCTTCTTCAGCTCGCCCTTGAGGGCGTGGTAGGTCTCGACGCCCCAGCGGAGTGCCTCGGAGAAGGACTCGGCGCCGTAGGGCACCAGGAAGAATTCCTGGATGTCGACGTTGGTGTCCGCGTGGGCACCACCGTTGACGACGTTCATCAGCGGGACGGGCAGCGTGTGCGCGTTCGGGCCGCCCAGGTAGCGGAAGAGCGGCAGGTCGACCGAGTCGGCTGCGGCACGGGCGACGGCGAGCGAGGCACCGAGGATCGCGTTCGCGCCGAGGCGGGACTTGTTCTCGGTGCCGTCGAGCTCGATGAGCGCGGCGTCGACGAGGCGCTGGTCGGTGGCGTCGAAGCCCTCGAGCGCCGGGCCGATCTCGTCGAGGACGGCGTCGACGGCCTTGAGCACGCCCTTGCCGCCGTAGCGCGAGGCGTCGCCGTCGCGCAGCTCGTACGCCTCGAACGCGCCGGTGGATGCACCGGACGGGACGAGCGCGCGGGACACGACGCCGTCGTCGAGGAGGACCTCGACCTCGACTGTCGGGTTGCCTCGGGAATCGAGGACTTCGCGTGCGCCTACGGCATCGATCAGGGCCACGGGGTACTCCCTACACATTGGTTGTGGTGATTGCGGTGTCGATCCTAGCGAGCGGAGGTGAACACGACGTCGGCCGTGACGCCGGGCTGTGGACCAGTCCGTGCTGGAACGAGGACTGGGTGCTCAGTCGAGCGGGCGGAACTCGACGCCCTCGAGCGACGCGGTGTCCGCCGAGACGGTCGCGAACGCCGTGAAGCCCTGGGCGGCGAGGCCGGCGAGCAGGTTCTTCGTGTTCTTCGTGCGGCGCTCGAGCCGGACGCGTCGGTGGGACGCCAGCGCCTCGGTCTTCAGCGCGGCGAGCCGGACCGGGTCGACGTCCTTGTCGTACACGAGCACGACGGCGTCGGCTTCGGCGGAGTCCGGGAGGGTCACGAGGTCGACGAGCCGCTCGAACCCGAGCGAGAACCCGACCGCGGGGACGTCCTGCCCGAGGAACCGGCCGATCATCCCGTCGTACCGGCCGCCGCCACCGAGGCTGTAGCCGAAGTCGGGGTGCGCGACCTCGAAGATCGTGCCCGTGTAGTAGCCCATGCCCCGCACGAGCGTCGGGTCGAAGCGCAGGTCGACCCCGGGCAGCGCCTCGCGCAGGCGGAGCAGGTCGGCGAAGGCCTCGGCGTCGAGCCACGGCGCCCCCTCGACCGACGCCCAGTCGGCGGCCTCGAGCGCGCGGATGGTGTCCTCGAGCCCGGGCAGGTCGGCGCCCACGGTGCTGCGGAGTTCCGCCGCGACGCCGTCCGCACCGATCTTGTCGAGCTTGTCGATCGTGATGAGCGCGCGGTCGGCGGCGGCCGGCTCGGTGATCCCCCACGACGCGAGGAGCGCCAGCAGGATCCGGCGGTCGTTGATCCGGATCGTCGTGCCGCTGACCCCGAGGGCGTCGAGGGCCGCGGTCGTCGCGCGGATGAGCTCGATCTCGGCGAGCTGCCCGGGCTCCCCCAGGATGTCGATGTCGCACTGCACGAACTGGCGGTAGCGGCCCTTCTGCGGGCGCTCGGCACGCCAGACCGGCGCGATCTGCACGGATCGGAACACCGACGGCAGCTCCGCACGGTGCGAGGCGTAGAACCGGGCCAGCGGGACCGTCAGGTCGAACCGGAGACCGAGGTCGGCGAGGTCCAGCGGTGCTTCGGCTGCCCGCAGGTCCTCCGTGGTGAGCCCGCGCTTCATCACCGCGAACGCCAGCTTCTCGTTGTCGCCGCCGAGCCCGGAGTGCAGCCGCGCAGCGTCCTCCACCACCGGGGTCTCGATCTCGTCGAAACCGTGCCGCGAGTAGACGTCCCGCACGACACCGAGCACGTGCTCGCGCCGGGCCTTGTCCGCCGGGAGGAAGTCACGCATGCCACGGGGTGCCGTCACGGTCGTTGCCATGCGGTCAATTCTGGCAGACGGGCGCTTTCGACTTGCGCGCCTGCCGACCTACTGGCATACTGCATGCAGAACCTCGGTCCAGAGCGTGCCTGATCCACGCTCCGGACCGTTCGCGGGGCGACGTGCTGCAGTGCGTCCCGCGGTTCGAGCGGGCTTCCCTGTCGGCCCCTCTCCCTGGTGGAGCCGACGCCCGCTCACGGGCGTCCTCTCTTTTTCGGGTTGGGAGGGCGCCCGTTCTCCCCTGCCCGGATTCTCCGAGCCCGGACCGACGTCGCGCACCAGGGATCACTCCACGGCCCGACCGGCCTCCTCCAGCGCCGACACGGCGGCCCGCAGACTCGCGACCGGGTCCACCCCGCGTCGTGCCGCAGCCGCGACCTCCCCGAGCACCGCTCGCCCCCACTCAGCGTCGACCGTCCCCACGCCGTCGTCCGCCGCCGGCGCGGCGGACGCACCACGGGCCTCCAGGCCGACGCCGGAACCGACGCCGGAGCCGGACCCGGCCCCGGCCCCGGCCCCGACGACGGACGCGACGACCGCGTCGGCATCCCCACGTTCCTCCAGGCGTTCCAGTAGCTTCACCGCGCGCTCCAGCGGCGGCATCGCCCGCGGCACCCCGTCGAACGCACTCCGTCGGCTCGCCTTCTCGGCCGCCTTGGCCGCACGCCAGACCCGCACGACGTCCTCGACGGTGTCCGCCGTCTCGTCACCGAACACGTGCGGGTGCCGCCTGGTCATCTTGTCCCGCACCCCGGCGGCGACGTCCTCGAGGGTGAACTCCCCCGCGCGGGCGGCGATCCCCGCGTGCAGGACCACCTGGTAGAGCAGGTCGCCGAGTTCCTCGCGGACGTCGTCCGGGTCGCCGTCGTCGATGGCGTCGACGAGTTCGTACGACTCCTCGACGGCGTAGCGCGCGAGCGAGGCGTGGGTCTGCGCCCGGTTCCAGACGCACCCGCCGTCCTCGGCGAGCAGGCGGTCGACGACGGTCACGAGGTCCGGTACGGCGGTCATCTGGTCATCGTGCCACCCGCGTAGACTGGCCGTGGTGTGTCGGGAAGTCTGGTCGACGGACACTCACCCGACCCCTCGAGACGGAGATCCATGTCGTCCCTCGTCCGCTCCCCCCGCTTCAGCGCCATCGCGCTCCTCGCCGCCGCCGTGCTCGGCCTGGTCGTGGCGAACTCGCCGGTCGGCCCCGGCCTCGAACGGCTGCTCGACGCGCACCTGCCGCTCGGTGCCCTCGGCCTCGACCTGTCGATCGCGCACTGGATCAGCGACGGTCTGCTCGCGGTCTTCTTCCTGCTCGTCGCGATCGAGCTGAAGCAGGAACTCGTCGACGGCGAGCTGTCGAACCCCAAGACCGCGATCATCCCCGCCATCGCGGCAGTCGGCGGCGTGCTCGTCCCGGCCGGCATCTTCCTGCTCGTCACCGCGGGCACGCAGTACACGCACGGTTGGCCGATCCCGACGGCGACCGACATCGCGTTCGCGCTCGGGGTGCTCGCCATGTTCGGTCGCGGGCTGCCGAGCGGCATCCGGGTGTTCCTGCTCGCGCTGGCCGTGCTCGACGACCTCATCGCGATCATCATCATCGCCGTGGTGTTCGCCCACGACACCGACTTCCTGGCCCTCGCGGGCGCTGTCGTCACCCTCGCGGCGTTCTGGCTGCTCGGCCGGATGCTCCGTCCGGGGCGCAGCGGGCAGACGCTCATCATCGTGGCGATGGTCGTGGTCGGGCTCCTGACCTGGTGGCTCGTCTACCACTCCGGTGTGCACGCCACGATCGCCGGCGTCGCCTTCGGGCTCGTGCTGCCCCGCCGCCCGGGCCACACCCTGCACGAGAACGTCGAGCCGTGGTCGAACGCCATCGTGCTGCCGGTGTTCGCGTTCGCGTCGGCCGCCGTCATCATCCCCTCGGTCGGCATCAGCGAGCTCTCCCCCACGTTCTGGGCGGTCGTCCTCGCACTGCCGGTCGGCAAGGTGATCGGCATCACGCTGTTCGGCACGATCGCCACGCGGATCTTCCGCTCGCCCGGCCGCTCGTCGCTGTCGTTCTTCTCGATCATCACCGTCGGCGTGCTCGGCGGCATCGGGTTCACGGTGTCGCTGCTGATGAACGAGCTGGCGTTCGCCCGCAACGAGGAGATCCTCGACGAGGGCGTCCTCGCCGTGCTCGTCGGCTCGGGCATCGCCATCGTCGCGTCGGCGGTCGTCGTCACCCTGCGGGCGCGGGCGTACCGCGCGCGCCGCGAGCTGTCCGAGGCCGAGGACACCGAGTAGCGACTCGCGGGCCGGGGTTTGCACTCGTTCCGCGACAGAGCGCGCGTCGTTCGACGCGTGGATCGTCGCGAACGGCGTGCGCGCCGTGGACGGCTACGCGGCCGGCGCCTCGGCCGGGGTCGTCGCCCCGTACACGGCGGTGAGGATGCTCTCCACCCACTGGATGAGGGCGTCGTCCGGCAGCGCCTGGTCGTGCGGACGCGGCATCGGGATGCTCGTCGCGTTCTGCTGCGGGAACCAGCGCGCCCCCGGGAACATGCGCTTGAGCCGCACCTGCGACGAGTCGGCGAGCTCCTTGCCGGCGACCCGCAGGTTCGAGCCCATCACCACGACGTCGGACAGGCCGACCTGCTGCGCCATGCGACGGAGGCGGGAGACCTCGACCAGGGTCTGCACGGCCTGCGGCGGCTGCCCGTAGCGGTCGGTGAGCTCGTCGAGCACCATGTCGATCGCGTTCGGCTGCGCCGTCGGGGCCGAGGCCGCCGAGAGCTTCTGGTACGCCTCGAGCCGGAGTCGCTCGGACTCGACGTAGTCCTCGGGGATGTGCGCGTCGACGGGGATCTCGAGCCGGAGCTCGGTCTGCCCCTCGGCCACGTCGCCACGGAACTGCGACACCGCCTCGCCGATCATCCGCAGGTACAGGTCGAACCCGACCCCCGCGATGTGGCCGGACTGCTCCCCGCCGAGCAGGTTGCCGGCCCCGCGGATCTCGAGGTCCTTCATGGCGACCTGCATGCCCGCGCCGAGCTCGTTGTTCGCGGCGATGGTCTCGAGGCGGTCCTGGGCGGTCTCGGACAGCGGCTTGTCGGAGTCGTAGAGGAAGTACGCGTACCCGCGCTCCCGCCCACGGCCGACTCGACCGCGCAGCTGGTGCAGCTGCGACAGGCCGTACTTGTCCGCCTTGTCGATGATGAGCGTGTTCGCGTTCGCGATGTCCAGGCCCGTCTCGATGATCGTCGTCGAGACGAGGACGTCGAAGCGGCGCTCCCAGAAGTCGACCATGACCTGCTCGAGGGTGGTCTCCGACATCTGCCCGTGGGCCACGGCGATGCGGGCGTCCGGCACGATCTCGGCCAGGTGCGCGGCCACCGACTGGATGTCCTTCACGCGGTTGTGCACGTAGAACACCTGGCCCTCGCGCAGCAGCTCACGGCGGATCGCCGCCGCCACCTGCAGGTCGGACTGCGGCCCGACGAAGGTCAGGATCGGGTGGCGGTCCTCGGGCGGGGTGGCCAGGGTCGACATCTCGCGGATGCCGGTGACCGCCATCTCGAGCGAGCGCGGGATCGGGGTCGCCGACATCGCCAGGACGTCGACGTTCGTCTTGAACTTCTTGAGCTGGTCCTTGTGCTCGACGCCGAACCGCTGTTCCTCGTCGATGATGACGAGTCCGACGTCCTTGAAGGTGATGCCCTGCGACAGGATCCGGTGGGTCGCGATGACGATGTCGACCGTGCCGTCGGCGAGCCCGGCGATGGTCTCCTTCGACTCCTTCTCGGTCTGGAACCGGCTCAGGGCGCGCAGGTGCACGGGGAACCCGGCGAAGCGCTCCTGGAACGTCTCCATGTGCTGGCGGACGAGCAGGGTCGTCGGGACGAGCATGACGACCTGCTTGCCGTCCTGCACGGCCTTGAACGCGGCACGGATCGCGACCTCGGTCTTGCCGTAGCCGACGTCGCCGGAGAGCAGGCGGTCCATCGGGATCGGGCGTTCCATGTCGCGCTTGATCTCGTCGATCGTGGTGAGCTGGTCGGCGGTCTCGGCGAACGGGAACGCCTCTTCCAGCTCGCGCTGCCACGGGGTGTCCGGACCGAACGCATGCCCCTTCGACGCCATGCGCGCCGAGTACAGCTTGACCAGGTCGACGGCGATGTCGCGGACGGCCTTGCGAGCCTTCGACTTGGCGGCGGACCAATCCGAGCCGCCCATCTTCGACAGCGTCGGGGACTCGCCGCCGACGTACCGCGACAGCTGGTCGAGCTGGTCGGTCGGCACGAAGAGCTTGTCACCCGGGTAGTTGCGCTTCGACGGCGCGTACTCGAGCACGAGGTACTCACGCTGCGTCTTGACGGCATTGCGGCCGCCGCTGGAGACCTCGCGGCTGACGAGCTCGACGAACTTGCCGATGCCGTGGGTCGCGTGCACGACGACGTCGCCCGGCTTGAGCTGCAGCGGGTCGACGACGTTCTTGCGCCGGCTCGCGAGCTTCTTGACGGTGCGGGCACCCTGCTGGACGCTGCGGCCGTAGAACTCCGCCTCGCTCAGGACCGCGATGCGGGGGTCGGGGATCGCGAAGCCGTGCTCGACGGTCGCGGTCGTCACGACGGCGACGCCGGGCTCGGGCGGCGCGGTCACGGCATCGGCACGGGCGGCGACCCCGGCGTCGGCGAGCACCTGCACCGCACGCTCGACGAGGCCCTGGCCCTGCGCGGTCACCACGACGGCCCACCCGTCGTCGGTCAGCGACTTGACGTGCGCGATCGCCCCGTCGGCGCTGCCGGCGAAGCTCGGGACGGCCTCGGCCCGGACGCGGATGTACTCGCCGGCCTCGGCAGCGGCCTCGGCGTCGGTGAGGACACGCTCGGTGTCCCCTTCGTCGAGGCCGGAGTCGAACGGCGACACCGTCCACCAGGTGCGCTGCCCGCGGGTGTTCTTGAGCTGCTGCACGGTCAGGAAGTTGCCGGCGTCCAGGTCGATCGGGGCCTGGGCGCCGGCGACCGCTGCGCTCCAGGCCGCCTGCAGGAACTCGGTGTTCGTCTCGGCGAGGCTGTTCGCGCGGCCGTTCACCCGCTCGGGCGAGAACACCGCGATGGTGGCGTCGTCCGGCAGGTAGGAGGTCATCGGCACGAGGTCCTGCACGAGCGCCGGAGCGAGGGACTCCATGCCCTCGACCGGGATGCCCTCGGCGATCTTCGCGAGCATCTGCGACAGGTTCGGGAACTCGTGCAGCATCTCGCGCGCCCGTTGCCGGACGTCGTCGCTGAGCAGGAGTTCGCGCGAGGCGGTGAGCTCGACCGACCCGAGGTCGTCCTCGGTGGTGCGCTGGTCGGCGACGGAGAACGCCTTGATCGCCTCGATCTCGTCGCCGAAGAAGTCGATGCGTGCCGGGTGGTCGGCCGTCGGTGGGAAGACGTCGAGGATGCCACCGCGGACCGCGAACTCACCACGGCGGGTGACGAGGTCGACGCGCGAGTAGGCGAGGTCCACCAGCTGGGACGCGATCGCCGCCAGGTCGTTGCCCCGCGAGTCGGTCCGCAGCACCACGGGCGCCAGGGACGTCAGGTTGCTCGCGATCGGCTGCAACGCGGCGCGGACGCTCGCGACGACGATGGTCTGGCGCCGCTCGGCCGGGTCCGCCGCCTGCCACGCAGCGAGCTTCCGGAGCGTCGCGATGCGCCTGCCGACGGTCTGGGCACTCGGGCTGAGGCGTTCGTGGGGCAGGGTCTCCCACGCCGGGAACTCGAGCACGTCGGCGTCGGGGACGTAGCTGCCGAACGCTTCGCGGACCGCCTCGGCCTCACGCCCGGTCGCCGTGATGACGAGGACGCACTGCGGACCGTTGCGCTCGGCGAGCAGCGCGCCGAGCAGCGGCACGCGCAGGCCGTCCACGACGGAGAAGTCGGCGTCGCGCGGTGCGGCGCGCAGCACGCGATCGAAGGCGGAGGCGCGCGAGAGCGCAGGGATGATGCCCGAGATCGTCACTCAGGAGATGGTACCGGCCGCCACCGACACCGGCCGCGGCGTGCGCGACGGGCGAACAGCGCCGAGTGCTCAGGACGGAGCGTGCACGCGCTGCTGTGCGGCGAGCAGCCCGACCTCGGCGATCGCCTGTACCGCGTCGGCGGCGTCGGCCAGCAGGATCGGCAGCGTCTTCTTCTCGGCTGCGGAGAAGTCACGCAGCACGTAGTCGGCCGGGTCCTGCCGACCGGGCGGACGTCCGATGCCGACCCGGACGCGCATGAACTCGTTCGTGCCGGTGGCCTTGATGATGTCGCGCAGCCCGTTGTGCCCGCCGTGGCCGCCGTTGCCCTTCAGGCGGACGGTGTCGAACGGCAGGTCGAGCTCGTCGTGCACGACGACGAGGTCGGCCGGGGTGGCGCTGTAGAACCCGAGCACCGAGGAGACCGGTCCGCCCGAGGTGTTCATGAACGACCCGGGCTTCGCCAGCACGAGTCGTGTGCCGCCGGGCACCAGGCGCCCCTCGGCGACCTGGTTCGGCGTCTTGTGCTTCTTGAACGTCGCTCCCATGCGGGAGGCGAGTTCGTCGAGGACCATCTGGCCGACGTTGTGGCGGTTGCCGGCGTAGTCGGGCCCGGGGTTCCCGAGCCCGACCACGACGAGGATGTGATCCGTCACAGCGTCGACCAGATGTCTTCGAAGGGGTGTTACTCGGAGTCCGCGGAGCCCTCGGCACCCGACTCGGCGCCGGCCTCGGCCGAGGCCTCGTCCGCGGCGTCGTCGTCAGCGGTGCCACGCGGGGTGACGATCGCGACGACGAGCGCCTCGGGGTCGGTCTCGAGCTCGGCGCCCTCGGGGAGCTCGAGCTGCGAGGCGTGGATCTGCACGCCGTCCTCGAGGCCCTCGACGTTCACGGAGACGTGCTCCGGGATGTCGGTGGCGAGCACGAGCAGCGAGATCGTGTTGAGGTCCTGCACGTGGATGGTGCCGGAGAAGGACTCGCCCTCGATGACGACGGGCACGTCGACCGTGACCTTCTCGCCGCGGCGGAGGACCACGAGGTCGATGTGCTCGATGATCTGGCGCACCGGGTCACGCTGGACGTCCTTGACGAGGGCGAGCTGCGCAGCACCCTCGATGTCGAGGTCGACGACCGCGTTGGCGGTACGGACGAGCAGCATGGTCTCGTGACCGGGCAGCGAGATGTGCATCGGCTCGGTGCCGTGACCGTAGACGACCGCGGGGATCTTGTCGGCCGCGCGGAGCTTGCGAGCAGCGCCCTTGCCGAACTTGGTGCGGACTTCCGCTGCGAGCTTGGTGTAGTCGGCCATGGTGCCTCCTGGTGTCGTGGACGACGCCGGAGTGCCGGCATCGTGGGGGTCTGTGGTGTTGCAACTCGAACGCGTGCACGCGTGAGGAACGATCCCAGGGTCTTGCCGGGTATCCCACCGCGTCGATCACGGCCGCGCGTGCGCAGCCCTCGCCGAAGTCAGTCACCGAGTCTAGCAGCACCGTCCGGGCGTGTCGCACGTCACGATCCGGACGTGCGCCGGGACGGACGGGAGGCCCGTGGCCGTCCCGCCACGGGCCTCCCGTCCGTCGTCCCCACGCGGCGGGCGCGGGGCGCTCCCCCCAGGACCGCTCCCCGCGAACGCCGGGTCAGTCGACGTCCGTCGGTGCCGCCGGGGCGAGCCGCGCGATCACGCGGTCGAGGCGGGCGTCCACCTGCGGCTGCCGCGTCGAGCCCTTCCGGAGCGCGGCCGCGTCGGTCGCGGTGACGTGCAGCAGCCGTTCCCACTCCGCCGCGTACAGCGCGCCGCGGTAGCCGGATGACTCCTGGCACGCGACGTCCCGTTCGGCGACGGCGACCTCGGCCTTCCCCGGATCGTCCGAGAACAGGACGACCCGGTCGCCGTCACGGGCGCTGACGTGCATCGAGGGGGTCGGCATGCCCTCCGGACCCGCCGGCAGGTCCGGCACACCGGACGGCGCCATGCAGGTGCGCCACCCGGCCGCGGCCGTGCGGACCGGGTCGTCCTGGCGTGCGTCCAGCGCCGCCAGGTACGTCAGGCGCTGGGCCAGTTCGGATGCGGTCTGCTCGGTGCCACGGAGCGTGGTGCCGAGGGTCTTCCGGGCTGCGTTCCAGCAGCGGGCGGCCACGTCGTCCGGGAGCGCGGCGAACGCGGCCTGGCGGTCCGGGTCGTACCCCCACTGCCGCATGCCCTCGTGGTTCGCACCGGCGGCGGACGGCCCGTGGTAACCGCGGGTCTCGGCGAGCGCCGCGGTGAGGGGCCGGGTGGTCGCGAGTGCGGGTGAGGGGTTCGCCCGAGCGGCGGTGTCGGCCGCGTCGTCGTCGGCCTGCAGCCCGGTCGCGGTCGCCCAGGGAGCCGGGTCGTCGATGCCGGCCTTCCGCAGGCAGGGCTGGGCCACGAGGTCCTCCGCGTACGCGGTCTTCGACGAGGCCGGTGCGACGAAGGCGTCGAGCGGCATCGCCCACGCCGTGCTGTCCTGTTCGACGGTGGGTGCGACCGCGACGTCGGCGCGTTCGGGCAGGCCGTGGACGACGGCGGCGGCCAGCCCGGCGAGGACGACGACGAGGGTGCCGGTCTTCGCGACGCGGTTCGTGATCTGCATGGTTCCCCCTAGGCGCGGACGAGGCCGCGTTCGTGTGCGGTGATGACGACCTGGATCCGGTTCCGGAGTCCGAGCTTCGTCAGGACGGCGCGGACGTGGGTCTTCACGGTGGCGTCGCTCAGGAAGACCGACTCGGCGATCTCCGCGTTGCTCAGCCCCTTCGCGACGAGCAGGAATACCTCGCGCTCGCGGGCCGTCAGCGCGTCGAGGACCTCGTCGCGTCGGTCGGTCACGGCCGGGGTGCCCTGCGCGCGCAGCAGGTCGAGCGCCTCGGCTTCGGTCGGAGCCGGTCGGCCGGCGTGCACGTCGCGGATGGTCGCGATGACGACCTCGGGCAGGGCGTCCTTCGTCAGGAACGCGGCGGCGCCGGCGCGGAGTGCGGCGAGCACGGCATCGTCGCGGCGGATGGTCGTGAGCGCGACGACCCGTGGCCGGTCCTGGGTCGAGGCGACGAGACGCGTCAGGGTCTCGATGCCGTTCATGACCGGCATCCGCAGGTCGAGCAGCAGTACGTCGGGGTGTTCGGCGGCGCAGAGCTCAAGGGCGGCGGCACCGTCGCCGGCGGCCCCGACACAGGTCATGTCGTCCTGGGCATCGACGAGCATCTGCATCCCGGTGGCGAACAGTCGCTGATCGTCGACGACGGCGACGCGGACGGCGCTCATCGGACGTGCTCCGGCAGGACGGGGTCGTTGTCGGTGTCGGCCGTCGCCGTGGTCGGCACGGCGACGGTCGTCGGCAGCCACGCGGTGACGACCCACTCGTCCGGGGTGTCGCCGACACCGGCACGCAGCCAGCCGCCGGACAGTCGGGCACGCTCCTGCATCCCGGCGACACCGGACCCGACACCGTCGAGCTCGACGAGGGGTTCACTCCCCCGTGACGTCACGACGACGCCCAGCCCCGGACCGCGCCAGTCGAGCGCCACCCGGGCCGTCGCTGTCCGCCCCTGGTGCTTCAGCACGTTCGTCAGGCTCTCCTGCACGATCCGGTGCAGCGCACTGGCACTGCCCGCGGGCAGGAGCCCGGCGCCGTACTCCTCGAACGTCGCGGTCATCCCGAGCTCCCGCATGTCCTCGACCAGGTCGGGGACGTCGGGCAGCCCGTGGCGGTCGGCGTCGTCACTCGCCTGGATGCGTTCCACCAGCGCCCGGACGTCACCCAGTGCCGAGCGGCTCACGTCGGCGATGTCCTGCAGCGCCCGGGCGGCGTGTTCGTCCCGCACGGCGATGGCCGCGGCACCCTGGGCCTGGGACACGACGACCGCCAGTGAGTGGGCGAGCGAGTCGTGCACGTCGCGGGCGATCCGTGCGCGTTCCTGCTCGGCCCGGAGCTCGGTCGTGGTCACCTCGGTGCGGCGTTGCGCCTCGATCACCCGGACCCGGGCGAGGCCGATCCGCCACGCGGCACCGATGGCCACACCGACCGCCCAGGTGACACCGCTGACCCCGACGAACGCGAAGGTGATCGTGACGAGGTCGGACCGGGTCCCGCCGGAGTTCCCCACCCAGCTGCCCCAGACGTCCTGGTCGGCAGCGGTCGGGACCGCCATCGCCCAGGCGGCCGCCGCACTCGCGAGCAGGAGCACGGGGACCGCCAGGTAGCGAAGCAGGTCGGACCGACCGGCGCCGACGACGCCGACGACGATCGCGATCGCCAGGTACTCCGGCCAGGTCGTGTCGGTCGGCCGGGTCAGCAGCCGGGCCGCCTGCAGGAGCGGGATGCCGACGACCAGTCCGAGCGCGGTCGCGGGCATCCACGCGGAGAGGCCGATGGCGACGGCGAGGGCCGACACCACCACGACGTGGTCGGCGAGCCCCGCACGTCCGGCCTCGGCGACGATCCAGAGCACGAGGTACACGGCGCCGGCGGCGGGGGCCAGCAGGTGCCGGTACCGGCGGAGGAGGGAGGTCATGACGCGAGCGTATGGGCCGCGCCGGACGGGGACCGAGCCGTGCGGCAGCTTTTCATCCGAGGTGATGAGGTCCGACCGGACGGCTCAGCGACCGACCTTCCGACGGTGCTCCTGCGCGGCGCGGAGGACGTCTCGCGCCCGGTCGCTCGCCGCCTCGGCCTCGTCGCGGGCTGCCTCGAGCCGGGTGATCTCGGCCTCGGCCTGCTCGAGGGCACGCTGGAGCTCCGCGCGGCGCTCCTCCGCCTGTTCGAGATCGGCCTCGGCGGTGTCGAGTGCTGCGTCGGCGTCGCGGGACTCCGTGCGCGCTGCGGTCTCGGCCTGGCGCGCGGCCTTCCGGTCGGCGGCCGGGTCGCGCTTCGGTTCCGGTTCGGGATCGGGATCGGTATCGGGTTCGGCGTCCGGCTCCGGGGCGTCGCGCTGCGCGGGCCTGGAGGCACGGCTCGCCTTCCGCGCACCCCTCGCCTGGGAGATGGGGATGGGTGGGGCATCGCTGCCGGACCAGGCATCGGGGACCGCGTCCGGATCCGCGAGCGCCCCATCGAGGTCGACCGCGTCGAACCCCACGCTCTCGAGCGCCGTCACGAGCAGCCCCGACCGGACGGCCGCGCCGGCGTGCGGGTCCGCCATCGCCGCCTCGATCGTCGACCGGACCTGCTCGAGCACCGCCGGGGTGACGGGGTGTCCGGCGTCGGACGCCAGGTCCGCACCGGCCTGCGCGAGGGCGTCGACGACCTCGGCGCGCTGCCGACGGAGGGTCCGGATCGCGTCGGGGTCGGCGTCGGCCTGGGCCTTGCGGAGCGCCGGTCCGAGGTCGACGGCGTCGTCGAGGGCGCCGTCGCGGGCGAGCAGGTCGATCACCCAGGCCGCCGGGGCGGGCTTCCGGAGCTTCCCGATCGCCGTGGCGAGGGCACGGTCGTCCTTCCGCACCGCGCGCGCTCGTGCGGTGCGCTCGGCGACGAAGTCCTGCGGCGCGACGAGCAGCAGCTCCCTGGCGACGTCCGCGAACTCCATGTCACCACTGTGCCCGCTCAGCACCCTGCCCGCCGGACGACCTGCCCGCCGGGTGACCTGCCCGCCGGATGGCCTGCCCGCCGCTACCAGTCGTGGACGGTGCCGTCGGCCAGGCGGTTGAACGGCAGGTACGCCTGCTCGTAGGGGTACTTGCCGGCTTCGTCGACGTCGAGGCTGACCCCGAGGCCCGGCTCGTCACCCGGGTGCAGGTAGCCGTCGGTGAACGTGAACGTCTGGTGGAACACCTGGTTGGTCTGCGGGCCGTGCTGCATGTACTCCTGGATGCCGAAGTTGTGGATCGCGAGCCCGAGGTGCATCTGCGCGGCGAGGCCCACCGGGGAGATGTCGGTCGGTCCGTGGAACCCGGACTTGACCTGGTAGAGCGCCGCGTACTCCATCGTCTTCTTGAGCGGGGTGACGCCGCCCATGTGTGTCACGGCACCGCGGACGTAGTCGATGAGCTGGTCGCGGATGATGTCCTTGAAGTCCCAGATGGTGTTGAAGACCTCGCCGATCGCCAGCGGCGTCGTGGTGTGCTGCCTCACGAGCTTCAGGGCCTCCTGGTTCTCGGCGGGGGTGCAGTCCTCGAGCCAGAACAGGTCGTAGGGCTCGAGGGACTTGCCGAGCTTGGCGGCCTGCAGCGGGGTCATCCGGTGGTGGCCGTCGTGCAGCAGCGGCAGTTCGGGGCCGAACTCGTTGCGGACGGCCTCGAACACGGTGGGCACGTGGCGCAGGTAGGCGCGGGTGTCCCAGTCCTCCATCGCCGGGTACGCACCGCGCTGGGCGGGCTCGAAGTCGTAGCGGACGCCGGCGTTGCCCTCGGTGGTCCTGTTCGACGCGATGCCGTAGATGGACTCGAGGCCGGGGACACCGGTCTGCACCCGGATCGAGCGGTAGCCCTCTTCCTGGTGTTCGCGGATGGAGTCGAACAGCTCGGGCAGCTCCTTGCCCGAGGCGTGGCCGTACGCCATGAGCCCGGTGCGCGATGCCCCGCCGAGCAGCTGGTACAGCGGCATGCCGGCGACCTTCGCCTTGATGTCCCAGAGGGCCATGTCGACGGCGGCGATCGCGGCCATGGTGACCGGACCACGGCGCCAGTACGACGACCGGTACAGGAACTGCCAGGCGTCCTCGATGCGGCTGGCGTCACGGCCGACGAGCAGCGGGACGACGTGCTCGGACAGGTAGGCGGAGACCGCGAGCTCACGGCCGTTCAGGGTGGCGTCACCGAGCCCGGTGACGCCGTCGGCCGTGGTGAGCTTGAGCGTCACGAAGTTCCGGTTCGGACTGGTCACGATGACCTCGGCCCGCTCGATCAGCTGCCCGCGGTCCGCCGAGGCCCAGGTGTCCGCACGGCCGGCGGTGGTGTCGGCCGGCCCGCTGTCGGCGGCGCCGGGGACCGGGGCCGCGGGGTTCGTGGTGTTCGTGTCGGTCATGCGTGGACTCCTCCGTTGGAGTGTTCGCGGGCGCGTGCCGCGGCGGTGCGGATGGCGTCGGCCGCCGCCGTCACGGCGGCGACCACGGGGGTGGTGTCGAGTTCGGGTGCGACGACGGCCAGGACGTCGTGCACATCCGAGTCTGGCCCGGGGGCACCGGGGTCGTCCACCAGGTCGGACTGCTCGGTGACGTGCAACCACCACGCGGCGAGGGCGGTGGCCGCTCCGGTGCCGATGCCGGCCGAGGGGTCGCGGGCGAGCCGGTGCCGCACGACGTCGACGACCCGGACGGGCAGCTTCTGCGAGCCGCCGGACGCGATCTGCCGCAGGGTGTGCCGGATGCGCGGGTTGGCGAACCGCTCGACCAGGGCCGCGCGGGCGTCGGTGACCTCGGCGTCGGGCAGCGGGAGCTCGAGCGCGGCTTCGTCCCAGAGCTGCTCGACGGCGGTGCGGCAGACCGGGTCGTCCATCGCCGAGGCCACGGTGTCGTGGCCGAGCTGCAACCCCAGGTAGGCGAGGAGCGAGTGCGAGCCGTTCAGCAGCCAGAGCTTCCGCTGCTCGTACGGGGTGACGTCGTCGACGATCCGGACGCCGGCCGTCTGCCACGCGGGTCGGTCGATCCCCGCGAAGGCGTCCTCGAGCACCCACTCGGCGAACGGCTCGGTGACGACGGGGACCCGGTCTCCGGCGAGCGCACCCGGCAGTTCCGACAGGTGCGCGACGTCGGCGTCGGTGGTCGCGGGGGTGATCCGGTCGACCATCGAGCTCGGGAACGCGACGTTCGCCTCGATCCAGTCGCGCAGGTCGTCGTCGGCGACGGCGTCGAGCACGGCACCGCGCAGGACCTCCCCGTTGTGCGTCAGGTTGTCGAGACTGACCAGCGCGATGCGCCCGGAGCCGGCGGCACGGCGGGCGTCGAGCCCCGCCACCAACCGCGCCGGCACGTCGGAAGCGGGCCGGTAGCCCTGCTCGGTGACCGTCAGCGTGACGATGGTCGTCTCGGGGGACGCGACCAGGTGCCTCCAGGCCGTGTCGTCGCTGCCCGGGTGGGCGGCGACGATCGTGTCGACCACCTCGGCTCCGTCGCCGGACGCGGCTCGGGTGACCAGCGTGTACCGGCAGTCCTGCGCGGCCAACGCGTCCGCCGCCGCGGGCGAGCGGCCGGTGAAGGCGGTGATGCCCCACGGCTCCCCCGTGGTGTGGGCGGTGTACCAGGCGAGGTGGGCGCGCGCGAAGGCCCCGACCCCGACGTGCACGATGCCCGGTCGGCGCTCCGTCATGCGGTCACCGGCACGAGGGAGCGGAGGTACGCCAGGTTGTCGGCGGTGCGGGCCTCGAGCGGCAGGTCGGTGGAGAAGTCCTCGATCGTGACCCACCCGTCGTAGCCCACCTGGCGGAGCGCGTCGAGGTACTCGGAGACCGATGCCCGGCCGGTGCGCAGGGGCGCCCACTCGTGCTGCCAGATCGAACTGCCGTCGGCACGGGTGTCGCCGGTGTCGACCCAGCGGGCGTTCTTCACGTGGGCGTGTGCCAGGTACGGCCCGAGCAGTTCGAACGCGGCGAGGTGGTCCTCGTCACCCTCGATCACGAGGTTGCCGAGGTCGTGGATCACCCCGACGTGTGCGGGGTCGAGACCGTCGATCAACCGCAGTGCTGCGGAGGCCGACGGTGTGATGGTCATGTGGTGAAGCTCGACCAACACCTTGACGCCGAGTTCGGCCGCGCGGTCCGCCGCCCACTCGAGGTCGGTGCGGGTGCGGTCGAAGAGCCGGGGGTAGGTCTCGCCGGTGCGTTCCTTCTCGGCTCGGTAGTTCGGCATCGTGACGCGGACCTGCCGGGCACCCAGTTCGCTGGTCACCCGCAGCATCGTCTCGACGCCGTCGTGGTCGGCGGCCGGCTGGTAGCCACCGATGCCCGAGTACTCGAGCCCTGCGGCGTCGGTGACCCGGGCGATCTCGCCGACCCGGTCGCGGATGCCGGTGTACTGCCACGTCGAGTCGTTGCCCGCCCAGAACGTCCGCTCGGCGGGGACCTCGGCGCCGTCGGCCGGGCGGTCGTCGACGATGCGCCACTCGATGCCGTCCCAGCCCTGCGCGGCCAGGGTCTCGGCGGCCACGGACGGGGTCCAGTCTGGGGTGGAGGCGGTGAACACGGAGAACTTCATCGGACTGCTCCTTCGGTCGCGGTGGCGGTTGCGGGTGCGCCGACGACCGGCACCACGTCGTCGTACTTCCCCTCGATCACGTCGTCGATGCGCACGGGTTGCCCGAGCGTCGCGCTGACATAGAGCCCGCGGACGGTGGCGAGCGAGACCAGGGCCGCGTGGACGGTGACACCCGGTTCGCGTCCCTGCCGGATCGCGTCGACGATGTCCGTGTACTGCCGAGCGTGCCCCGCGGCGAAGTGGTCGGGTTCAGCCGGGCCGCCGACGACGTGCTCGGGCGGGACGACCTGGTCCTTCTGGTCGACCGCGCCGGCGACCGCGGTGGCGTTCGACGTCGTCGCGGCGGACTCGAGCGTGGCGGTGTCGGGGGCGATGTGGAAGTACGCGAGCCGGTCGTCGTCGACGATGGCGGAGCCGTGCGTGCCGTACACGGCGTACCGGGCGGAGAGCCCCGGGTACGCCGCGGTCGTGCAGTGGACGACCCCGAGCGCTCCGCCGGCGAAACGGACGGTGGCGACGGCGGTGTCCTCGACCTCGATGCGGTCGTGCGCGAGCAGGCCGGTCTGGGCCGAGATCTCGACCGGACGGCCGAGCGCCCAGACGAGCAGGTCGACGGTGTGCACGCCCTGGTTCATCACCGCGCCGCCGCCGTCGAGCGCCCAGGTGCCGCGCCAGTCACCGGAGTCGTAGTACCCCTGCGACCGGTACCAGGCGACACTCGCGAGCCCCGAGGTCACGGTGCCGAACCCGCCGTCGTGCGCGGCCCGGGCGACGGCTGCCGACGCCGGGTCGAAGCGGTGCTGGCTGATGACGCTCGTGACGAGCCCACGGTCGCGAGCGGCTGCGGCGAGCGCCGCGATCTGCCGGGCCCGGGGCATCGTGGTGTCGAGCGGCTTCTCGATGACGACGTGCTTGCCGGCGGCCAGGGCGGCCTCGGCCAGCTGCACGTGCATGCCCGAGGGCGAGCAGATCGCGACGACGTCGATGTCGGTCTGTTCGATCGCCTCCTCGATGGTGGACGTCGTGATCGGGCGGGCGGCACCCAGCTCCTGTACCGCCTCCGCCGCGCTCGTGGCGGCTTCGGGCACGGCGTCGACGAGGGCGACGACCTGCAGGTCGGGGTGGTGCACGGCGACGGTGGCGTGGTGGCGTCCGATGACACCGGCGCCGACGACGGCCAGGCGGAGCGGGTTGGTGGGTTCGGTCATCGCAGGGTGACTCCGATCTGGTCGGTGAGGGTGCGGAAGGCCCGTCCGGCACGACCGAAGGCCGCGGGGCCGGAGAACCCGCCGAGGGAGGTGAAGTCGCTGAGGTGCGGCTCGAGCGAGGCGTACCCGGAGTAGCCGGCGTCGCGGAGCGCGGTGAGGGTCTGGAGCAGTTCGCCGTCGCCCTCGCCCGCCGGCACCACCGACGAGTCGGCGGCGAGGGCGTCCTTGACCTGCAGGTAGTCGACGTACGGGGCGAGCTGCTCCCACCCGTCGGAGAAGGGCCGGACGCCGCACTGCACGTAGTTCGCGTTGTCCCAGGCCAGGCGGAGCGCGGACGAACCGACGCTCTCGACGATGTCGAGCACCCGCGCGGGGACGTCGCCGTAGATGTCCTTCTCGTTCTCGTGCAGCAGGGTCACCCCTTCGCGCTCGGCGAGGTCGGCCAGTGCCCGCATCCGGACGAGGACGTCGTCGCGGACGTCGTCGGGTGTGCGGCCCTCGAAGTAGAACGAGAAGATCCGGATGTTCGTCGTGCCGAGGGCGTGCGCGGCGCGGATCGCACGGGCGAGTCGTGACACCTCGTGCTCGACCGGTTCGTCGACGGGCACCTTGCCGATCGGCGAGGCGATCGCGGACACGGTCTGCCCGCGCTCGTCGAGCAGCCGGTGGAGTCCGGCGAGCTGGTCCTCGTCGAGGTCGACGACGTTGACGCCCCAGGCGCTGCGGACCTCGATGGCGCTCGCACCGAGCGCCTGGAGGACCGCGACCTGGACGACCGGGTCGGCGTCGATCTCGTCGCCGAAACCGGAGAGTTCCCAACTGGGCTGGTCGGTCATGGTGTCCTTTCGTTCGGACGGGAGGCGCGTGGCGGGGCCGCCACGGGCCTCCAGTCCGGTTCTGGGTTGCGGCCTACTTGACGGAGCCGGCGGTGAGCCCGCCGACCAGGTAGCGCTGGAAGATCAGGTAAAGGGCGACGACGGGGACGGCGCAGACGATCGAGGCGGCCATCATCTGGCCGTAGATCGGGACCGCGCCGCCCTCTTGGGTGGTGCCGAGCACCTGCAGGACCACGGCGACCGTCCGGGTGTTCGGGGTCGTCATGATCGTTGAGAACAGGACGTCGTTCCAGCCGAGCAGGAAGGCGAAGATCGCGGACACGACGATGCCGGGCCACGACAGCGGGAGCACGATCTTCGTCAGGATCTTCGTCGAGCTGGCGCCGTCGATGCGTGCCGCTTCCTCGAGTTCCTTCGGCAGACCGCGCAGGTAGGTGACCATCACCCACGTCGAGAACGGCAGGGCGAAGGTCAGGTAGGTGACGAACAGGCCCCAGCGGGTGCCGATGATCTGCACGCCGGTGGCGCTGGCGATGTTCGAGAACACCACGAAGACCGGCAGGAGCAGGAGCGTGCCGGGGATCGACTGCAGGGCGAGGAGCCCACGCAGGATGGTCAGCCGCCCGAGGAACCGGAACCGAACGAGCACGTAGGCCGTCGACACGGCGAGTGCGGCACTCGCGACGGCGACGGCACCGGCGGTGAGCATCGAGTTCACCAGTCCCTCGCCGAGGGCGACGGTGGACCAGATCTCGACGTAGTTCGACAGGGTGAACTCGGACGGGAAGTACTCGCCACGGGCGACGGCGACGTCGGAGTTGACGGAGCCGAACAGGATGTAGAGCACAGGGACGGCGATGAACGCGATGATCACCGCGATGACGGTGACGAGCAGCCA
Source organism: Curtobacterium sp. MCPF17_051 (assembly GCF_003234595.1). NCBI lineage: Bacteria > Bacillati > Actinomycetota > Actinomycetes > Micrococcales > Microbacteriaceae > Curtobacterium > Curtobacterium sp. MCPF17_051. The sequence continues at coordinate 19,905 of NZ_QKSE01000021.1, read as the reverse complement.
GCGCGGCAGCAACCGGGTGACGTCGGTGTCGTAGGGGCGCTTGCTCCGTCGCCCGCCGTTGCCGGTCGTGATGCTCTCGGTGAGCGTCGCCGTGGGGCGCGTGCGGGTGCTGAAGGACGTGCTCGGGGTGGTCATGCGCGTGCTCCGTCGATGTCGGCGGCGGTCGGGGCGGCAGCGAGCGTGGCGCGGTCGGCGCGACGCTGCTTCCGGTTGGGGCCGGCGTCGTCACCGGTGTCGAGCTTGACCGCCCGCAGGTAGACGAACAGCGGGATCGCGACGATCACGAGCGAGCAGATCGCCATCGCCGCGGACAGGCCGAAGCGGAACGACTGGAAGCTCGCGATGTACGTCAGGACGGGCATCACCTCGACGCTGGACGGCAGCGGGATGCCGAACAGCACGAACGGCAGCGTGAAGTTGTTGATGTTGTGCAGGATCGAGATGATCACCGCGAGGCTGAGGGGTCCGCGCAGGTACGGGAAGATGATGTACCGCAGCTTCGCCCACCAGGTCACCCCGTCGAGCGCGGCGGCCTCGTGCACCTCGTTGTCCACGGCCTGCAGCCCCGCCAGGGACAGCAGGTAGACGAAGGGCCAGCTCGTCCAGATCATCACGCCGGCGAGCGCCCAGTACGACGCGGAGCCGTTCAGCCACAGCACGTCGGTGTGCAGGATCGAGTTCACGACCCCCTGCGGCTGGAGCATCGTGCGGAAGAACGTGCCGACGACGAACGCGGGGAGCACGTACGGGATCAGGTAGATCGAACGGACGAGCCCGCGACCGGGGAACCGGTTCTGCGTCGAGATCGCGGCGGCGACCCCGATCGGCACGGTCACGGCCGTGACGAGCACCGACAACGACACCGAGATCCAGATGGAGTGCAGCAGCGGCGAGTTCGTGAACGCCTCGGTGAAGTTGGCCAGCCCGACGAACGGGGCGCTGAACCACTGGCGGAGCGTGTACTGGTCGAGGTCGAGCATCGCGATCCAGAAGCCCACCAGGAGCGGCACCACGATGACGGCGAGCATGAGGACGCCGCCGGGCAGGAGCATCCACAGTGGACGCCCCCGTTTGTAGAGGGGCGTCTTGCCGGCGGGACGGACCGGCCGAGGGGGCGCCGCGTCGGTGCGGGGCCTGGTCTGCGTGCTGGTCATCACAGACCTCCGTTCTTCTGACGGTCGAGGGTGGCCTGGGCGTCCTTCTGGGCGTCCTGCAGTCGCTTGCGGAGCTGGTCGTCGGTGACCTCGCCGGACTTCAGCGACGGGATCGACTGCACGACCACGTCGACCAGGGCGAGCTGGATGTCCGACCAGGCGCCGGTGAACGCGGTCGGCTTGGACAGGCGGCCGGCGTCGATGATCGGCTTGAGCTGCGGGTTGTCGGCCGCCAGGTCGGCGGCGGCCGACGCGTTGGTCGGCAGGTTGCCGAACAGGTCGTAGTACTCGAGCTGGGCCTCCGGCGCGCTGAGCTGCTCGACGAACGCGAACGACAGCTCCTGCTTGGTGCCGTAGTCGGCGACGACCCAGTTGTCGCCGGACAGGATGCTGGCGGCCTCGATGCCGTCGGACGGCCGTTCCGTCGCACCCGGCGGGACGGTCGGCAGCAGGGCGAACTCGTACTTCCCGTCGACCTTGGTGTCCTGGAACGAGTTGATGGCGGTGGTGGTCGTCATCGGGAAGAACGCTGCCTTGCCCTCGGTGAACTGCGCGAGGGCCTGGGCGTTGTTCCAGCCGATCGCGGCCGGGTCGACGACACCGTCCTTCGTCACCCAGTCGAAGTAGGTGCGGTAGGCGTTCTCGACGGCCTCGCTGTCGATCTCGGCCTTCGAGCCGTCGACGATCGTGTTGCCGGCGTTCTGGGCCATCCCCCACACGAACTTCCAGGGGTCGAAGCCGTCGGCGTAGGCGATCGCCATGCCGTGGCGTCCGTCACCCGTGGTGGCCTTCGCGTCGGCGGTCAGCTCGTCCCACGTCGTCGGCATGTCGGTGATGCCGGCCTTCGCGAGCAGGTCCTTGTTCACCGCCATCACGAACGGACGGCTGGCGAACGGGATCCCGATCTGCTTCGACGCACTCGGACCGGAGATGCCGAACGACGCGGGGTCGAACTGGTCCTTGCCGCCGATCGCGTCCCACTCCTTCGTGCCCATCTCGACGAACGCACCGGTGGCGTACGCGGTCGGGGTGAAGGTGGTGCCGATCGCGTAGACGTCGGGGCCCTGCCCGGAGATGACGCTCGTCTGGATCGCGGTCAACTCCTCCTGCGCGGACGAGTAGGTCTCCCACTGGATGTCGGCACCGGTCGTGCGCTTGAACTCGGCGGCGGTGTCCCGCTGCCACTGCTTGCGTTCCTTGGGGTAGGTGGTGTCCGCGCCCATCATCACGCGGAGGGTGTTCGGGTCGTCGCCGCTGCCGTTCACCACGGCACATCCCTGCAGGGACAGTGCGGCGAGGGCGACCACGGCGACGGCACCGACGAGGGTGCGGACTTGCAGTCTTCGCGTCTTCACGGGGGTTTCCTCCTCGAGACCTCCTCCGAGCGGCGCTGCTCGGTGGCACCACTGTTCCGCCGTTGGCAACATGCGGCAACCGGTTGCCACTTGTTGCCAGACGCGAATACGTTCGGCCTCGTGAAGGACCTCTCGACGGACGGCGGCGGGCGCACGGGCGGTGCTGCCGGCACCGCCGCTGGTGCCGCGCGTCGCGTCACCATCCGCGACATCGCCGACGCCACCGGGGTCGCCGCGTCCACCGTCTCCCGCGCCCTGTCCCTGCCCGACCGGGTCAACCCCGTCACCCAGGAGCGCATCCAGCGGGCAGCCCGCGAGCTCGGCTACGTCGCCAACTCGACGGCGCGGGCGCTGACCTCGGGCCGTACCCGCGCCGTCGCCGTGCTCGTGTCCGACATCACGAACCCGTTCTACTTCGACGTCATCCGCGGCACCCAGCACCAGCTCGCCGGGGCCGGCTGGACGCAGCTGCTCGTCGACACCGAGGAGTCCGCCGACGCCGAGATGGCCGCACTCACCGCCGTGGGGGCGAAGGCCGACGGGGTCGTGCTCACGGCGTCACGCCTGTCCGACGCGCAGATCGCACGGTTCGCCGAACGGATCCCCCTGGTCGTCGTGAACCGCCGGCCCACCGGCGTGCCCTCGGTGCTCATCGACACCCCCGGCGGGGTGGAGCAGGCGGTGCAGCACCTGGTGTCGCTGGGACACCGGGAGATCCTGTACGTCGCCGGGCCGGACAGCTCGTGGTCCAACGAGCGTCGGTGGCGCGCCCTCGTGCAGGTCGCCAAGCGCCTGGGGATCCGCGTCGCCAGGGTCGGGCCGCACGCACCCTTCGTCGACTCCGGCGCCGCGGCCGCCGACGCCGCCGTGCACGCCGGTGCGACCGCGTGCATCGCCTTCAACGACCTGATCGCCATCGGGATGCTCGCCCGGCTGCGCGAGCGCGGGGTCCGCGTCCCCGAGGACATGAGCATCGTGGGCTGCGACGACATCTTCGGCGCCGACTTCTGCAACCCGCCGCTCACCACGATGACCTCGCCGATCGAGCGGGCCGGCCGGGTCGCGATCCGGATGCTGCTCGGACGGCTCGGCGCGCTGCCCGCCGACGAACTGCCCGGGGAGCACATGTCCGGCGCCGTCGCCCTGCCCACCCACCTGACCGTGCGCGAGTCGACCGGGCCCGCGCCCGCCTCGGCACACCGTCCGTCCTGAAGGAGTCGATGATGACCCAGACCAGCAGCACCACCCGGCTCGCACCGCACCCCGACCGGCTGTTCCCCGCCGACCCCGGAGCGCGAGCCGTGGCACGCACCGTGTACGAGGCGGTCAAGGACGCCCCGATCATCTCGCCGCACGGGCACGTCGACGCGGCGCTGATCGCCTCGGACCAGCCGTTCAGCGACCCCGCGTCGCTGCTCATCACCCCCGACCACTACGTGCTCCGCCTGCTGCACGCGAACGGGGTGGACCTGGCCGCGCTGGGACGCGCGGACCTGTCGGGGACGCATGGCGTGCCTCCAGGCCGAACCATCTGGCGGCAGCTGGCGGAGCACTGGGACGACTTCCTCGGGACCCCCGTGCGCTACTGGTTCGAGACGGAGCTGCACGACGTGTTCGGGCTCGACCAGGCACCGTCCGCCGCGAACGCGGACGACCAGTACGACCACATCGCCGGCCTGCTGGCGTCCCCCGCCTTCCGGCCACGCGCGCTCTTCGACGCCTTCGGCATCGAGGTCCTCGCCACCACGGACGGCCCGGCGGACGACCTCGCTGCGCATGCGCAGCTCGCGGCGGACCCCGGCTTCACCGGCCGGGTGCTCCCCACGTTCCGCGCGGACGCCGTGTTCGACCCGGCGCGGTCGGACTGGAGGCCCGTGGTCGCGTCGATCGGCGAGGCCGCCGGCATCGACACGGGCACCCACGCAGGGCTGTTGGCGGCTCTCCGCGCACGTCGCCGGTACTTCATCGAGCACGGCGCGACCGCCACGGACACCGGGGTGCTCGACGCGGGCTCCGCTCCCCTGCCGTCGAGCGAGCGGGAACGCATCCACGCGGCGGCGCTGCACGATGCGTCGTCGATCACCGAGGCCGAGGCGACGGCGTACCGGCACGACATGCTCTACCGCTGGGCGGAGATGAGCGTCGAGGACGGCCTCGTCATGCAGCTGCACCCCGGGGTGATCCGGAACCACCACACCCCGACGCTCGAGCGCTTCGGGCCGGACACCGGGCACGACCTGCCGGCCGTCGGGTCCTTCACGGAGCCCCTCCGGCCGCTGCTCGAGTCCTTCGGCACCGCTCCCGGGTTCCACCTGGTGCTCTTCACCGTCGACGAGACCGTCTTCTCGCGCGAGATCGGGCCGCTCGCGGGCTTCTACCCCGCCGTGTACGCGGGCGCGCCGTGGTGGTTCATCGACACCCCGGCGGCCATCGGGCGCTACCGGTCGGCTGTCACCGACTCCGCGTCGTTCACCAAGACCTCCGGGTTCATCGACGACACCCGCGCGTACTGCTCCATCCCCGCGCGGCACGACATGGCGCGGCGGGCGGACGCCGCGTACCTGGCGTCGCTCGTGGTCACGCACCAGGTCTCCGAGGAGGACGCGGTCCGAACCGCCCGGCGCATCGTGTCCGACATCCCGCGGGCGACGTTCAAGCTCTGACGTGGGCGGCCGCGGCGGGGCTGCTGGGTGGTGCGAGGTTCCGTGCTTGGTGCGAGGGTTGCCGGGTCGCACGGGACACGGAACCTCGCACGGTCCGGCGCTGCGGCGGTACGGTCGGCGCATGACGGAGCGAGTGTCGGCGGCGTACAGCGCTCGAGCTGACGAGTACGCGGCGCTGCTCGGGTCGATGGACGCCGTCCACCCCGACGACCGAGCCCTCGTCGACGCCTGGGCAACCGGTCGCAGCGGCCCCCTGGTCGACGCCGGGTGCGGACCCGGTCACTGGACGGCGCACCTCGCACGGCAGGGGCACCGTGCCAGCGGCATCGACGCGGTGCCGGAGTTCGTCGAGCACGCTCGACGGACGCACAGCGCCTCGGTCGACTTCCGGCTCGGGTCGCTCGAAGCGCTCCCGCTCGCGGACGGCAGCGCCGACGGGATCCTGGCCTGGTACTCGGTGATCCACCACGAGCCGTCGCGGATCGGTGGGGCACTCGCCGAGTTCGATCGGGTGCTCACCCCCGGCGGTGGGCTGCTGCTCGGGTTCTTCGAGGGCGCCGCGGTCGAAGCCTTCGACCACGCGGTCGTCACCGCGTACCGCTGGCCGGTCGCGTCCCTGGCGGCGCTGCTGGACGAAGCGGGCTTCGACGTCGTGGACGCCCACACCCGCACGGACCCGGGGCACCGGCCGCACGGGGCGATCAGTGCGGTGCGCCGCTGATCGGCCGCGGTGTCAGGGCTGCCAGCCCGGAGTGACGAGTCCGGTCTCGTAGGCGAACACGACGAGCTGCGCGCGGTCGCGGGCACCGAGCTTGATCATCGCTCGGGAGACGTGGGTCTTCGTGGTGAGCGGACTGACGAACAGCCGCGCGGCGATCTCGGCGTTGGTGAGTCCGACCGCCACGAGCTGCATGACCTCGCGCTCGCGATCGGTGAGCACCGAGAGGCCCGGCGCGAGGGACGACGGCTTCGCGTGGGTGGCGTACGCCTCGACCAGGGAACGGGTCGCACCGGGTGAGAGCAACGAGTCGCCGGCCACCACGGTGCGGACGGCGCGGAGGAGCTCGGCGGGTTCCGTGTCCTTCACCAGGAACCCGGCCGCCCCGGACCGGATCGCCTCGAAGACGTAATCGTCCTGCTCGAAGGTCGTGAGGATGACGACGTGCACGCCGTCGAGGTCCGGGTCGTCGCTGATGCTGCGGGTGGCGGCGAGCCCGTCGGTGCCGGGCATGCGGATGTCCATGAGCACCACGTCGGGTCGCAGCGCCCGGGCAGCGTCGACCGCAGCGTCCCCGTCGCCGGCCTCGCCGACGACCGCCATGCCGGGTTCGGCGTCGAGGAGCGCGCGGAGGCCGGCACGGATGAGGACCTGGTCGTCGACGAGCAGGACGGTGATCGGGGTCATGATCCGGCTCCGTCCGCGAGGTCGATCGAACCGGCGTCGTCGGTCGAACCGCCGGTACTGATCGGCAGGCGTGCCACGACGCGCCAACCGCCGTCCGTCGTCGGCCCCACGGACAGCTCTCCGCCGACCGCGGCGGCGCGCTCCCGCATGCCGATGATGCCCTTGCCGGTCGCGCCGAGGCCGTCTCGTCGCGCGAAGCGGTCCGGGACGGCCGACGGGTGGTCCTCGACGATCAGGTCGACGACGTCGGCCCCGACGGTGACCACGACCGACGTGTCGTGACCGGGGGCGTGCTTCATGACGTTGGTGACGGATTCCTGCACGATGCGGAAAGCGCTCCGGCTGCTGGTCCCGGTGACGCTCGACGGGTCGCCGTGGATCCGGAGATCGACCGCGACGCCGGCGGCACGGGCACGATCGACGAGCTCCGCGACCCGATCGAGGCCGGGAACGGGACTCCGATCGGGTCCACCGGTGCTCGCGGGGCCGCCGTCCACCGAGCGCAGCACGCCGAGGATCGTCCGGAGCTCGACGAGCGCATCGCGGCTCGAGTCACGGATGTTCAGCAGGGCGTCGTGGGTCTGCGCGGGGAGTCCGTCACCGAGGTGCAGAGCCACGCCCGCCTGCAGGTTGATGAGGGACATGCTGTGCGCCACCGAGTCGTGCAGTTCGCGGGCGATGCGCACACGCTCCTCGCCCGCCCGCACCCGTTCGGCTTCCGCACGCTGTCGACGGCGTTCGGCGACCCGCTCGACCTGCACCCGGACGAGTTCGGACACGGCGATCGTCACCGTCAGCCACGCCGCGCACAGCAGCACAGCACCGAGGTCGAGCCCCGGAGCCCGGCCGAGCAGCACGTCGGCCGACGGGAGCACCAGGACGGCGACGACAGCGGCCACCGCCACGGTCCGTCGGTGGCCCCGCAGCCACGCGTTCGCGATGGCCATCGTGAGCGCCGCCACGAAGGGCCCGCGGGGGCTCACGACCAGGGCGTACCCGACGGTTGTCGCCAACGTGACGAGCAGCACCGATCGTGGCCACCTCCACCGCCACGGCAGGACGACGACGCCGGCCACGAGGAGCGCGCCGGCGAGTGGGCCGAGCACGACGGGATCGACGCCGCCGATCGCACCGTGTCGTGCCCACGGCGGACCGCCCGGCCCTGCGACCGTGATGCGGGACGCGAGGATCGTGCCGACGATCTGCACGACGGCCACCGGCAGGACCCGACCGGACCGGGCGAACCGCTGACGCCCCGGCCAGCGGTCGCCAGCCAGGTCGCGGTCGTCTTCGCGTGGCCCTGTCGTCATGGGTCGAGCCTAGGGACGTCGGTCCGCCCCGGCATCGACCGCAGGGGTGCCTGTGGACTACTCCCCGGGGAGTAGGTCCCTGGTGAGGAACGACCGCAGTACGACCGCGGGAGCAGACGGAAGTGGGGCTGCGCGGCGGACGCGTGGCGGGCCTCCAGGCCGGAGAGTCGACGTGTCGCGACAGCGGCCCCGAAACCGACCACAGGAGATCACCGTGTTCACGTCCATCACCGCATCCGCACTCACGACGGCAGCAGCCCACGGCCCGTACTGGCAGGGCGGCGGGTTCCCGTTCTTCCTGTTCCCCGCGTTCTTCTTCTTCGCGTTCCTCGTCGTGTTCCTGGTGTTCGGGGTGCTCCGACGAGGGAGCTGGCGCGCCCGCTCGGACGCCCGCGGTGTGCTGGCCGACCGGTTCGCTCGCGGCGACATCGACGCCGAGGAGTACCGCGCCCGGCTGTCCGAGCTCAGCCGGAAGTGACCGCGAGCGCGGCGAGGATCTCCCGCACGGTGTCGTCGACCGATCCGTCGATCGACACCGCGACGGCGGCCTCGTCGGGCTGCGGCCGCTCGAGGGTCGCGAACTGCGAGTCGAGCAGCGTCGTCGGCATGTACTCGTGCTGGCGGTGGGACTGCCGTTCGGCGATCAGGTCGCGCGACCCGTCGAGGAAGGCGATGACGAGACCCGGCGCGGACTCGCGCAGACGGTCCCGGTAGGCGCGCTTGAGCGCCGAGTTCGCCATCACGCAGCGGGAGCCGTCCGATTCGACCGCGGCGATCCGCTCGGCGCAGGCGTCGAGCCACGGCCAGCGGTCCTCGTCGGTGAGCGGGGTGCCCTGCCGCATCTTCTCCTTGTTGGCGACCGGGTGCAGGTCGTCGGCGTCGACGAAGACGCACGGTTCGCCCTGCGCGACCAGGGCGTCGGTGAGCGCCTGGCCGATGGTGGACTTGCCGGAGCCGGAGACCCCCATCACGAGGACGGGCGGGTGGACAGCGAGCTCGCTCATCCCTCCACAGTATTGATCCGGTGAACTCTGGTCCCCAGTTCCCGGAACACCTGTGCGATCCCAGACCACCGGTCGTAGGTTGGGCGCCAACGTCAGGACAAAGGAGACCCTCGTGGCAGACAACAACGGTCGGGCGAACATCGGAGTCGTCGGACTCGCAGTGATGGGCTCGAACCTCGCCCGCAACCTCGCATCGCGCGAAGGCAACACGGTGGCGGTCTACAACCGCACGTACGCCCGCACCGAGGAACTGCTCCAGGAGCACGGCGACGCCGGGTTCATCGCGTCCGAGGACATCGACGGGTTCGTCGCCTCGCTGTCGAAGCCCCGGACAGCCATCATCATGGTGCAGGCCGGCAAGGGCACGGACGCCGTGATCGGGCAGCTCGCCGAACGGTTCGAACCGGGCGACATCATCGTCGACGGCGGCAACGCGAACTTCCACGACACCATCCGACGTGAGCACGACCTGCGCGAGAAGGGCCTGAACTTCGTCGGTACCGGCATCTCCGGTGGTGAAGAGGGTGCACTCAAGGGCCCGTCGATCATGCCCGGTGGCTCGAAGGAGGCCTGGGAGACGCTCGGGCCGATCCTGAAGTCGATCGCCGCGGTGGCCGAAGGTGAACCGTGCGTGACCCACATCGGCACCGACGGCGCCGGTCACTTCGTCAAGATGGTGCACAACGGCATCGAGTACGCCGACATGCAGCTCATCGCCGAGTCGTACGACCTGCTCCGTCGCGTCGGCGGGCTCTCGGTGGAGGACCTGGTGCAGGTGTTCGACGAGTGGAACAAGGGCGACCTCGAGTCCTACCTGATCGAGATCACCGGCGAGGTCCTCAAGCAGCGCGACGCCGACACCGGCAAGCCGCTCGTCGACGTCATCCGTGACGCGGCCGGCTCGAAGGGCACCGGCGTCTGGACCGTGCAGAACGCCGTGGGCCTGGGCATCCCCGTCTCGGGCATCGGCGAAGCCGTGTTCGCCCGCGCCGTCTCGTCGAAGCCGACGCAGCGTGCCGCCGTGCAGCAGTCGATCAAGAACCGTCCGCAGATCGCCGAGGTGCCGGACACCTTCGCCGACGACGTCCGTGCGGCGCTCTACGCCTCGAAGGTCGTCGCGTACGCGCAGGGCTTCGACCTCATCATCGCCGGGGCGAAGGAGTACGGCTGGGACATCGACCTCGGCAACGTCGCGAAGATCTGGCGGGGCGGCTGCATCATCCGGGCCCAGTTCCTGAACCGCATCGTCGAGGCGTACGCCGAGAACCCGAAGCTCGAGTCACTGCTCGTCGACCCGTACTTCGCGAACGCCGTCGCCGAGGGCGAAGCCGCCTGGCGCCGCATCGTCGGCATCGCGGCCGCGTCGGGCGTCCCTGCGCCGGGCTTCTCGTCCGCGCTGTCGTACTTCGACTCGCTCGCGTCCGACCGGCTGCCGGCGTCGCTGATTCAGGGCCAGCGCGACTTCTTCGGCGCACACACCTACCAGCGCATCGACAAGGACGGCACCTTCCACACGCTGTGGTCCGACGACGACCGCCGCGAGGTCGAGCAGGAGCCGTCCACGCACTGACGACCGCGCCCGCTGCCGACGACCGAGGTCGGTGCGGGTCATCGCAAGGAGGGCCTCGCCGACCCCGGGGCCCTCCGTCGCGTCAGGCGACGATGCGTTCCCGCGCCAGGTCGGCGACGAGCCGGTCCAGCCGCGGACCGCGCCCGAGCAGCCGACGCGAACCCGGGGCGGTCCGGACGAAGAAGGTCGCCACGGCGGGGGTGTCGTCAGGTCGTACGTGGTGGATCGCCACCGCACAGGCGCGGCGAGCACCACCGGACCCGCCGGGTCGCGGCGAGCCGCCGGGTTGCCCCGCGCCGCCGGCCTCTGCTGGACCGTCGAGTCGTTCCGAGCCGTCGAAGCCTTCCGCCACGTCTTCGAGCCCCACGTGCACGACGCGACTCCACCGGATCACGAGCAGCCGGGTCGCCCGCCGTTCGTCGAGTTCCCACAGGGAGGCCTCGGTGGCGCCGAAGGCCCACGTCACGCGCGAACCGAGGTGGGTGTCCGGACGGATCTCGTCGACGACGCCACGGAGTTCCGGTGTCGGCGCCGCCGGCACGAGCCACACCGTCGGGTCGATCCGCCGGATGGCGAGCGCGAGGGCCTCGTCCGCCTGCCGCCGCCGTGCCGTGGCGGTCCGTACGACGGCGACCACGATGACCACGACGCCGAGGCCGATCGCGCCGAACTCGACGATGCCGTACCAGGAGAGGTCGACGCCCGGCGCCGTGGAGACGACGACGATCCGGGTGATCAGGAGGGCCAGCCAGACGGCGACGATGACCCAGCGCAGGGTGGCGAGTCGACGTGCCGGCGACATCGGTGTCCGCCGTGCACCGCGGGCACGACCGGACCGCGGGACACCATCCGGACGCTGCAGCACGGTCCGATCCTCCCACGAGCCGCGCGCCACCTGCTGGCCGAACCCGATGAACGCGCGGGGAAGCGCGCGCACACAGCCCACGAGCGGCCGGGCGACCTACGCTCGGGCGGTGACCACCGAGACGACGGACGAACCGATCGGTCGACCGACGGCGGGTCCGTCGGACGGCCCGAGCGGGCCCGACGGCCCTGTGACCCGACGTTGGACGCTGATCGCCGCGATCGTCGGCGTCGTGGCCGCCGCCGCGTTCCTCGGTGTCGCCGAGTTCGGCGCGCTGCTGCTCGGCGGAGCGGGCAGCCCCCTGGTCGCCGTCGGGTCCGCCGTCATCGACCTCGCTCCCCCGGGTGCGAAGGACTCCATGGTCGCCGTGTTCGGCACCGGGGACAAGGTCGCCCTGTTCGTGCTCATGACGGTGATCGTCATCGCGATCAGTGCCGGCGCCGGTGTCCTCGAACGTGTGCGCCCACCCTTCGGCGCCCTCGTGTTCGCCGCCGGTGGTGTGCTGGCGCTGCTGGCCGTCAGCACCCGCTCGGGCAGCGGGACGCTCGACGGCGCCCCGACGGTCCTCGGCATCGCGGCGGCAGTGGTCGTCCTGCGCCTGCTGCTCCAGCGGCTGCGCCGGTGGGAGGCCGCGGCGAGCGTGCCGACGGCGGCACCGCGACCCGCCTCGGCGGAGCGTCGGACGTTCCTGGTCTGGGGCGTCACGACGGCGACCCTCGCGGTCGTGGTGGGCACCGCCTCCCGGCTGGGGTCGTCCGCGATGCAGGCGGCCGCTGCTGCCCGGCGGGCCATCCGGCTGCCCGTGGCGGCGACCGCTGCACCGGCGGTCCCCGCGGGTGCATCGCTCGACGTCGACGGCATCACCCCCTACATCACGCCGAACGCCGACTTCTACCGGATCGACACGGCCCTGCGGGTGCCGCAGGTCGATCCCGCCGACTGGTCGCTCCGCATCCACGGTGCGGTCGAGCAGGAGGTCACGCTGACGTGGGACGAGCTGCTCGCACTGCCGCTCGAGGAGCACGTGGCCACCCTGAGCTGTGTGTCGAACGAGGTCGGCGGTGACCTCATCGGCACGGCCCGCTGGCTGGGCTACCCCATCCGGAAGCTCCTCGCCCGGGCACGTCCGACGGGCGACGCCGACATGGTGCTCTCACGGAGCATCGACGGGTTCTCCGCGGGCACCCCGCTCGACGTGCTGCAGGACGACGGCACCGCGGCGCTGCTCGCGGTCGGGATGAACGGCGAGCCCCTGCCGACCGAGCACGGGTTCCCGGTGCGGATGGTCGTGCCGGGCCTGTTCGGGTACGTCTCGGCGACGAAGTGGGTCACCGAGCTCGAGGTCACCCGGTTCGCCGACGCGCAGGGCTACTGGACACCGCGTGGCTGGTCGGAGCGTGGCCCGGTCAAGCTCGAGTCCCGCATCGACACCCCGCGGAACGGGTCGACGGTGACCGCGGGCAAGCCGGTGGCGATCGCCGGGGTCGCGTGGCAGCCGCACAGGGGCGTGAAGGCCGTCGAGGTCCGCGTCGGAGGCGGCGACTGGCAGCGCGCCGAACTCGCCGACTCGATCTCCGCGGACACCTGGCGACAGTGGGTGGTGCGGTGGACGCCGACCGCCGGCTCCCACCGCATCGAGGTGCGGGCGACCAGTGCGGACGGCGAGGTGCAGACGAGCGTGGACCGGCCGCCGGCACCCAACGGCGCGACGGGCTGGCACACGGTGACGGTCGACGCGCGCTGACGGTCCCGCAACGGGCCTGCGACACGCCCCCCTGACGGCCGTCGAGTGGGCAGGATGCGTCGGTTCGTGGGCGCGCGGGCGACACTTCGTGCCGCCTCGGCGAACCCGAGCGGCGTGTCGTGACCGCTCGTCGCAGGCGCGCTCCGGTCACCCGACGGCCTGGAGGCCCGGTGCCGGCCCGCCACGCCCCTCGCCGTGCTCGCGCGACACGCCACGTGCGTCGCGCCGGGGGTGCAGAAAGCGTCGGTTCGTGGGCGCGCGGGCGACACTTCATGCCGCCTCGGCGAACCTGAGCGGCATGTCGTGACCGCTCGTCGCAGGCGCGCTCCGGTCACCCGACGGCCTGGAGGCCCGGTGCCGGCCCGCCACGCCCCTCACGGTGCTCGCGCGACACGCCACATGCGTCGCGCACGGGGTGCAGAAAGCGTCGGTTCGCAGACGTGCAGGCGACACTTCATGCCGCCTCGGCGAACCTGAGCGGCATGTCGTGACCGCTCGACGCAGGCGCGCTCCGGTCACCCGACGGCCTGGAGGCCCGGTGCCGACCCGCCACGCCCCTCGCCGTGCTCGCGCGACACGCCACGTGCGTCGCGCCGGGGGTGCAGAAAGCGTCGGTTCGCGGACGCGCAGGCGACACTTCGTGCCGCCTCGGCGAACCTGAGCGGTGTGTCGTGACCGCTCGACCCCGGGGTTCGGCGCGCAGGCCAGGCCCGGCGGGCAGGGTCAGGGTCAGGGTCAGGGGCAGGGTCAGGCGGGCAGGGTCGCGACGACGCAGGTGCCGTCGACCTCGGCCTCCCGCTCGACCACGGCGGAGAACCCGGCGGCAGTGAACGCAGCGGCGGACGCCTCGGCCTGGGCCTCGGACACCTCGATGACGACGGCGCCACCGGGGCGGAGCCACTCCCCCGCACCCGCGGCGATCCGCCGGTGCAGGTCGAGGCCGTCCGCACCACCGTCGAGGGCGACGCGGTGTTCGTGCTCGCGGGCCTCGGTCGGCATGAGTTCGATCGAGGCCGTCGGCACGTAGGGGGCGTTCACCGCGATGACCGCCACGGCGCCGCGGAACCGATCGGGCAGCGGCGCGAACAGGTCACCGGCGACGACGATGCCGCGGTCCCCGATGTTCTCGGCCGCGACGTCGACGGCGTCCGGGTCGATGTCGGTGGCGACGAGGTCGAGCGCCCCGACGCGACCGAACAGGGCGACCGAGATCGCGCCGGCGCCGCAGCACAGGTCGACCACGCGGTCGTAGCGCTGCAGCCGACGCGCAGCCTGCTCGACGACGACGGTGGTGCGGGCTCGCGGCACGAAGACGCCTGGGGTCACACGGATGCGGTGCCCGTCGAAGGCGGCCCAGCCGAGCACGTACTCGAGCGGCTCACCGGCCAGCCGACGCTGCACGAGGGTGCGGAGTCGCACCGGCTCACCGTCACCGGCCTCGAGCAACAGGTCGGCTTCGTCCTCGGCGAAGACGCTCCCCGCGGCCCGGAGCCGGGCCGCGAGGGCGTCACGCGCAGGGTGGGTCAAGCGGCGCCGTCGAACATCGAGGTCACCGAACCGTCGTCGAAGACCTCGTGGATGGCACGGGCGATGAGCGGGGCGATCGGCAGGACCTCGAGGCGGTCCCAGCGCTTCTCCATCGGCAGGGGCAGGGTGTCCGTCACGACCACGCGGTCGATGAACTCGCTCTGCAGCAGCTCGGTGGCGGGGTCGGAGAAGACGGCGTGGGTCGCGGCGACGACGACACCCGTGGCGCCGGCGTTCTTGAGCGCCTCGGCAGCCTTGGCGATCGTGCGGCCGGTGTCGATGAGGTCGTCGACGAGCAGGCACACGCGGCCGCTGACGTCACCGACGATCTCGTGCACCGAGACCTGGTTCGGCACGAGCGGGTCGCGGCGCTTGTGGATGATGGCGAGCGGGGCGCCGAGCTTCTCGGACCAGATGTCGGCGACACGGACGCGGCCCATGTCGGGCGACACGACGGTGAGCGTCTTCGGGTCGAGGATCTGGCGGAAACGCTCGAGCAGCACCGGCATGGCGAACAGGTGGTCGACCGGGCCGTCGAAGAAGCCCTGGATCTGCGCGGCGTGCAGGTCGACGCTCATGATGCGGTGCGCGCCGGCGGCCTTGAACAGGTCGGCGACGAGGCGGGCCGAGATCGGCTCGCGGCCGCGGCCCTTCTTGTCCTGGCGGGCGTACGGGTAGAACGGCGCCACGACCGTGATGCGCTTCGCCGAGGCACGCTTCAGCGCGTCGACCATGATGAGCTGCTCCATGAGCCACTCGTTGATCGGCGCGGTGTGCGACTGGATGACGAAGGCGTCGCAGCCACGGACCGACTCGTCGAAGCGGGCGTAGAGCTCACCGTTCGCGAAGGTCCGGGCATCGGTCGGCACGAGGTCGACCCCGAGCTCCTCCGCGATCTCGGCAGAGAGCGCCGGGTGTGCTCGCCCCGAGACGAGGACGAGTCGTTTCTGGCCGGTTGTCTTGATTCCGGACAAGTGCGGTGCTCACTCCCTGACCCACGCGGGGTCGATGTCGGCGACGGGTGGTCGCCGGGATCTATTCGCCGTTCGCGAGCCGAGCAGCCTCGGCCGCCGGTGTGCCGGGTCGGTGTTCCTCGACCCATCCGTCGGTGTTGCGCTGTGGGGCGTAGCTGATCGCGAGCGATCCTGCCGGAACGTCCTTGCGGACGGTGGTCCCGGCGCCGGTGTACGCACCGTCACCAATCCTAACGGGGGCGACGAACACGTTGTGCGAGCCTGTGCGGACGTTCGAGCCGACCTCGGTGCGGTGCTTGTGCACGCCGTCGTAGTTCGCGGTGATGGTGTTCGCGCCGATGTTCGAGTCCTCGCCCACCTCGGCGTCGCCGATGTAGGACAGGTGCGGGACCTTGCTGCCGCGGCCGATCCGGGCGTTCTTCGTCTCGACGAAGGTGCCGATCTTGCCGTCGTCACCGAGGATCGTGCCCGGCCGCAGGTAGGCGAACGGGCCGACCGAGGCGCCGTCCCCGATCACGGCGAGGGTGGCGTCGACGCGGTTCACGGTGGCGCGGGCCCCGACCTCGGTGTCGCGGAGTGTGGTGTCCGGCCCGACGACGGCGCCGGCGGCGATCGCGGTGGCGCCGACGAGCTGGGTGCCCGGCAGGACCTCGGCGTCGGGCTCGATGGTGACGTCGAGGTCGATCCAGGTGGTCGCCGGGTCCTGCACGGTGACGCCGGCGAGCTGGTGGCGGCGGACGATGCGGGCGTTGAGTTCACGCGCGGCGTCGGAGAGCTGCGCTCGGTCGTTGATGCCGGCGACGAGCCACGGATCGGTCAGGGTGACCACGTCGATGCGCCCGCCACGCTCGCTGATCAGCGCGGGGGCGTCGGTGATGTACTTCTCGCCCTGGGCGTTCGCCGTGGTGAGCGACGGCAAGGCGGCGCGCAGGTGCGCCACGTCGAACGCGTAGATGCCCGCGTTCGCCTCGGTGATGGTCAGCTGTTCGGCCGTCGCGTCCTTGTGCTCGACGACGCTGACGAAGGCGCCCGAAGCATCCCGCACGATCCGTCCGAGGCCGGTCGGGTCCGGGGCGATCGCACTCACGAAGGTCGCCCCGTTGCCGCCGCCGACGTGGGCGTCGACCAGGAGCCGGAGCGACGCGGCGTCGAGCAGCGGGACGTCGCCGGACAGCACCACGACGGCGCCGTCGAAGTCGGCGGGTAGTGCTTCGACCGCCACCTCGACCGCGCGGCCGGTGCCGGGGACGTCGTCCTGGTCGACGACGATCGCGTCGGGGACGCGCTCGACGGCCTCGGCCGCGACGAGGTCACGCTCGTGCCGCACGACGACGGCGACGTGCTCGGGGTTGAGCGACGACGCCGTGCGCAGGACGTGCCCGATGAGCGGCAGTCCGGCGAGCCGGTGCAGCACCTTGGGCGTGGACGACTTCATGCGCGTGCCCTGCCCGGCGGCGAGGACGACGACGGCGATGCGCTGGTCGGTCATGCACCCATCCTGGCGCACCGCGGCCCGGGCCGCCCGACGCGACCACGGCCCTGTGCCCAACCGTGCGCAGAACCGCAGTCTGTGGACGGACCGGCACCGCGCCTCCAGGCAGCGCCGACGGCACGCCGTGGATCAGGCCCGCGCGCCCTGCGGTTCCCGCTTGACGAACGCCATCAGCACCAGCCCGGCGATGAGCACGACGACCACGCCGAGGATCCCGAACCGGGTCGACCCACCGACGGTCACCGCCACGCCGAACAGCGCCGGCGCGAGGAACGACGCGGCCCGGCCGGTGGTGGCGTAGAGGCCGAAGAGCTCCCCCTCGCGGCCGGGGGTCGCCAGCCGCGCCAGGTACGCGCGGGACGACGACTGCACCGGACCGACGAACACGGCGAGGGTCAGCCCGAGCACCCAGAACCACTGCGTCTCGTTGCCGGCGGCGAAGACCCCGACCCCGCACACGGCGAGGCCGACGAGCGAGACCATGATGAGCGCACGCGACCCGAACCGGTCGTCGAGGCGTCCGGAGACGAACGTCGCGATGCCGGCCACGACGTTCGCGGCGATGGCGAACAGGATGACCTGCGACGGCGTGAACCCGAACACCTGCGCGGCGACGATCCCGCCGAACGTGAAGACGGCCCCGACGCCGTCGCGGAACACCGCGCTGGCGAGCAGGAACGCGAGGACGTTGCGGCGCTCGCGCCACAGCCGTGCGATGTCCCGGCCGAGGTCCGCGTAGGCACTGAACACGCCGCCACCGCGGGTGCGGTCGGGCGCCGCCTCGGGCACGGTGAGGAACAGCGGGATCGAGCTGACCGCCAGCCAGACGGCGGCGATGCCGATCGCGACGCGGACGTCCCACTGCCCCGCGGCGACGGTGGCCGGCAGCTGCAGGAGCCCGCCGACGACCCCGTCGCCCCGGAAGTCCTGGATGCAGAGCACGAGCAGCAGGACGAGCAGCACGATCCCGCCGAAGTACCCGGCGGCCCACCCGATGGCGGAGACGCGGCCGGTGCGTTCCCCGGAGGCGACCTGCCCGATCATGGCGTTGTAGCCGACGCTCGCGACCTCGTAGGCGACGGTGCCGATGCCGAGCAGGGCTGCGCCGAGCAGCAGGTACGGCTGGCTCGGCGCCACGAAGACCATGCCGCCGATCGACAGCGCGACGCCGATCGTGGCGATGAGGACCGACCGGCGGCGGTGCCCGGACGAGTCCGCGAGCCGCCCCATGGCCGGTGCCACCAGGGCCACGACGATCCCCGCGATGGTCAGTGCGGTGGACACGACGGCCGCGTTGTGCGCGAGCTCCCGTTCCACGATCGCCTTGCCGGCCGCGGACGTGTCGGCGACGAGCGCCGGGTCCACGAACGCCCGGCTGGCCAGGTACGTGCTGAACACGAAGGTGGTGACGACCGCGTTGAACGCGGCGGAACCCCAGTCCCAGAGCGCCCAGGAGACGAGCGCGCGCCGGTCGGTGCGCTGCGGCGCGACGGCGGCCGGTGAAGCGGTCATGCGCGAACCGTAGCGCGTCCCGGTGACGCGGCGGTGGCCCCGTTCCGGGTCACGTGCCGGACGGGAGGCGCGGGGCGGCCTGGCCCCGCGCCTCCCGTCCGCCCTGTGCGCGCGTCCGCACGCCGCGTGCGCTTCCGCCGGGTCGCTCGCTCTGGTGCGAGGTCCCGCACTCCGTGCGAGGTCTGCGCGCCGTCACGGAGTACGGGACCTCGCACCGGACGACGCGCAGCCCACTCAGGCCGGGACGCCGCCGGGGTAGACGACGGACTTGAGCGACTCCGGGTCGGTGTCGCTCTCGAGGGCCTCGCGGACGTCGTCGAGCCCGAAGCGACCGGTGACGAGCGAGTCGAGGTCGACCTGCCCGGACGCGACCAGCTCGATGGCGACCGGCCACGTGTTCGTGTACCGGAAGATCCCGGTGACCGTGACCTCGAGGTTCTGGATGTGCTCGACCGGCAGCGTCATCTCGGAGTTGCCGAGCCCGACCAGCACCGCGGCACCCGCCGGACCGACCGCCCTGATGCCGTCCGACACCGCTCGGGGTGCACCGCTCGCGTCGATGAACGCGTCGACGGGGACGATGTCGGACGCGACGGACACGGCGGTGGGGTCGACGACCTCGGTGGCGCCGTACTCCAGGGCCCGCGCCCGGCGCTCCGGCAACAGGTCGCTGACGACGATGCGCGAGGCACCGAAGGCCTTCGCGACCTGGGCGCAGATGATGCCGATCGGACCGGCGCCGGCGATGAGCACCGACGAACCGGGCACGATGGCCGCCTTGCGGACGGCGGCGATGCCGACGGACAGGGGTTCCAGGAGCGCGCCGGCCTCGAACGAGACGGCGTCGGGCAGGACGTGGGCGAACTCGGCCTCGATGGTGACGAACTCGGTGAAGGCGCCGTCGACCGGCGGCGTCGCGTAGAAGCGCATGTGCGGGCAGAGGTTGTAGCGGCCGGCCAGGCACTGCGCGCAGCGGTGGCAGGGGCGCTGCGGCTCGATGGCCACGCGCTCCCCCACGCGGGACGGGTCGACGCCCTCGCCGACGGCCTCGATCGTGCCGGACAGCTCGTGCCCGAGGACGAGGGGCTCCTCGACGACGAAGTCGCCGATGCGGCCGTGGCGGTAGTAGTGCACGTCGGAGCCGCAGACACCCACGGCGGCGACCCGGACGAGCACGTCGCCGGGGTCGACGGCGGGGACGGGGCGGTCCTCGACGGTGAGGTCCTGGGTGCCGAGCAGGACGCTGGTGCGCTGGGTGGAGGTCATGCGGTTCTCGCTTCCTCGGCCGCGTCGTCGCGGCCGGACGTGTGGGTGGTGGAGGGGGCGGCGG